>NZ_CP095554.1:3831714-4201321 GCF_023078375.1 Roseomonas gilardii subsp. gilardii | reverse complement strand
TTGCCCAGCACGGCGCCCGCCAGGGGCTCCAGGAACTTGTTGGCGACGCCGAGGGTGAGGGCGCTGATGACGGTGCCCCAGAGATTGCCGACGCCGCCGAAGACCACGACCATGAAGCTGTCGATGATGTAGCCCTGGCCGAGATTGGGCGAGACATTGTCGATCTGGCTCAGCGCCACGCCCGCCATGCCGGCGACGCCGGAGCCCAGGCCGAAGGTCAGCGCGTCGATCCAGGGCGTGCGGATGCCCATGGCCGCCGCCATGCGCCGGTTCTGCGTCACGGCCCGCATCCTGAGGCCGAGCGAGGTGTAGCGCAGCGCCGCCATCAGCGCCGCGACCACGGCGAAGGCGAAGAGGATGATGACGAGGCGGTTCATGGTGATGGTGAGGCCGCCGAGCTGGAAGGCGCCACTCATCCAGGCGGGAGTGCCGACCTCCCGGTTGGTGGGGCCGAAGGCGGAGCGCACCGCCTGTTGCAGCACCAGCGACAGGCCGAAGGTGGCGAGCAGCGTTTCCAGCGGACGGCCGTAGAGGAAGCGGATCAGCCCACGCTCGATGGCCACGCCGACCGCGCCGGTGACAAGGAAGGCGAGTGGCACGGCGATGAAGAGCGAGGCGCCGAACAGGCCGGGCGCGTGGCTGCGGATCGCGTCCTGGACCAGGAAGGTGGTGTAGGCACCGAGCATCACCAGCTCGCCATGCGCCATGTTGATCACGCCCATCACCCCGAAGGTGATGGCGAGCCCGGCGGCGGCGAGCAGGAGGACCGAGCCCAGGCTCAGCCCGTACCAGGCGTTCTGCGCCCAGCCCCAGAGGGTGAGGTTCCAGTCGATGGCCTTCACCGCGTTCGCGGCGGCCTCGGCCACGGCGGGCGGCTGCCCGGACAGGCCGGCGAGCAGGGCGCGGGCGTCGATGTCGCCACGGGCGCGCAGCGTGGCGATGGCGGCGAGGCGGTCGGGCTCGGGCGTCGCGGCCTCGTTCAGCAGGATCGCGGCGCGGGCCTGTTCCATCACCTGCCGCACGCCGGGATCGCGCTCGGCGGCCAGGGCCTTTTCCAGCACCGGCAGGATGGCGGCGTCGCGGGCGCGGAAGACGGCGGCGGCGGCGCTGGCGCGTGTCCCGGCATCCGGCGCCATGAGCTGCAGCCCACCCATCGCCGCCTCGACGGCGCGGCGGATGCTGTTGTTCAGCCGGGCCGCGCGTGGGGGCCCGGCGGGCGTCACCGGCTGGCCGCCGATGGCGTCGCGATAGGTGCCGTCGGCGCCGCGGATCGCCAGGCTGCGGTCGGGCAGGACGAAGAGCCGCCCTTCGCCCAGCGCACCCAGGATGGTCGCAGCCTCGGGCGCGCCGGAGGCGGCGAGCGTTTCCACGCCACGGCGGATGTCGTCGAAGGAGCTGGACGCGAGCAGTTCCGCCCCCGCGGGCTGCGCCCGTGAAGGCGAGACCATGAGGGCCAGAAGCAGGAGGATGAGGCCGGCGAGCCGGGTCATCTTGCCCTCCTCAGGGATGCGGGAACAGGAAAGGCGGACGGGGCGCGACGGCCCCGTCCATGGCGGGGAGGGCTCAGCCGCCCGCGCCGCCGCACTTGCCGGTCTTGACGTTGAAGTTGCCGCAGGAGAGCGGCTTGCGCCAATCGGCGATCAGGTCGCGCGATCCCTCCAGATAGGGCGACCATTCCTGCGCCACGATCGTGCCCGGCGTCTGCGAGACGACGTTGAACTGCCCGTTGCCCTGGATCTCGCCGATCAGCACCGGCTTGGTGATGTGGTGGTTGGGCATCATGGTGGAGGTGCCGCCCGAGAGGTTCGGCACGGCCACGCCGATCATGGCGTCGATCACCGGGTTGCTGTCGGTGGTGCCGGCCGCCTCGACCGCCTTCACCCACATGTTGAAGCCGATGTAGTGCGCCTCCATCGGGTCGTTGGTGACGCGCTTCGGGTTCTTGGTGAAGGCCTGCCACTTCTGGATGAAGGCCTTGTTGTCCGGATTGTCGATGGACATGAAGTAGTTCCAGGCGGCCAGGTGGCCGACCAGCGGAGCGGTGTCGAGGCCCGCCAGCTCCTCCTCGCCCACCGAGAAGGCGACAACAGGGATGTCGGTGGCCTTGACGCCCTGGTTGCCGAGCTCCTTGTAGAAGGGGACATTGGCATCGCCGTTGATCGTCGAGACCACCGCCGTCTTCTGGCCCGCGGAGCCGAACTTCTTGATCTCGCTGACGATGTTCTGCCAGTCGCTATGGCCGAAGGGCGTGTAGTTGATCAGGATGTCGCCCTGCGCGACGCCCTTGGACCTGAGATAGGCTTCCAGGATCTTGTTCGTGGTGCGCGGATAGACATAGTCCGTGCCCGCGAGGACCCAGCGCTTCACCTCCTCTTCCTGCATCAGGTAGTCCACCGCCGGGATCGCCTGCTGGTTCGGCGCGGCGCCGGTGTAGAAGACGTTCTTGCTGCTTTCCTCGCCCTCGTACTGCACGGGATAGAAGAGGATGCCGTTCAGCTCCTCGAAGACCGGCAGAACCGACTTCCGCGACACCGAGGTCCAGCAGCCGAAGCAGGCGGCGACCTTGTCCTGCGCGATGAGCTGGCGCGCCTTCTCGGCGAAGAGCGGCCAGTTGGAGGCCGGGTCCACGACCACCGCCTCCAGCTTGCGGCCGAGCACGCCGCCCTTCTTGTTCTGCTCCTCGATGAGCATGAGCATCACATCCTTCAGCGTCGTTTCGCTGATGGCCATGGTGCCGGAGAGGGAATGCAGGATGCCGAGCTTGATCGGCCCGGCGGACTGGGCCCGGAGGATGGCGGGCGCACCCAGCACGGCGCCGCCGGCCAGCAGCGCGCCGAGACGGCCGAACTGGCGGCGGCCCAGCGCACCGCCCAGCGGGGCTTCCTGCCGGGGCTCGCCCGGGGCCTGTCGGTTGGACGTCATGCGGAAACTCCCCCAGAGGCGATCGCTGTGGCGCCGGCCGGCCGCTTTCACGGGCCAGTCCGGCGCACCGCCGGATGGCGACGGTCACGCAACGGTGTAGCAATGGGAGTGCCACATTCCGGGACCGCCGCCGTCAGAGGAGCGGAGGGGCCCAGATGCCTGGGAGAGCGCCAGACGCGCAGGAAATGGCGTTTTTCCTGCCTCTTTTGGCAGCAGCCGCTTTCAGC
Organism: Roseomonas gilardii subsp. gilardii; assembly: GCF_023078375.1. NCBI lineage: Bacteria > Pseudomonadati > Pseudomonadota > Alphaproteobacteria > Acetobacterales > Roseomonadaceae > Roseomonas > Roseomonas gilardii. Next base: position 4,198,172 of record NZ_CP095554.1, on the reverse strand, counting down.
CCCGGGACCGGCGCAGCAGCCATCCGCCCAGCAGCAGGGTTCCGCCCAGTATCAGGCCGGTGCGGAGCGCATGGCCGCGAAGCGCCTGGCCGCCGGAGGGCTGGCGCAGGCCACCATAGATCCCGTTGCCGTGGATCACGCCCCGGGTCGGCGCGGCGAAGAGGTTGCCGTCCGACACGGGTACCGGGCGGGCGCGGCGGAACTGCCGCTCCATGAGCCGCGCCATGCCCCGGCGCAGCAGTCCCGGAACCATGGCCTGTGCGAGGCGCAGCAGATACACCTCCTTGCCCACCGTGGCCGAGGGCCGTGGCTGGCGGGCCAGGGAAACCATGGCCTCCGCCACGTCGAAGGGGCTGTGGACCGGCGGCGGCGCGCTCAGCTCCCGCCCCACGTAATTGCCGCCATGCCGCAGCCCGGGCGTATCGACGAAGGAGGGGAAGACGTCGCAGACATGGATGCCGGGCCAGCGCGACAACTCGCCCCGCAGCGCTTCGGAGAAGCCGCGCAGCCCGAACTTGCTGGCGCTGTAGGAGGCAGCATAGGGCGTCGGCACCCAGGCGCCGAGCGAGTTGGTGTTGATCAGCACGCCCCGCCGCCGCGCCTGGAAATGCGGCAGGATGGCATGGGCGCCGTGCATGTGGCCCAGCAGGTTGGTTCGCACCACCTGGTCATGCGCATCCGCCGGCACCTCGGCGAAGCCACCGACCGCGCCGACCCCGGCATTGTTGATCCAGACATCGACATGGCCGAATTCGCGCACCGCCGCCTCGGCCAGCCGCTTCATCGCCCCGGCTTCGGTCACATCGGCCGGCACGGCGATGGCGCGGGCACCATGGGGGCGGGCGAGGCGGCCGCATTCCGCCACCACCTCGTCCAGCACGCTTTCCCGCCGGGCGGCGAGGACCAGGTTGGCCCCCTCCGCGGCGAAGGCCTGGGCCGCCGCGCGGCCGATGCCGCTGGATGCGCCGGTGATCACCACCACCGCCCCCTTCAGGTCCCGCATGATTCCGCTCCTTCTGCCGGTTCGCTCGATGCCGATCGTTCTGGCCCGTCTAACGGCGCGGGGCGGCCACGTTTTCCAGGAGGCGGGGCGGGGAGGGTTCGGAACGGAAGGAAGGCTCTCACGCAGGGGCGGCGGCGAGCCGGTGAGAAAGTGTCAGGCCGCCTCGGCATTGGCATCGCCTGGCGCGGTTTCCCAGCCCAGCTCCACCAGCGCCACACGGCGTCCCTGGCGGTCCTGCTGCTGCACCACCATGCCCTGCTCCTCCAGATAGGTGAGTACGCGGCGGGCGCGGCCCAGGGAGCGGGTGCCATAGGCCTGGGCGATGGCGGCGTCGGAGGGGCAGGGGAGCCTGTCCAGCGCGGCGCGCGCCAGCATCAGATAGACGCCCTGCACATCCTCCGGCAGCGTCGCGGCGCGGCCCCGCACCGCGGACCATTCCGGATTCCCGGCGGTGCCGGCATCCACCCCGGCCCGTGCCACGGCGAGGCGGGCGCGGAATTCCGGCAGTTCCATCGGCTTGCCGGACACCGCCTTGATCCGGCAGCGCACGAGGAAGTCGCCATACAGCACGCTGACCGGCCGGAAGGCGGCCTCGGGGTCCTCCAGCAGGCCCCGCAGCACCTCCTCCAGCTTATGCTCGCGCTCGGCCAGTTCCTCCGGGCTCGGGGGGGCGGCCTCGGCGGTGCGGCTGTGCACGGCGGGCGGGCGGGCGGCGGCGAGCTGCGCCAGGATGTCCGGCGCGGGCGGCGGCGGCGCGCGGCGCGCGGGGCGGACGGGCTCGGGCGGCGGGGTGAGGATCAGCTCCCGCACCTCCTCCGGCGCATTGGGCAGGGGGGTGAGCTTCGGCCCGGCGGAACGGGTCTGCGTCTCCACCACGCCGATGCGGATAGGCAGGGGGCGGCGGGACAGGGCCGGGCCGAGGGCCACGAAGCTGCCGCGCGGCAGGTCGCGGAACTGCTCCGCCTGCCGCCGCTCCATGCCCAGCAGGTCGGCGGCGCGCTGCATGTCGATATCGAGGAAGGTGCGACCCATCAGGAAGTTCGAGGCCTCGGCGGCGACATTCTTGGCCAGCTTGGCCAGGCGCTGCGTCGCGATGATGCCGGCCAGCCCACGCTTGCGGCCACGCGACATCAGATTGGCCATGGCGCCCAGCGAGGCGCGACGGGCCTCGTCGGACACCTCGGTCGCGGCGGCGGGGGCGAAGATCTGCGCCTCGTCCACCACCACCAGCACGGGGGACCAGAGGTCGCGCTCCACCTCGAACATGCCGTTCAGGAAGACAGCCGCCTGGCGCATCTGCCCCTCGGCATCCAGCCCTTCCAGGTTCAGCACCACCGAAACGCGGTGCTCCCGCATCCGCTCAGCGGCGGCCTGGAGGCCACGTTCGGTCTGCGCGGCAGCATCGATCACCAGATGGCCGAATTTCTCGGCGAGGCTGACGAAGTCCCCTTCCGGATCGATCACCGCCTGCTGCACCCAGGCGGCGGACTGCTCCATCAGCCGCCGCAGCAGGTGCGACTTGCCGGAACCGGAATTGCCCTGGACCAGCAGCCGGGTGGCGAGAAGCTCCTCCAGGTCGAGAGTCGCGGGCGAGCCGGCGGTGGTGGTGCCGAGGTCGATCGCGATAGTCATGCCGGGATGGGTTCCTCGATGGTCGGGTGGGGCGGTGCGCTGCAGGAGGGTGCTTGCGGGGGGCCGCTTATAGCCGCGTCGGGGGAGGGAGCCCAGGGCCGGAAGGAGATGTGAAGGCAATGTGTCGTGGCAGTCCCGGGGGCCGGGCAGGGCCCTCGGGAAAGCACATGAGAGCGGGATGCCCGCGGCGCCGGTATCCAGGGCGCGTCCTGGCGGATAGGTGGTCCGGGGGGAGGCGACGCCTTCCCCCGGAGAACCCGCCAGCAGGCGTCAGAAGGGCGGAGGCCCGCCGGGGCCACGGTGCTCTCCTTCCGGCCCTGGCGGGCGGCCGGGCGGTCCCCAGCCCGGGCCCGGCGGGCGGCCGTGCCAGCCGGGGGGCGGGCCGGGACGGTGCGGCGGCGGAGGCGGGCCGCCCCAGCGGTCATGCACGCTGTACCAGGGCCGGCCCCGGTAGTAGCGACCCCAGTAGTCGCCGAAATCGAAGCCGATGATCGGCACGCCGATGCGCGGCCCGTATTCCGGGACCAGCACCCGCTGCCCCTGATAGGCGTATTGCAGGTAGCTACCGGCAACCCAGCCCCGTGCCCCGCCGACGCCGACATCGCACCAGTTGTAGCCGTCGAGGCAGCCAAAGATCTCCACCGGCGCGCCGGCGGCGATCATGGCGACGCGGGGATAGGAGGGGCCGGGACCCGCGCGCAGGTTGACATTGCCGGTGGCGTAGCCAGGTGCCGCCAGGGCGGGGGCCGCGACGCCCAGTGCCAGCCCCAGCCCCAATCCGAGACCCAGCACCATCCTGTGGGCCATGATCCGGTGTTTCACCGCATGCTGCTCCCTTGAAGTGATGGCATGAACGCGGATGGGCATGCTTTCGCTTCAGTCCTGGGCATGACCATGCTTTCATGTCAGCCCGAAGCAAACGCCATGGCGTGGCGAAAACAAGGCGTGGATTTCTTTAAAACGCCGCGTGGGAAATCCGGGGGGTTTACGTAGTACGGAACAGAAACAATCTGTCGCAACTTTGGGCGCGACAGAAGAGGTGGGGATGGTTATTTCGGATTTCACGGATGGGCCGGGAATCGCTGGCCTGCCGTAGGAACACGGTAAGGAGTTCCCATGAAGAAGATCCTGCTTCTCGGCGCCGGTCTGGCCCTTTTCGGTGCGGCGGGCATGGCCATCGCCCAGACCCCGCCGCCTCCGCCTCCGGGTGGCCCGCAGGCCGAGCGGCCCCAGGGCCCCGGCGGTCCTGGCGGGCCCGGTGGCCCTGAGGGTGGTCCCGGCCGCCATGGCTGGCGCGGCGGCCCGCCGATGATGCGGCCGATGGGCCCGCCGCCCTCGCGCGCCGCGTCCTTTATGATCGAGCGCAACGGCACCGAGATGCGCATCCGCTGCGCCGAGAACGAGTCGACCCAGGCTTGCGTGGCCGCGGCCTCGACGCTGATCGACAAGTTCAACGCGGCCAACCCGGCCCGCTGAGCGCGGGCAGGGGCAGGACCGGCAGCCGGAGGGCGGGGGGCGGAAACACCCCCGCCTTTCCTTATGGCTGCACCGGCCCTCCGCCGGCCGGCGCGGCCTCAGACCGTCGCGCCGATCTGCCAGGGCGCGAATTCCGCCGCGCCGAAGTCGAATTCCTCGCTCTTGGTCCGCTCGCCGCTGGCCACGCGCAGGATCTGGCGGAAGATCCGCTCGCCGCACTGCTCCACCGTCTCCTCGCCGGTCAGGATGGGGCCGCAGTTGATGTCCATGTCGTCCCGCATCCGCTCATACATCGCGGAATTGGTGGCGAGCTTCAGGCTTGGCGCCGGCTTGGCGCCGAAGACGCTGCCGCGGCCGGTGGTGAAGCAAACGAGGTTGGCGCCGCCGGCCACCTGCCCCGTCGCCGCCACCGGGTCGTAGCCCGGCGTGTCCATGAAGACGAAGCCCTTGGCGGTCACCGGCTCGGCATAGCGGTAGACCTCCACGAGATTCGTGTGTCCCGCCTTGGCCATGGCGCCGAGGCTCTTCTCCAGGATGGTGGTGAGCCCCCCGGCCTTGTTGCCGGGGGAGGGGTTGGCATTGATCTCCGCTCCCTCCTTGGCGGTGTAGTCCTCCCACCAGTGCATCAGGTCCACCAGCTTCTGCCCGACCTCCGGGCTCACCGCGCGGCGGGTCAGCAGGTGCTCGGCGCCATAGGTCTCGGTGGTCTCGCTCAGGATCACCGTGCCGCCATGGCGCACGATCAGGTCGCTCGCCACGCCCAGGGCCGGGTTGGCGGAAATACCGGAATAGCCGTCGGAGCCGCCGCATTGCAGGGCGACGCAGAGCTCGCTCGCCGGCACCGGCTCGCGCGTCACGGCATTGGCCTCGCCCAGCACGCCGCGGACGAAGGCGATGCCGGCCTCCACCGTCTTGCGGGCGCCACCCATCTCCTGGATGTCCATGCTGCGCAGCCGGTCGGCGAGGCGCTGCTCCTGCAGCATCCCGCCGATCTGGTTCACCTCGCAGCCCAGGCCGATGGCCACGACATGCGAGAAGTTCGGGTGCCGCGCATAGCCGCCGATGGTCCGCCGCAGCAGCGACAGCGGCTCGCCCTGCGCCATGCCGCAGCCGGTCTTGTGGGTCAGCGCCACCACGCCATCCACATTCGGCCAGGCGGCCAGCGGGTCCTCCCCGGTGATCGGGTTGCGGCGGAAGGCCAGCGCGATCAGCTCCGCGACATGGGCGGAGCAGTTCACGCTGGTGACGATGCCCACATAGTTGCGCGTGGCCACCCGCCCGTCCTTCCGCCGGATGCCGAGGAAGGTCGCGGGCTCCGGCACGTATTCGGTCGGCTTCAGGTCGGCGCCGAAGGCATAGTCGCGCGAGAAGTCACCCATCGCGATCTCCTCCACATGCACCCATTCGCCGGGGGCGATGTCGCGCGTGGCGAAGCCGATCACCTGGCCGTAGCGGCGCACCGCCTCGCCCTTCGCATGCGGGCGGATGGCGATCTTGTGGCCGGCGGGGATGCGCTTCTCCGTCCGCACCCCGGGGGCGACGGTGGTGCCGGGGGGCAGGACCATGCGCGCGATCACCACGCCGTCCTCGGGATGCAGGCGGATCACGGGCGGCTGGGTCACGGCATCCATGGCGTCGGGTTTCCTCGTTGGAAGTCAGACTTTGCCGCCAGCATAGGCGCCACTGCCATGGCAGTTCCAGGGGGCGGCGCGAAGGATTGTCCCACCCCTCCCCTCCTGGGGAGGTGTCTTGCCGCCGTTCCGGCCCTGGCTCATAGCTGGGGCAGACATCGGGGGGAGCCCATACCGGGCTGAGAGGCGGGCATCTGGCCCGCGACCCCTGGAACCTGCCCCGGTTAGGACCGGCGAAGGGATCGGTGCACCGCATGCCACGGAAGGGCGATCCGTTCCGGAAAGTCCTGCCCCGCCGGGAATCCCGGCGGGCGGCGTGGCCCTGCACCTCTCCTCCCATCCTGGGACCTGTGAGAGAGGAAACACCCCATGCAAAGACGTGACCTGCTGAAGGCCGGGCTGGCCGCGCCCGCCCTGGCCCATGCCGCATTCGCCCGCCCGGCCCTGGCCCAGGAGGCGGGGCAGGGTGGCGCCACCCGGGCCCGCACCCTGCGCTTCGTGCCGCAGGCGGCGCTGACGGTGCTGGACCCCATCTTCCTCAGCGCCACGATCAGCACCACGCATGGCTTCTGCGTCTTCGACACGCTCTACGCCACGGATACGAAGCTGCAGCCGCATCCGCAGATGGCGGAAGGCCACGAGACCAGCGACGACGGCAGGCGCTGGACCATCCGGCTGCGCGAGGGGCTGCGCTTCCATGACGGGGAGCCGGTGCGGGCGCGCGACTGCCTGGCCTCGCTGGAGCGCTGGGCCTCGCGCGACCAGTTCGGGCAGATCCTGCGCCAGAGCGTGGCGGAATGGACGGCGCCGGACGACCGCACCCTGTCGATCCGCCTGCACCGGCCTTTCCCGGCGCTGCTCTATGCCCTGGCCAAGCCGGCTTCGGTGGTGCCCTTCATCATGCCGGAGCGCATCGCGAAAACACCCGGCGACAAGCCGATCACCGAGATCATCGGCTCCGGCCCCTGGCGCTTCCTGCCGGACGAGTTCAACAGCGGCAGCCGTGTCGCCTATGCCCGCAACGAGCAGTATGTGCCTCGCGCCGAGCCCGCCGACGGCGCCTCGGGCGGCAAGCTGGTGCATTTCGACCGGCTCGAATGGCATATCATCCCCGATGGCGCGACCGCCGCGGCGGCGCTGCGGACCGGGGAGGTGGACTGGGTGGAATACCCGCTGCCGGACCTGATCCCGTCCCTGAGGCAGGACCCGAAGCTGGCCTTCCAGGTCTACGATCCGATGGGCTTCCTCGGGATCATGCGCTTCAACCAGCTTCACCCGCCCTTCAACAAGGTGGAGGTGCGCCGCGCCGTGCGCGACCTCGTGGTGCAGCCGGATTTCATGGCCTCCGTCGCCGCGCCCGGGGACTGGGCGGAATGCCACGCCATGCTTCCCTGTACCCTGCCGGGGGTGGAGAGCCACACGCCGGTGGCGCCGGACCTGGATTCGGCCCGGAAGGTCATCCGCGCCGCCGGGGTGGAAGGGGCGAAGGTGGTGATCATCAACGCCTCCGACTTCGCCGCCATCGCGCCGCAGGGGCGGCTCACCGCGCAGCTCATGCGCCAGCTCGGCTTCGACGTGGACCTGGTGGAGACGGACTGGGCCAGCGTGCTCACCCGCCGCACCAGCAAGGCGAGGCCGGGCGAGGGCGGCTGGAGCATCCTGCCCACCAACGCGCCCTCCGGCTCCATCGCCAACCCGGCGGTGAACTACGCCATCCGCGGCAATGGGGAGAAGGCCTGGTTCGGCTGGCCCGAGGACCCGGCGACGGAGGAGGCGATCGACCGCTGGCTCTACGCGCCGGATGCGGAGGCGCAGTCCCTGGCCCTCCGCCGCGTGCAGGAGGCGAGCTGGAACAGCGTGCCCTTCGCGCCCACCGGCATCTTCGTGTTGCAGACCGGCTTCCGCGCCGATCTTTCCGGTGTGTTGCAGGGGCCGAACCCGTATCTGTGGAACCTGCGCCGCGCCTGATCCGGTGGTGCTCTGTCCGTGGGAGAGGCGCCGCCTCTCCCACACCTCTCCGCCGGGGACCGAAGCCGGTCCCCGGACCCCGGGCTTTCGTTGGTTCCCATGGTGGCCGTCAGCCTGTGGGCTGATCCCACCCCGCAGACGGCGGAATGCATGGACCCTCGGAGGCGCTGCGGCCCGGGCCGGCGCCGCCCGCCTTCGGGTCTTTAAGGCGGGCTGTTGCAGGCTTTGGCGCTTTAGGGATTTAGGCTTTTAGTCCTTTATCCGTCCGGATGGATACGGGGCCTCGCTTGGTGTAGCGAACGGGCAAAGCTCGAATTCCTGCCCCGGAACCGGTGACGCCGCAACGGAACGCATGATAGGTGTTGACTTTATTCCTATAGCCCGGGCGAGGTTCGGGACGCAAGGGGTGTTTAGGGGGCGCGCTCCGCGATCCGTGCGGCGGCGGGACGCGTGGCCCGGGGAAAGCTTCCGCCTCCCCCCGATATCCTCCATCCGCCAGGACCCCCCCGGGCCACGGGAGCCACCGCGCCTCAGGACGCCCGGACCGCCTCGCCCCGCGCATCCAGCGCCCGCCCGGTCACGCGGAGCAGGGCGGCGCCGCAGAGGGCGGAGGCCACCGAGCCGCCGAGCACGCCGATCTTCACCGCATCCTGCATCTCCGGATGGGTGGGGAAGGCGAGGAGGCCGATGAAGAGGCTCATGGTGAAGCCGATGCCGCAGAGCAGGGCGGTGCCGTAGATCTGCGGCCAGCTTGCCCCGGCCGGGCGCTCCGCCACGCCGAGCTTCACGGCCAGCCAGGCGCCGCCGAAGACGCCGATCTGCTTGCCGAGGAAGAGGCCCAGCCCGACGCCCAGCGAGACGGGGCCGAGAAGCGCCTCCGGGCTCATGCCGGTGAAGGAGACGCCGGCATTGGCGAAGCCGAAGATGGGCAGGATCAGGAAGTTCACCCAGCGCGTCAGCCCATGCTCCAGCCGGTGCAGCGGCGAATGCGCCGTGTCGTCGGCCCCGCCGGGGCGGTGGCGGAGGGGGATGCAGAGGGCCAGGAGCACGCCCGCCAGCGTGGCATGCACGCCCGATTGCAGCATGAAGAACCAGAGCAGCGCGCCCAGCAGCAGATAGGGCCAGAGCTGCCGCGTGCCGGCGCGGTTGAGCAGGAAAAGCAGCACCAGGACCACCCCATCGGCGCCGAGTGCCAGGAGCGAGAGGCTGTCCGTGTAGAACAGGGCGATGATCACCACGGCGCCGAGGTCGTCGAGGATCGCGAGGGCGGCGAGGAAGATCTTCAGCGAGGCGGGCACGCGCGGCCCCAGCAGGGAGATCACCCCGAGGGCGAAGGCGATGTCGGTGGCGGCGGGCACGGCCCAGCCACGCGCGGCCTCCGGGTCCCCGCCCGCGATGGCGATGTAGATCAGCGCCGGCATGGCCATGCCGCCCAGCGCGGCGATGCCGGGCAGGACACGCCGGCCCCAGGTGGCGAGCTGCCCGTCCAGCATCTCGCGCTTGATCTCCAGCCCGACGAGCAGGAAGAACAGCGCCATCAGCCCGTCATTGATCCAGTGCAGCAGGCTGAGCCCGCCGGCAGAGGCGTGCAGCGCGTGGAAATAGGTGGGTGCCAGGCCGGTATTGGCCACGACCAGCGCCAGGGCGGCGGCGGCCATGAGGACCAGGCCGCCCGAGGCGCTGTGGTTCAGGAAATCGCGCAGGAGAGACAGGACGGGGCGGCGTGGGGGATGGGTCATACGGGACTCGTTTTCTCGGCCGGCGGGAGATGGCGGACCTGCGGGGCGTCGCGTCGCACCCGCTGTCCGGTGCAGGCATGGATGACGAACGATCAATCCTGCTTCCATGAAATCCGGCGATTCTGAAGCAGTCATCGCCGTCGGCGGATAGCGACCGGTCCATGCCGCCGCCGCTCGCGGCCATCTGGGAAGGGCGCCCTGGCGCGGCTCCCCCATGTCCATCTGTCGATCGCCGGGGAGGGGCCGGGGCGCGCGGCGCTGGGAGTCCTGGCGTGCCGCCTCGGCATCGGCGGGCGCGTGGCGGGAGGCTGAATGGCCCGACCGTCAGGCCCGCCCGGCGATGCCCACCAGGAGGAGGGGGTCCACCTTCAGCTTGGCCAGGGCCCGGCGCCACTTGGCGTCGTTCTCCTCCTCCTCGAAGAGCAGGGCCTCGTCCGGGGAGACGTTGAGCCAGGCATTCTGCTGGAGCTCCTCCTCCAACTGCCCCGGCCCCCAGCCGGCATAGCCCAGGGCCAGCAGGCCCCGGCGCGGCCCGCCGCCGCCGGCGATGGCCTTGAGGATGTCCACGCTCGCCGTCAGGACCAGTTCGGGATCGACCTGCAGGCTGCCTTCGCTGGACCAGTCCGCCGTGTGGAGCACGAAGCCGCGGCCGCCTTCCACCGGCCCGCCGGCATGCAGCGCGATCCGGCGCTGCGGCGGCACCGGCGCCACGTCGAGCTGCTTCAGCAGGTCGTCGAAGGACAGGTTCTCGATCGCCTTGTTCAGCACGATCCCCATCGCCCCGTCCGAGGAATGGGCGCAGAGGCAGATCACGCTGCGGGCGAAGCGCGGGTCCTGCATGCTGGGCATGGCGATCAGGATCTGCCCCGCCAGGGAGGTGCTGTCGGGCAGGCTGATGGCCCGTTCGCGGTCCTTCCGGCTCCGCCGCCGGCCCGGGCGGCGGCCGGGTGAATCCTTGCCTCCCTCGGGCCTCCCTTCCGGAGCGTCCTCGGGAAAATCCGGGGTGTCGTCGTCTCGTGCGTGCCTCGCCATCACCCCTGAATGTGGCGGGCTCCCCCGCCGCCCGCAAGCGGCCTGTGGCGACAAGCCGCCCCTGCCGCCTTGGTTTTCATGACGCCCCGGCGGCGCCCTTGCAGGTAGGCCGCGCTTGACAGCAGGGCTCCGCTCGCGCCGCATCCGCGCACGCGCCCCGCCGCCCCCATCCCGGGGGCTTGCGCCGCAGAAAGGAAGGCCATGCCCATTCAGCCCGGCGACACGATCCCCTCGGTCAAGCTCATGCGTGCCACCCCGGAGGGGCCGCAGGAGCAGGACACCGCGGACTTCTTCGCCGGCCGGACGGTGGTGCTGTTCGGCGTCCCCGGCGCCTTCACCCCCACCTGCTCCGCCCGCCATCTGCCCGGCTTCAAGGAGCAGGCGGAGGCCCTGCGGGCCAAGGGCGTCGATGCCATCGCCTGCATGGCGGTGAACGATGCCTTCGTCATGGCCGCCTGGGCCCGCGACCAGGGCCTGGGAGATGAGATCGCCATGCTCGCCGATGGTTCGGCCGCCTTCACCCGCGCGCTGGGGCTGGAGATGGATCTCGGTGCCCGTGGCATGGGAGTGCGCTGCCAGCGCTTCGCCCTGGTCGCCCGCGACGGCAAGGTGGCGCATGTGGGGATCGAGGCCCCGGGCGCCTTCGAGGCGAGCAAGGCCGAAACGATTCTGGCGGTGTTGTAGCCAAACCTGTACGAAGGCCCCCATGCCGAAAACCGCACCCAACATGGTGGACCCCATCGGGGCCTTCGCCGAGATGACACGCTGGAGCCTGTTCGCCTGGCAGGCCGGATGGGTCTTCACCCTCCGCTCCGCCAGCCTCTGGGCGGAGCCCGCCACGGCCGCCCCGGCCCTGACGGAGATGGCGCTGGAGAAGCAGCGCGCCTTCACCCAGGGCTGGATGGATGCCGGCCGCAAGGCGATGCAGGGCGCCGATGCGCGGCAGATCGCCAATGCCGCGATGGCGCCCGCCCGCCGCCGCGTCGCCGCGAATGTGAAGACCCTGAGCCGTCCCTGATCGGAAGCGGGGAAGAGGCGGCTTAAACATTATTAATTCGTATCAAATGCTTGAGTGTCGATTTTTGCGAGATTTAGGTTGCGGATTTCGACACGCCGCCGCTTTATAGGCCTTCCTGAATCACTGGATCTGTGCTCCCCCGACACGGATTCCGCCGGCTCAGGCGTCTCTCCGTGAAGGCGTCGCCGCCAGAATCCGTGCCGTGGCCGGGCAAGACCCTGGGCAGCTTCCGAAAGGGGTTTCATGCCGGTCATCCTGGTGCCGAGTTCCCTCCGCCGATACACAGGCCAGCAGGCTCAGGTCACGGTCGAGGGCGATACCGTGCAGTCGGTGCTGGACCATCTGGTGGACGGCCTGCCGGAAATGCGGGGCCACCTCTTCACCGCGAACCGCCTGCGGCCCTTCGTGATGGTCTTCAAGAACGGCCAGGACATCCGCCTGCTGAACGGGCTGGACACCGCCGTCGATGGCAAGGACGAGATCCGCATCCTGGCGAGCATCGCTGGCGGATGAGCGCGCTCCTGGCCGATGCCCCTTTGCCGGATCTCAGCGCCGCGGAGCTGAGGCGCTTCGGGCGCCATCTGATCCTGCCGGAATTCGGCATCGAGGGGCAGCGCCGGCTGAAGGCCGGCAGCGTGCTGCTGATCGGCGCCGGCGGCCTGGGTTGCCCCACCGCCCTCTACCTCGCCGCCGCGGGGGTCGGCCGTATCGGGCTGGTGGACCCGGATGTGGTGGAGGAGACCAACCTCCAGCGCCAGGTCGCCCATGGCTATTCCACCCTGGGCCGGCAGAAGACGGAAAGCGCCGCCGCGCGCATGACCGACCTGAACCCGGACCTGGTGGTCGAGCGGCACGACGTCTTCCTGACGGTGGACAACGCGCTGGAACTGATCGCCGGCTATGACGTGGTGATCGACGGGACGGACAACTTCCCGACCCGCTACCTTGTCAACGATGCCTGCACGAAGCTCGGCATCCCCAACGTCTATGGCGGCGTGCTGCGCTTCGACGGGCAGCTCAGCGTCTTCGACGCCCGTGTCGGCCCTTGCTACCGCTGCCTCTTCCCCGAGCCGCCGCCGACCGAACTCGCGCCCAACTGCGCCGAGGCCGGGGTGCTGGGCGTGCTGCCGGGCGTGATCGGCGCCCTGCAGGCCACGGAGGCGATCAAGCTTCTCACCGGCATCGGCACGCCGATGATCGGGCGGATGCTGGTCTATGACGGGCTGGATCTGAGCTTCGGCACCGTCACCGTGGCCAAGGCGCCGGACTGCCCCTGTTGCGGCAAGCCGCCCTCCGAGATCGTGCTGCGGGAGGTGCAGATGGTGTGTTCCGCGCCTGTGGTCGGCCAGGGGCTTTCCGCCGCCGAGGCACTGGCCCGGCTGGAGGCGGGGCCGGAGATGGTGCTGCTCGACGTCCGCAACCCGCCGGAATGGGCGGGCGGGACCCTGCCGGGCGCCCTGCGCCTGCCCAAGCCGCTGATCGACGATGCGGTGGGGGCGCTGCTGGAACAGGGCACCGCCGCCGCCGGCGTGCTGGACGGGATCCCGCGGGACCGCGACCTGCTGGTCTATTGCCAGTCCGGCATGCGGAGCGCGGCCGTCATCCGCGCCCTGGTCTCGGCCGGCTATGACCCAGGGCGGCTGTTCAATCTGGAGCGTGGCTTCTCTGCCTGGACCGGGCCGAGGGCCTGACCGTCCATCCATACCTCCGGTTGCGGCGTCGCGGCCGGAGGCATGAGGCCCATCCCGAAAACCGGGAAATCCAGGAATATTTTGGCATATTCCCGAAGGATGGATTTTGGCCCCGATGATGTCCGTCTTGAATTCCTAAATCTAATTAATTCGACTTTACTTGGTGGGGCTATGTATGCTGCATTGCGGAAACTAAACGTTACAATACTGGCGTGTTGCACTGTCCTTGTGCATGACGCATTGCTCCAGCAGGGCGATTGATCTGATGCCGCAAAGCAGCGCCGACCTGATTCGGGATATCACCGCCCTGGCGCCGGATGGCCAGGCTGCGCTGAATGCGGCGACGATCCAGACTCTCCAGGCCCTGACACGCCGGCTTCTGGCGGCGCGGGAGGCCGAGGGAGGGCTGGACGAGGACCCGCTGGAACTCGCCATGACCCGCAACGTGGAACTGCACCGCGACGCGGTGGCGGCGCGGCTGGCCGGTCGGCGCATCCTGGTCACCGGCGGGTCCGGCTCCGTCGGCACGCGGCTGCGCCGGCTGTTGCAGGGCTTCGGGCCGGCGGCGCTGTTCAATCTCGACATCGCCCCGCATCACGGCGAGGGCACCGGCATCACCGCCGATATCCGCGACGCGGTGGCGCTCGATGCCGCCTTCCGCGAGGCGCGGCCCGAGGTGGTCTTCCACCTGGCAGCGATCCGCGAGCCGGGCCGGGCCGAGGCCGTGGTGCGGGAGGCGGTGGAAACCAATGTCTTCGGCAGCGGCAACGTCATCGGGGCCTGCCAGCGCCATGGCGTGCGGATCGCGGTCTATTCCTCGACCGGCAAGTGCTTCGCCTATGTGACCGACCACGTCTACACCGCCACCAAGAAGCTGGCGGAGGCGCAATGGATGCGCGCCGCCCGCCAGGGGGCGGCCCAGCGGGAGGATGGGGGGGGGGCGACGCATTTCGCCGTCACGCGATTCACCCATGTGCTGGAGAACGGCATCATCGCCGCGGACATCCAGGCGGGGATCGAGGCCGGGATGATCGGCCTGCATGGGCCGGACCGGCATTTCAACGTGCAGAACCTGCGGCAGGCGACGCATCTGCTGGTCAATGCCGCGGCGCTCGCCGGGGACGGGCCGGTGGATGCCTTCTGGAGCGCGGTGGATCTCGGCTGGCCGGTGAACACGCTGGACCTCGCCCTCTTCAAGATCCGGCACAGCGGGCGCGAGGTGGGGGTGCGCTTCCTCGGCGTGCCGAAGGGCTATGACGAATCCTTCTACCGCGGCCAGTTCGACTGGAGCGGCCTCTACGAATACCACCCGCTGATCAACGCGCTGGAGGCGCCGCAGGGCTTCACCGACAGCACCGGCACCATGGTGGGCGCCCGTGTCGGCGCGGTGCCGGATGCGGTGCTGACGCAGGAGCTGCTGCATCTGCGCCAGGTGGTGGACGGTGCCGAGGGCGCGCCGGGCACGGTGAAGCAGGCGCTGCTGGCCGCCGTCACCGCGACCACCGGCGCGGTCTTCGCCACGACGCCGCCCGACCGCCTGCTGAACGTGCTCTGGTGGGGCACCGCCCCGGCCTGGGCCGGTCCCGGCGGCGCCACGGCGGCCCGCTACCGCAATGTGATCGCGCTCCTGGCCGATGCGCTGATCCCCGCCGTCGCCGAAGGGCATTTCGCGGCCTGCCCGGTCCAGTGCGGGAAGCTGGCGGAGATCGCCGGCACGCTCGCCCGGATCGGCGGGCTGGAGGAGCGCGCCGCGCGGCTTTCCGCATTGCTCCCGGCCCGGAACATGGCCGATGCGGCGCATGACTGAGGTCCGCTGACGGACCCCTGAATCGGAAGGCCGCGCCGGGGACGGCGCGGCAGCCGCTCGCCCTC
The DNA here is from genome assembly GCF_023078375.1 of Roseomonas gilardii subsp. gilardii. Taxonomy (NCBI): domain Bacteria; kingdom Pseudomonadati; phylum Pseudomonadota; class Alphaproteobacteria; order Acetobacterales; family Roseomonadaceae; genus Roseomonas; species Roseomonas gilardii. Next base: position 4,183,110 of record NZ_CP095554.1, on the reverse strand, counting down.
CCGGGGCGTCAGCTCCCGAAACGTTCGCGCCAGGAAGGCAGCGCGCCCGGATAGGGCAGGGCCGTCGCCTCGTAGACCCCACGCGCCACGGCCCGGGCCATGGCGATGGTCGCCGCATGGCCGAGCAGGGTCAGGTCGCGCAGCGGGTCCGCGAGCGGCACCTCCCCCGTGGCGGCGGCGAAGACCGTGTCGCCGTCATGCGGCGCATGGGCCGGCAGGATGGCGCGGGCCAGCCCGTCATCCGCCATGCTGGCGAGGCGCGCGGCCTGGGCCTTGGTCAGCGCGGCATTGGTGGCGATCAGCCCGATCGTGGTGGCGGTGCCGGGGCCGCCCTTGAAGCGCGGCAGCAGGTGTTCCGGCGCGAAGCGGGCCGGCAGGCCGCGCCCGCCGAATTCCCCGTCCCGCTCGAAGGGGGCGGACCAGAACCAGGGGCCTTCGCCGACCAGGGGGGAGCCGACCGCGTTCACCGCCACGATGGCCGCGACGGCATGGCCGCTTTCGCTGCGCAGGCTGGCCGAGCCGAGACCACCCTTCACCAGCGGCGTGGTGGCGCCGGTCCCGGCCCCGACGCTGCCCAGCGCGAAGCGGTGGCCGGACGCCTGCCCGGCGGCCTCCATCGCGGCGGCGTGGCCGAGCTCGCGATAGGGCGGGAAGCGGCCCCAGTCCTTGTTCCCGCCATTGCGCAGGTCGAAGAGGATGGCCTGCGGCGCCAGCGGGATGGTGAGGCCGGCGAAGCTCTGCCCGCGCCCCAACTCGCGCAGCGCCGCCTGCACCCCGGTCCCGGCATCGAGGCCGAAGGTGGAGCCGCCGGACAGCACGATCCCGTCCACCTTCTCCACCGTCTTGTCGAGGGCCAGCAGCTCCGTGTCGCGCGAGCCCGGGGCGCCGCCGCGCATGCTGACGGCCGCGGTGGCGCCGCCGGCGAAGAGGATGGCGGTGACGCCGGAGCCGAGGGAGAGGTCCGTGGCATGGCCGACGGTGATGCCGGCGATGTCGGTGATCAGGTTGAGGGGAGGCGTTTCAGGCACGTCGCGTGCTCCAGAACAGGACGAAGCCCTTGGGGATATCCACGATCTCCCGCCGGAAAACGGTGGAGGCGAGCATCTGGCCGAGCGGGATATAGGGCACGTCGCGGAAGGCCTGTTCCTGGATGCGCGCCGCGATGGCCTTCTGTGCCGCCGCGTCGGGCGCGGCGAGCCAGGCGTCGCGCAGGGATTCCAGCGCCTCGCTGCGCGGCCAGCCGGTGGCGGCGCCGTTGCCGCGCAGATAGCTGTGCACGGCGGGATTGATCTGGTCGAGGCCGGACCAGAAGGTGCCGAAGACGCTCCAGCCGCCTGCCCCGGCCGGATCGCGTTTCGGCAGGCGTTGCACCATCGAACCCCAGTCCATCGCCTGTTCGTCAAGGTTCATCCCGAGCCGCCGCAGCAGGTCGGCGGTGACGTCTGCCAGCGCCTTCAGCGTCGGGAAGTCCGAGGGCGAGAGCAGCACCACCTTCTGGCCGTCATAGCCCGCCGCGGCCAGCGCCGCGCGCGCCCCGGCGAGGTCGCGCGGCCCGGTGAGCGCCGCCATCCCGGCCTCGCTCGCCAGCGGGGAGACCGGCGGGAAATAGCCGATGCCGTCGCTCCAGTTGCTCCGGTCGGTGCCGGCCACGGCGGTCATGTAATCGGCCTGCGACACGGCGCCGAGCAGGGCGTGGCGGATGGCCGGATTGCTGAAGGGCGGGTTCAGGTGGTTGAAGCGCAGGCAGCCGACATAGCCGGCGACATCGCGCTGCGCGACGGTGAGCTTCGGGTCCTGCCGCAGCATGGGCAGCAGGTCGGCGGTCGGGTTCTCCCACCAGTCCATCTCCCCCGCGCGCATGGCATTGGCGGCGGTCGCGGCATCCGGCAGGACGTGCCATTCCACGCGGTCGAAATGCACCCGCTTCGGCCCGGCGGTGAAGTCGGCGGGGCCGCCCGCCGCGTCTTCCGGGCGCGGCACGTACTGCTCGTTGCGGGCATAGGCGACGCGCGAGCCCGCCACACGCTCCGAGGCCAGGAATCGGAAGGGGCCGCTGCCCACCATCTCCGTCACCTGGGTGAAGGGATCGGTCTTCGCCAGGCGCTCCGGCATGATGGCGCAGATCGCGGACCCCGCCTTGCCCAGAGCATCCGGCAGGAGCGGGAAGGGACGCTTCAGGCGGAAGCGGATCACCCGGTCGCTTTCGGCGGAAAGCTCCTCCACCGCCGCCATCAGCGTCTGGCCGAATCCGTCGCGCGCGCCCCAGCGGCGGATGGAGGCGACGCAGTCCCGCGCCAGCACCGGCTCCCCGTCATGGAAGCGCAGGCCCTCGCGCAGCGTCAGGCGCCAGAGCAGCCCGTCCGGCGCAACCTCGTGCCCCGCCACCATCTGCGGCCGGGCGCGGAAGGCGCTGTCCATGCCGTAGAGCGTGTCGAAGACCATCAGCGCGTGGTTGCGCGTGACATAGGCCGTGCTCCAGATGGGATCGAGCACGGCGAGGTCGGATTGCGGCACGAAGCGCAGCACGGAGCCGCCCGCCGGGGCGGCCCAGGCACGCGACAGGCGTGGTGCGGCGAGGGGGAGGGCCAGCCCCGTCGCCAGGGAGCCTGCCAGGAGCCTGCGGCGGTGCATCCGGTTCTCCGTTCTGCTGTTCACATCTGCGGTTCGCACCGGCCGGGGGAGCCGTGCCGGTGCGGGCAGGGTGGCAGCCGTGACGGGGCGCCGTCCATAGCCGCTCCGGCCGGGAGGGGCGCCGCCACCGGGGTTAAGCGCCATCCATGATCGCCGGAACAGCATTGCCCCAATTGCATGACGCCATTCCGCCATTTACGACAGGGGGCGAGGCCACGGGGGCGGCTGGCGGCGGATGGGCGGACCCCGGTACCGGGCCCCCCGGAGGACCCGCCGGCTCCTGGCGCCGCAGCTCGACCAGGGGACGCCAGCACACGTGATCCTTTCCGCCGAACGTATCCGCCTCGACGCAGATCCGGGCTCCAAGGATGAGGCCATCCGGGAAGCGGCGCAGCTCCTCGTGGAAACGGGCGCCATCGCGCCCGCCTATGTGGAGAGCATGCTCCGCCGGGAGGGGGAGGCCGAGACCTATCTCGGCGACGGCATCGCCATCCCGCATGGCCAGCGCAACGACCGGCACCTGATCCACAGCACCGCGATCTCCGTGCTCCAGGTGCCGCGGGGCGTGGACTGGGGGGAGGACAAGGCCCGGCTGGTGGTGGCCATCGCCGCCCAGGGCGACGAGCATATCGAGGTGCTGCGCCGGCTGACCGAGGTGCTGGGCGACAGCATGCTGGCCGAGCGGCTCGCCACCACGCGCGATCCCGGCCTGATCCTGCGCACGCTGGACCCCGATGCCGCGCCGGCCGGTGGGGAGGCCGCCCCCATCATGCCGCCGGCCGGCTCGGTGGAAGCCTCGGGCGAGGGCTTCTCCATCAGCGTGCAGGCGCCGGGCGCCGCCGGGCTGCATGCCCGCCCGGCCCGTGCCCTGGCCGGCATCGCCAAGCGCTACGACGCCGCCGTCGAGATCCGCCACGGCGACCGCCGGGCCGATGCGAAGAGCATGATCTCCCTGCTGCAACTCGGCGCCGGGGCGAATGCCCTGCTCACCGTCACCGCCCGTGGCCCGCAGGCCGCCGAGGCACTGGAGGCGGTGCGCGCGGGCTTCGTCGCCGGGCTGGGGGAGGGCGAGGACGACCATGCCCCCGCCGACCGCGCGCCGGAGGCCGTGGCCCCCATGGCGGAGGAGGGCGCCATCGCCGGCCTGCCCGCCAGCCCGGGCGTGGCCATCGGCGTGATCTTCCGCCACCGCTCCGAAAGCGCGGGCTATGCCGAGACCGCCGCCGACCCGGCCGCCGAGCGCGCGGCGCTGGACGGCGCGCTGGCCGAGGCGCGGGCCGAGCTGCGCCAGGTGGCGGCGGACATGACCACGCGCGTCGGCGCCAAGCATGCCGCGATCTTCGGCGCGCATGAGGAGTTCCTGGACGATCCGGAGCTGCTCGCCGAGGCGCGGATGCGCATCGCGAGGGGCGCCTCCGCCCCCGCCGCCTGGGATGGCGCGACCGCCTCGCGCGCCGAGGCGCTGGTGGCGCTGGGCGACCCGCTGCTGGCCGAGCGCGCCAACGACCTGAAGGACGTCTCCCGCCGCGTGCTGCGCCGCCTGACCGGCACCAGCGGCGATCCTGACATCTCCCCGCCGCTGCCCGAACGCGCGGTGGTGGTGGCGGAGGACCTGACGCCCTCCGAGACCGCCGGGCTCGACCCGATGCGGGTGGTGGGGCTGGTGACGGCGGCCGGCGGGCCCACGGCGCATACCGCCATCCTGGCGCGTGCCCTGGGCATCCCCGCCATCGTCGCCGCGGGCCCCGCCGTGATGGAGCTGCCGGACGGCACGCCGGTGATCGTGGATGGCGACCGCGGGCTGCTGCGCCCCGATCCGGACGCGGCGCAGCTCGCCGCGGCGGAGAGGGCCATCGCCACGGGGCGCGACCGCGCCGCCGCCGCCAGGGCCGCCGCCTTCCGCCCCGCCGTGACGCGGGACGGGCACCGGGTGGAGGTCGCGGCCAATTGCCGCAAGCCGGAGGAAGCGGTGGAGGCCGTGGCCGCCGGCGCCGAGGGCACGGGGCTGGTGCGTTCGGAGTTCCTGTTCGACGACCGGGCGGAGCCGCCGACCGAGGAGGAGCAGTTCGAGATCTACCGCAGGCTGGCCGAGGGCTTCGGCGGGCTGCCGGTGGTGCTGCGCACGCTGGATGCGGGGGGCGACAAGCCGCTGCGCTTCGTGCGGCACCCGGCCGAGGCCAATCCCTTCCTCGGCCTGCGGGGGCTGCGCCTCTGCCTCGCCAACCCGGAGCTGTTCCGGCCGCAGATCCGCGCCGCGCTGCGGGCGGCGAAGCATGGCGACATCCGCATCATGCTGCCGATGGTGGACGGGCTCGCCGACCTGCGCGCCGCGAAGGCGATCATCGAGGAGGAGCGCCGCGCCCTGATCGCGCCGCCGGTCGAGGTGGGCATCATGGTCGAGGTCCCGGCCGCCGCGGTGATGGCCGACCAGCTCGCCGCCGAGGCGGATTTCTTCTCCATCGGCACCAATGACCTGACGCAGTACACGCTGGCGGTGGACCGGCTGCACCCGACGCTGGGCGCGCGGTCGGACGCGCTGGACCCGGCGGTGCTGCGGCTGATCGACATGACGGTGAAGGCCGCCCATGCGCGGGGCCGCTGGGTCGGCGTCTGCGGCAACATGGCGGCGGACCCGGTGGCGGCGCCGATCCTGGTGGGCCTCGGGGTGGACGAGCTGTCCGTCTCCATCCCCAATGTCGCGGCGCTGAAGGCGCAGATCCGCGGCCTGAGCCGCACCGAGGCGGAGCGCCTGGCGCGCACGGCGTTGAACTGCGCCACCGCCGCCGAGGTCCGGGCCCTGCCCGTGGCGCGGGAGATGGCCCATGCCGCCTGAAGCCGCCCCGAAGCCGCTCTCGGGGAAGCTGATCGCCACGGTCACGCTGAACCCGGCGATGGACTTCACCGTGACGCTCGACCGGCTGGAGCCGGGCGAGGTCAACCGTGCCCGGGGGGCGGAGATGCGCCCGGCCGGCAAGGGCGTGAACGTCTCCGCCATGCATGCGGTGCTGGGGCAGCGCAGCGCCGCCACCGGGCTGATGCCGCGCCTCGATGCGGATGCCTATGCCCGCTACCTCGCCGGGCTGGGGGTGGAGGATGCCTTCCACCGCGTGCCCGGGCGGGCGCGCATCAACGTCAAGCTGGTGGAAAGCGGCGACGGGCGCGTCACCGACGTGAACACGCCGGGGCCCGAGGCGCCGGCGGATGCGCTGGACGGCGTGCTGGCGCGGCTCGATGCCCTGGCCCCCGCCATCGTGGTGCTGTCCGGCAGCCTGCCGCCCGGACTCGGCGCCGATGCCTGGGCGGTGCTGGCCGGGGCGCAGCACGCCGCCGGGCGGCTGGTGCTGCTGGACACCAGCGGGGCGGCCCTGGGTCCGGCGCTGGAGGCCGGGGTGGACCTGATCAAGCCCAACCGGGACGAGCTGGGCGCGCTGCTCGGCCGCAGGCTGGCCGACCGCGCCTCGGTGCTCGCCGCGGCGGCGGAGATGCGGGGGCGCGGCATCGCCCGCGTCGTCGTCTCCGCCGGCGGGGAGGGGGCGCTCTTCGCCCTGCCGGAAGGGATGCTCTGGGCCGTGCCGCCGAAGGTGCCGCTGACCACCACGGTGGGTGCGGGCGATTCCATGGTGGCGGGGCTTTCCGCCGCGCTGGCCCAGGGGCTGGAGCCGGAACCCATGGCGCGCCTCGCCACCGCCGCCGCCGCCGCCGCCGCCGTGTCCCGCCCCCGGGCGGGATGCCGGACCGTTCCACGATCGAACGGCTTGCCGAGGCCGTGCGGATCGAGAAGCTGTAATCCACGCGCAACGGACAGGCGCCCCCGGCCGGGCGATACCGGACGGCGGGAACCTGTCCCGAGCCACCCAGTCCTGAGGGGGACAACCGCATGACCCGGCTGACCGCCGTGATCCGGCATGCCGCCAGCCCACCCCATGCCGCCATGGCGGCGGAGGCGCTGCGCGAAGCCGCCGAGAGGAGCCATGTCGAGCTGTCGCTCGACACGGGCGAGGGGAACCCGCCGGCCGAGGGGGATGCCATCCTCCTGGTCGGGGATGCCACGGCCGAGGCGGCGCGCTATGCCGGCCGGCCGCTGATCGCCACCACGGTGGTGGAGGCGATCCGCCATCCGGAAACGGCGCTGCGCTCGGCGGCGGCGCTGGCCAGCCTGCCGCGCCCGCCGGTCGTGGCGCCCGTCGCCACGGTGCCCGCCGGGGCCTCGGCCGGTGCCTCCGCCGGTGCGGTGGGGGCCACGGTCTCCGGTCCGAGGAAGCTGGTGGGCATCACCGCCTGCCCGACCGGCATCGCCCATACCTTCATGGCCGCCGCCGCGCTGGAGAAGGCGGCGAAGGCCCTGGGCCATGAGATCCGGGTCGAGACCCAGGGCTCGGTCGGCGCCAAGAACCAGTTGACGCCGGAGGAGATCGCCGCCGCCGATGCGGTGGTGATCGCCGCCGATACGGGGGTGGACACCGCCCGCTTCAATGGCAAGCGCATCGTCATCACCGGCACCAACGAGGCGCTGCGCGGCGGGCAGGACCTGATCCGGCGTGCCCTGGTGGCCGAGCCGCAAGGGGGTGCTGCGGCGGGTGCGGCGCCCAGCCCGGCCAGGCCCTCGGGCAAGGGCACCGGGCGCGGCGTCTACAAGCACCTGATGACCGGCGTGTCCTACATGATCCCGCTGGTCACGGCGGGCGGCCTCTGCATCGCCATCTCCTTCGCCTTCGGCATCGAGGCGTTCAAGGAGCCGGGCTCGCTGGCCGAGGCCTTCTTCAACATCGGCGCGAAGTCGGCCCTGGCGCTGATGGTGCCGGTGCTGGCGGCCTTCATCGCCTTCTCCATCGCCGACCGGCCCGGCCTGGCGCCAGGCTTCATCGGCGGCATGCTGGCGAACCTCGTCGGCGCTGGCTTCCTCGGCGGCATCGTGGCGGGGTTCCTGGCCGGCTATGTCGCGAAATGGCTGCGCGACAGGCTGCCCTTTCCGGAAAGCCTGGAAGGGCTGAAACCGGTGCTGGTGATCCCGCTGATCGGCTCGATCGTCGTTGGCATGCTGATGATCTATGTGGTCGGCACGCCGATCGCGGCACTGCTCGCCTGGCTGACCGAGACGCTGCGCTCCATGGGCACCACCAATGCCGTGGTGCTGGGGCTGATCCTCGGCGCCATGATGGCGGTGGACATGGGCGGGCCGGTGAACAAGGCGGCCTATGCCTTCGGCGTCGGACTGCTGGGCAGCGACACCTTCGCCCCGATGGCGGCGATCATGGCCGCCGGCATGACCCCGCCGCTGGGCATCGCGCTGGCCACCTTCATTGCCCGCAACCGCTTCGCGCAGGAGGAGCGGGATGCCGGCAAGGCGGCCTTCGTGCTCGGCCTCGCCTTCATCAGCGAGGGCGCGATTCCCTTCGCGGCCAAGGACCCGCTGCGCGTCATCCCGGCGCTGATCGCGGGATCGGCGGTGACGGGGGCGCTGTCCATGCTGTTCGGCTGCACGCTGCGGGCGCCGCATGGCGGCATCTTCGTGGTGGGCATCCCGGGTGCGGTGGGCAATCCGCTGGGCTATCTCGTGGCCATCGTGGTGGGCACGGTGATCACCGGCCTCGCCGTCGCGGTGCTGAAGCGCAACAGCCCCGCCGAGGCGGTGGCCGCCTGAGGAGGGCGGGGAGGGGCGGGATGGTTTCCCGGCCCTCCCGCTTCCCCGGCGCCATTCCTGGCAAGCCGGGGCGGGAGATCGAAATGAAGGTGTTGAGGTTTTGTGACGCGGGCTTGAAATTTTTGTGTCAGTATCGGCGGCCCTGACCCCGCATGACATTCTCCGCCGCGATGACCCAAGAGACCAACGACACGGCTCGCGAGTTGGAGATCAAGTTTCTCCTGCCTGACACCCATGAGGACCGGCTTCCCGGACTTCCCGTCTTCGATGGGATCGCCACCAGGACCCAGGCCCAGGTCACCACCTATTTCGACACGTCCGGCCGCGACCTGTTCGGTGCCGGCATGGCCCTGCGCGTCCGCCGCATCGGCCGGCAGCGCATCCAGACCCTGAAGACCGGGAGCGACGGCACCGCCTTCGGGCGCGGCGAGTGGGAGGCCGGGATCGCCGGCGACCGGCCCGAGATGGCGCCGCTCGCCGGAACGCCAGCCGCCGGGCTCCTGCCGGCGGGGGCCGTGCTGGAGCCCGTCTTCACGACGGAGGTGCGCCGGACGCGCGGCGAGGTGGCCATGCCGGAAGGGGCGCGGATCGAGGTGGCGCTCGATATCGGCGAGATCCGCGCCGGCGAGGCGACCGAGGCGATCCGGGAGCTGGAGCTGGAGCTGAAGGCCGGGACCCCCGCCGCGCTCTGCCGCCTCGCCGCCGAGATCCAGCTGGCCATCCCGGGCGCGCGCCTCTCGGTGGAAAGCAAGGCCGAGCGCGGCTGGCTGCTGAGCACGGGAGCCCGGCGGGTGGCCCGCAAGGCGGATGACGTGCGCCTGTCGCCGGAGATGACCACGGCCGAGGCCATGCGCGACATCCTGGCCTCCACCCTGCGGCACCTGATGGGCAACGAGCCCGTCGCCCGCGCCGGGGTGATGGAGGGCGTGCACCAGATGCGCGTCGCCCTGCGCCGCACGCGGGCCGCCCTGCGGCTTTTCGAGCCGCTGCTGGAGCCCCATGCCACGGCGCGTTTCGAGGCGGAGCTGAAGCGGCTGGGGCAGGTGCTGGGCCATGCCCGCGACTGGGATGTCTTCTGCGAGGAGACCCTGGCCGAGGCTGTGAAGGACGAGGCCGGCACGGACTGGATCACCCTCCTGCGTCCGCTGGCCGAGGAATGCCGTGCCGAGGCGCATGCCCGCATGATCGCCGAGTTGCAGGGGCCGGCGCTCGGCGCGCTGGTGCTCGGCCTGGTGGGCTGGGCGGAGGAGCCGGCCCTGCTGGGGGGCGAGGTGATGGCGCAGCCGGTCTCCGAGCATGGGGCGGATCTCCTCGCCCGGCTGAACCGCAAGGTGCGCCGCCGCGGCAAGCGCATCGCCGGGCGTTCGGAGGAGGAACTGCACGCGCTGCGCAAGGCACTGAAGCGGCTGCGCTACGGGCTGGAGTTCCTGGGCGGCCTCTGCCCCGAGAAGCCGCTGCGGAAGTACCTGAACGGCTGCAAGGACCTCCAGGAGCATCTCGGCGGGCTGAATGATGCCGTGACGGCCATCGCCATGGGCGAGCGGCTGGCCGGGAAGGGGGGCAGCGAGGTCGCCCCGGCCCTGGCCGCGCTGACGCAATGGGCGGAGGCGCGGCGCGATGCCGCCATCGCGCAACTGCCGGGGGACTGGAAGCGGTTCAAGCGGCTGCCGCTGCCACTGCCCGGCTGACGGCGGGGCGGCCCCTTCCGGAAGGGGCCGCCGGGGCGCGTCACATGCCGCCGATGTAGTTGGGCCCGCCGCCGCCCTCGGGGGTGGTCCAGACGATGTTCTGGGTGGGGTCCTTGATGTCGCAGGTCTTGCAGTGGACGCAGTTCTGGCTGTTGATCACCAGCCGGGCGCCGGCATCGCCTGCCTCGGCCTCGGCATTCTGGCCGCCGGGGCCTTCCACCGCCTGCGGGTCCGGCTCGCCCTTCAGCTCGCGCTCCGCCTCCGGCCCGACCGCCTCGTAGACGGCGGCGGGGCAGTAGCGGCTTTCGGGGGAGCGGAAGCGGTCCCAGTTCACCGCCTTCCAGCGCGACGGGTCCTTGAGCCTGAGGTGGACCGGCTGGTCCTCCTCGTGGTTGGTGTTGCTCAGGAAGACGCTGGACAGGCGGTCGAAGCTCAGCACCCCGTCCGGCTTCGGATAGCGGATGCGCTCGGACTTGCTGGCGTCGCGCAGCGTCTCATGATCCGCGTGGTGCTTCATCGTCCAGGGCGCCTTGCCCTTGAAGACATAGGTGTCGAGCGCCGCATGGGCCATGCCGCCCCAGAAGCCGAGCCTGGCGAAGCCCGGGCGGATGTTGCGCACGCCCTTCAGCTCCCCGCTGATCCAGCTCTCCTGGATGCCGCGCGGGTAGGCGTCGAGCACGGCGCGGCGGTCGCCGGCCAGCGCCTCCGCCACGGCTTCCGCCGCCACCATGCCGCTCTTCATGGCGAGGTGGGTGCCCTTGATCTTGGGCACGTTGAGGAAGCCGGCGCCGTCGCCGATCAGCACGCCGCCGGGGAAGACGAGCCGGGGGATGGACTGCCAGCCGCCCTCGTTCAGCGCGCGGGCGCCATAGGCGATGCGCTTGCCGCCCTCCAGGAACTTCCGCACCTCGGGATGGGTCTTGAAGCGCTGGAACTCCTCGAAGGGCGCCAGCCAGGGATTGGGGTAGTCCAGCCCGACCACGAAGCCGATCGAGACCAGGTTCTCCCCCAGGATATAGAGCCAGGAGCCGCCATAGGTGTCCTTGGGCAGCGGCCAGCCGACCGAGTGCCAGATCAGCCCCGGCCTGTGCTTCTCCCTGGGGATCTCCCAGAGTTCCTTGATGCCCAGCGCATAGGTCTGCGGCATGGCTTCCGCGCGCAGGTCGAAGACCTCCTCCAGCTTGCGGGTCAGCGAGCCACGGCAGCCCTCCCCGAACAGCGTGTAGGTGGCGCGCAGCTCCATGCCCGGCTGGTAGTTCGGGCCTTCCTCGCCGTCGCGCGTGATGCCCATCACGCCGGCCACCACGCCCTTCACCTGACCATCCTCGATGATCGTCTCGGAGGCGGCGAAGCCCGGATAGATCTCGACGCCCAGCGCCTCGGCCTTCGCACCCAGCCAGCGGCAGACATTGCCCAGGCTGACGATGTAGTTGCCGTGGTTGTTCATCTGCGGCGGGGTCGGCAGCTTGAAGGCGCGCTTCGCGGTCAGCAGCATGAAGCGGTCGTCGGCGGCCGGCGTCGCCAGCGCCGGCGGGTCGTCGCGCCAGTCGGGGATCAGCTCGTCCAGCGCGCGCGGCTCGATCACCGCGCCGGACAGGATATGGGCGCCGACCTCGGAGCCTTTCTCCACCACGCAGACCGTCGCGTCGGGCGCCACCTGCTTCAGCCGGATCGCCGCCGCCAGCCCGGCCGGACCGGCACCCACGATCAGCACGTCGAATTCCATCGCCTCGCGTTCGGCCAAGGTTCCGCGCCCTCCGCTCTTTGTCCCGGAGGCAAGGGTGTAGCCTCGCCCCCGGTTGCGCGGAACCCCGTCCCGGGCCGATATCAGTCCCATGGATGACGCCGCGGATGCCTTGCAGGACGGTAATGCCTCGCGCGAGGCGTTGCTGGCGGCGCTGTCGCTCCAACTGGCCTGGGGGGTGGATGAGGCGCTGGAAGCGGCGCCGCTCGACCGCACCGTGCCCCGGCCCGAGGCGGCCATTCCCCGGGTTGCACCCGGCTCCGCCCCGGCCGGTCCTTCCATGGGCCGGGGGGCGGATGGCGACGGCCTGTTCCCCGGCGAGGCCGCGCCGCCCGCCGCCCGCCGCCCGCCGCCGCGCCCCGCCGAGGTGCTGGCCCCGGCCGCGCTGCGCGCCGCCGACCTGGCGGCCGGGGCGGAGAGCCTGGAGGCGCTGAAGGCGGCGATGGAGCGTTTCGACGCCAGCCTGCGCGACACGGCCACCAATATCGTCTTCTCCGACGGGGTGGCGGAAAGCGGGCTGATGCTGATCGGCGAGGCGCCGGGTGCCGACGAGGACCGGCTGGGCAAGCCTTTCGTCGGCGTCTCCGGCCGGCTGCTGGACCGCATGGTGGCGAGCATCGGCCTCGACCGCAGCCGCAACTTCTACCTCACCAACATCCTCTGCTGGCGGCCGCCGGGGAACCGCACGCCCACGGATGCGGAGGTCTCGCTCTTCCTGCCCTTCGCCCGTCGCCATATCGCGCTGGCCCGCCCGCGGCATGTGGTCCTGCTGGGCGGCACGGCGGCCAAGGCGCTGCTGGGCGCGCGGGAGGGCATCACCCGCCTGCGCGGCCGCTGGCACCGGCTGGAGATCGAGGGGCTGGGCACGGTGCCGGCCCTGGCGACGCTGCACCCCGCCTATCTGTTGCGGCAGCCTTCGGCCAAGCGGGAGGCCTGGCAGGACCTGCTGATGCTGCGCCGGGCGCTGGATGGCGAGACCCCGAAGGGGTTCTGAGGGGTGGGGCGAAGCAGGAACGACTCGATTCGCGAATCGCGGGGCGAAGCTCGTATAACGATTTTGTGAAGACGAAAAGCCCTGTGAGGGAAAGGATTCCCGCCAAACCGTCTCAATAGTTGAGACGTTTCCCGCCGAAAGAGGGTTGTCACCGACCTCACGCCTCCGTTAACCGCTCCCGCATGGGAGTTCATTGCCGACGGATCCTGGGCCAGAAGGACCTTTCCGACCCGCCCCGCCGCCCCCGTGGCGGCACCCGCCACCGCCCCACGCACAAGGCCCGGCCTGCCGCCCGGCGCATCGCCCAACGCCTCGCCTGGCGCATCGCTCATCTGGGCCTGCTGCTCTTCGTCACGGCCGTCGGCACGCCGATGGCCTTCCCCGCAAAGCCCGCCCATGCCGCCTCGGCACGGGAGGAAGCCGGCGGTTCCCGCAAGGCCCGCACGGCTGCCTCCTCGCCGCTGCCCGGCAACCGCGAACTGGCCCTGGCCCCCGCGGCCCGTCCCAATACCACCGCCGGGCTGCCGGAGCCGCTGGCCGCCTCCGATGCCACGCGGCTGCGGCGGATCTTCGACTTCCAGGCGCGGGGCGATGCCGCCAGCGCGGCGGTGGAGACCGAGTTCCTGCAGGACCGGCGCCTGGTCGGCCATGTCCTGGCGGATCGCTGGCTGCGCAAGATCGGCCCGGCCCCGGAGCCGGCCGAGCTGCAGGCATGGCTCGCCGCCCATGCGGACCATCCGGAGGCGCCGGAGATCTACGCCCTGCTGGTGGAGCGCAGCCCGCGCGGTGCCAGCCTGCCGCCGCCGCCGCCCGATGCCACGCTTTCCTCCGCCACCGATATCGTGCCGGAGGAAAGCGTGCCCGCCGCCAGGAGCGTGGTGCGCAACCCGGCCCTGGACCGCAGCGTGCGCGACCGTGCCGCCGCCGGCGATGCCAACGGGGCGCTGCGGCTGATCAGCGGCACCCGCGGCATGACGCCGGCCTATGCCGCGCTGCTCCAGGCCGATGTGGCGTTGGCGCTGTTCCAGGCGGGGCAGGACGAGGAAGCCTTCCGCATCGCCGCCCAGGCGGTGCGCGGCAGCCCCAGCCATGCCCAGGCCGCCTTCGTGGCCGGGCTGGCCGCCTGGGGGCGCAATGTCTCGACGTGGCGCTGCCCTATTTCGAGGCCGCGGCGCGGGCCGACGACGCGCCCGCCGTGCTGCGCTCCGCCGCCGCCTTCTGGACGGCACGGGCCGCCGTCCGGGCGCGGCAGCCGCAGCTCTATGTCTCCTGGATGCTCCAGGCGGCGCAGGAGCCGCGCACCTTCTACGGCCTCGTGGCCCGGCGTGCCCTCGGGCTGAAGACCGACTTCGCCTGGGAGAAGGATGTGAACGGCGAGGCCGAGGCCGCCGCCCTGGCCGAGACCGCCGGTGGCTGGCGCGCGCTCGCGCTGTTGCAGATCGGGCAGAAGGGCCGGGCGGAGCAGGAGCTGCGCCGTCTCTGGCCGGCGGTGCAGGGCAACCCGACCCTGGCGCGTGCCTCGCTCGCCATGGCGACGCAGGCGGGGATGACGGAATTCGCCGCCCAGCTCGCCGGGCTGGCGCAGACGGTGGATGGGCGGCCGCGCGACCTCGCCCGCTTCCCGGTGCCGAACCTGAAGCCGCTTGGCGGGTTCCGGGTCGATCCGGCGCTGGTCTATGCCATGGCGCGGCAGGAATCGAACTTCGATGCCGGTGCCGTGTCCCCGGTCGGGGCGCGCGGGCTGATGCAGGTGATGCCGGCCACAGCCTCCTTCATCACCGGCGATTCCTCGCTCGGCACCGCCGCCGGGGCGCAGCGGCTGCACGACCCGTCCTTCGGGCTCGAACTCGGCCAGCGCTACCTGCTGCACCTGGCCTCGCACGAGGCGACGCAGGGCGGGCTGATCCGGGTGCTGGCGGCCTATAATGCAGGGCCGGGGCGGTTGCAGAGCTGGCAGCCCAACACCCAGTACCGGGACGACCCCTTCCTCTTCATCGAGGCCATCCCGATCCCCGAGACGCGGCTCTATGTGCAGCGCGTGCTGGCCTATTCCTGGATCTATGCCAGCCGCCTCGGCCTGCCGGCGGACAGCCTCGACGCCCTGGCGGCAGGCGCCTTCCCGCGCTTCCCTGGTGCAGGCGCCACGCCGTCCGGGGGTGCCGCCCTGCGGAAGGTCTCGACACGCTGAAGACCGCTGGCCGGAGGCGTTACGCTTCGTGGCCACCCTCCGTGGGAGAGGCGGCGCCTCTCCCACACCCTCTCCGCCCATGACCAGGATGGGGGACCGAAGCCGGCCCCCGGACCCCGGGCTTTCGTGGACGCTGGTGGCTGCCATTGGTCTGTAGGCTGATCCCCTTGGCGCGGGTGGATCAGCGGGGTTCCCGAAAAGAAAAACAACACCTTGTCCGCGCTGGTGGCATCCGCAGTCGCCGGAGAGCCATGCTCTCCGGCGCGATCCGGCCGCAGCAGGCGCCAACGAATGGGGGCCAGGGCGCCCCATGGGACCCTTGGGCGTCCTGGCAGATAAGGGGCCGGGGGAAAGGCGGCGCCTTGCCCTCGGGGCCGGAGCCAAGGGCGTGGCGCTATCAACCATCCGGACGCGCCTTCCGGCCGGCGAAACAGGCCTCCAGCGCCCGCAGCATTTCCCGCAGCCCCGGATGGCGCGGCTTGTCCCGGCGCAGCACCAGGGCGAGCTGGCGTTCCAGGCGCGGCACCAGGGGGCGGGCCGAGAGGCGCGGGTCATCGCTGCCGCGCCAGGCCATGCCGGGCAGGATGGCATGGCCCAGCCCGGCGCCGACCAGTTCCTTGATCGCCTCGACACTGCCCAGGGACATGCTGGGCACGGGGTGAAGCCCGGCGGCGGCGAACCATTCGTCCACCACCCGCCGCGTGTGGCCGCCGGGCTCGTAGAGCACCAGCGGCAAAGCGGCGACGGCTTCCGGTGTCAGCGGGGCGGGCGGCGGTGGCAGGCTGGCGGGCGAGAAGAGCAGGAATTCATCCGCCAGGGCCGGGGTGACGGCGAAGGCGCGGCCGGGGGCGGGCAGGGTGACGAGGCCGAGATCCAGCGCGTTCTCCTCGATCGCCTTCAGCACCTCGGCCGTGTTGCCCGTGCGGACGGTGATCTCCAGCGCCGGGAAGCGCTGCCGCAGCCCCCGCAGCACATCCGGCAGCAGGTAGATGCAGGCGGTGGCGCCGGTGCCGATGCGGACGCGCCCGGCCACGCCCTCGGCATGCGGCGCCAGTTCCTCCAGCGCCTCGCTCACCGCCTGTCCGATGCGGCGGGCATGGGCGAGCAGCACCAGCCCGGCGGCGGTCGGCCCGGCGCGCCGGCCCACGCGTTCGATCAGCCGCACCCCGAGGCGTCGTTCGAGTTGCCGGATCTGCAGGCTGATCGCCGGCTGGGTAAGGCCGCGCCGCTCCGCCGCGGCCGAGAAGCTGCCCAACTCCACCACATCGGTGAAGCTGCGAAGCTGATCGAGGCCGAGGTCACGCATTCCAAAGTTTTCCTGATGCTTTGCATGAGCAGGCAAAGCTTCTCTCATGGCGCCGGAGGGTGAAAGAGTCCGGCCACATTCCTTCGGACCATCATCGCATGACGCCTTTCCCTTTCCTCATCCGGCCCGCGCAGGATGGCGATCTCGCCGCGATCCAGGCGATCTCTGCACGGCATATGCTGCATGGCCGCGCCTCCTTCGAGGAAGTGCCACCGGGGCTGGAGGAGATGGCCGCCCGGCGGCAGCGCGCGCTGGGGCCGGGCGGCACGCGCCTGCCCGATGCCCCGCCGCCGCGCCCGTGACCACGGTTCCCGCCGTTCCCCGGCGCACCGTCTGGGCACTCGGCCTGTCGCAGCTCATCGCCTGGGGCGTCAGCTACTACCTGATCGGCGTGCTGGGGGAGCGCATCGCCGCCGATCTCGGCTGGGGCATGGCGCGGGTGCAGGGCGGCTTCGCCCTGTCGCTGCTGGTGATGGGGGGTGTCTCCCCCCTGGCCGGGCGGATGATGGACCGGCAGGGCGGACGCCGGGTGATGGGGCTCGGCTCCGTGCTCCTGGCCCTGGGCTGCCTCGGCCTGGCCCTGGCGCGGGAGGTGGTGGGCTATTACGCCGCCTGGGCCCTGCTGGGGCTGGCCATGCGCCTGACCCTCTACGATGCGGCCTTCGCCGCCCTGGCGCGGATCGGCGGGCCGGGGGCACGGCGGGCGATGTCGCAGATCACCCTGCTGGGCGGCCTGGCCTCCACGGTCTTCTGGCCGCTGGGCCACCTGCTGGCGGAGCACCTCGGCTGGCGCGGCGCCTGCCTCGCCTATGCCGGAGCGGCGCTGCTGACCCTGCCGCTGCACCTGCTGATCCCCAGCGGCCGCGCCGGTGCCTTCCAGGGGAAGCCGGGCGCCCCCGTGGCCCCGGCCCTGGCGCGGGACGGGGGCGAGCGCCGCCTCGCCGGGGCGCTCTATGCCGCGATCACCCTGCTCCTCGGCGTGCTGAACGCGGCCATGTCGGCGCATATGATCACGCTGCTCTCCGGGCTGGGCCTGGGGGTGGCGGCCGCGGTCTGGGTGGCCACGCTGCGCGGCATCGGCCAGTCCGCCGCACGGCTGGCGGAGATCCTGTCGGGCAGCCGCATGGGCGCGCTGGGCCTCAACCTGTTCGCCACGGGCGGGCTCGCCCTCGGCTTCGTGCTGGCCCTGTGGAGCGGCACCTCGGTCACGGTGGCGGTGCTCTTCTCGCTCCTCTACGGGGCGGCGAACGGGCTGACCACCATCACGCGCGGCGCCTTGCCGCTGGCGCTCTTCGACCACCGCGCCTATGGGCGGATCGCCGGGGCGCTGATCACCCCGGGACTGCTGCTGTCCGCTGTCGCGCCGCTGGCCTATGTGCCGGTCATCGAGGGGCTGGGCGCGGGCTGGGCCATGGGCCTCGGTGCCCTTCTCGCCTTCGCCGCCTTCCTGGCCTCGCTGGTGCTGTGGTGGCGCTTCGGGCGGCGTGCATGGGAAGGATCTCCGGAAGCCTGTAAGCAGGGGGCCGGAGAGTGACGTGACGAGGAGGCCGCCATGCCGATCGACGAGAGCCTGACCTTCCTGCCCGTGAACATCGCGGTGCTGACGGTGAGCGACACACGCGACCTCGCCAGCGACCGGTCCGGCGACACGCTGGCGGCGCGGATCGAGGCGGCGGGGCACCGGCTGGCGGCGCGCGAGATCCTGCGCGACGAGGCCGATGCCATCGAGGCGCAGCTCCGCCGCTGGATCGCCGATCCGCAGGTGGATGTGGTGATCAGCACGGGCGGCACGGGCATCACCGGCCGCGACGTGACGCCGGAGGCCCTCGCCCGCGTGCTGGAGAAGGAGATCGCCGGCTTCGGCGAGCTGTTCCGGATGCTGAGCTATGCCAAGATCGGCACCTCCACGATCCAGTCCCGCGCCATCGGCGGCGTGGCGGGTGGCACCTATCTCTTCGCCCTGCCGGGCAGCACCGGAGCGGTGAAGGATGGCTGGGACGACATCCTGCGTTTCCAGCTCGATGCCCGGCACAAGCCCTGCAACCTCGTGGAGCTGATGCCGCGCCTGCGGGAGCATCTGGCGGGGGGCTGAATGGCCCTCCTTCTCCTGCAACCGTGAAGGTGCGTCCGGTCTGGCGCGATGGCGATCCGTGGCCAGCTTCCGACGACCCACGGAGGAAGCCGCATGACACAGATCCCCCTGAAGCTCGCGGCCGAGGCCGCCGAGCCGGTCGTCTTCGAGATCCCCGGCGCAGAGGGCGAGTTCCGCGTGCAGATCCTGAACGAGGATCAGGAGAAGGGCGTCGTCACCACCATCGTCCACCTGCCGCCCGGCGGCAGCATCCCGGCGCATTTCCACGCGGCCGGGTCCGAGATGCATTATGTGCTGGAAGGCGATCTGACCGAGGCGGGCGAGAGCTTCGGTCCTGGCGGCTTCCTGACCTTCGCGGCCGGGGTGGTGCATGGCCCACATGGCAGCGAGGGCGGCGCCCGGGTGCTGACGGTGCAGCAATGGCAGAGCGGGCGGGGGGAATTCGACTTCCACCCGGCCGGGGAAGGGCAGGACGGGGCGGCCGCCGCTGCCACGGATGCGGCCGCTGGCGCCTCGGTCACTGAAAAATCGGCCTCGGAGGCCGAGGCGGAGCGCCGCCGGGGGGAGGAGAAGGGCTACGGCTGAGGCGGAAGCGGCCTTTCCGGCGAGGGCGTCAGCCCTTGCCGGAGATGGCCTTCCGCGCCTCGGTGGCCAGAACGTCGGCGCGTTCGTTCATCGGGTCGCCGGAATGGCCGCGCACCCAGCGCCACTCGATGGCGTGCGGCTTGGCGGCGGCGAGGAGGCGCTGCCAGAGCTCGTAATTCGCCACCGGCTCCTTTGCCGCGTTCTTCCAGCCGTTGCGCACCCAGCCATGCACCCAGCGGGAGATGCCGTTGCGCACGTATTCGCTGTCCGTGTGCAGCACGACCTTGCAGGGGCGCCGGAGCGCCTCCAGCGCCTGTGCCGCCGCGGTCAGCTCCATGCGGTTGTTGGTGGTGGCCGGATCGCCGCCGCTCAGCTCCCGCTCATGGCCATTGTAGCGCAGGATCGCCGCCCAGCCGCCCGGGCCGGGATTGGGCTTGCAGCCGCCATCGGTCCAGATCTCGACCTCGGCCTCCTGGGAAACCCCCTGGGAAGCCTCCTGGACCTCTTCCATCGCCGCGCTGTCAGCCGGCATGGGCGAAGACCCCCGGCAGGGCCTTTTGCCCTATGAAGTGCCGCAGCCGCGCGAGGTATTCGAGCGGGTCCTTGCGCGTCACCAGCGCGCCGGGCGGCGTGTGGGTCCAGTCGTAGAGCCGTGTCAGCAGGAAGCGCATCGCCCCCCCGGCGCAGAGCACGGGCAGCGCGGCGCGCTCCGCCGGGGTAAGGGGGCGGAGCGTCTCGTAGGCGGTCAGCATCGCCGCCGCGCGTTCCGGCACGAAGCGGAGATCCGCGTCGAAGCACCAGGCGTTCAGGCTGATCGCCAGATCATAGGCGAGCAGGTCGGTGCAGGCGAAGTAGAAGTCGATCAGCCCGGTCAGGTGCTCGCCCTGGAAGAAGGCGTTGTCCGGGAAGAGGTCCGCATGGATCTGTCCGCGCGGCAGGGCATCGCGCTCGGCCAGGTTCGGCCAGTCATGCAGGATGAGGCCCAGATGCTCCGCCAGCTCGTCGCAGAGGCCGGGCTGCACCGCGTCGCCGCCATCGCGGCAACGGTCCAGCAGCGGCGCCCAGGCGGCGGGGCCCAGGGCGTTCGGCCGTTCCGCCGCATAGGAACGGCCCGCCGCGTGCAGGCCCGCCATGGCACGGCCGAGCTCGGCGCAATGGGCGGGGGTGACATGGCGCGGCCAGGCGCCCTCCAGGAAGGTGCAGATCGCCGCCGGACGGCCCGCGAGCTCGCGCAGCGCCTCCCCGTCGCGCCCGGGCACGGGCTGCGGGCAGGCGACGCCCTGTTCGGCGAGGTGGCGCATCAGCCCGAGGAACCAGGGCAGTTCCGCCGGGTCCACGCGCTTCTCGTAGAGCGTGAGGACATAACGGCCATGGGTGGTGTCGAGCAGGAAGTTGCTGTTCTCCACGCCCTCCGCGATGCCGCGCAGGGAAAGGGGTTCGCCGATCGCGTAATCGGCGAGGAAGGCGGCCAGCGCCGCCTCCGTGACTTCGGTGTAGACGGCCATCAGTCCTTCAGCGCGGCCGGAAGTTTGAAGGTGATGTTCTCGCGCGCCACCACGACTTCCTCGATCTTCAGGTCGAAGCGCGTGCGCAGCCGGTCGAGCACCTCGTCCACCAGCACCTCCGGCGCCGAGGCGCCCGCGGTCACGCCGACCGAGGTGACGCCGTCGGCCAGGGCCGGGTCGAGGTCGCGGCCCCGCTGCACCATGATGGCGCGGGCGCAGCCGGCGCGCTCCGCCACCTCCCGCAGCCGGACGGAGTTGGAGGAGTTCGGCGCCCCCACCACGATCATCAGCTCGGCGCGCGGGGCAATGGCCTTCACCGCCGCCTGCCGGTTGGTGGTGGCGTAGCAGATGTCTTCCTTGGTCGGGCTGGAGATGTCCGGGAAGCGGTCCTGCAGGATCGCCACGATCTCCACCGTGTCGTCCACCGAAAGGGTGGTCTGGGTGGTGAAGGCGAGCGGCACGCCGGCGGGCGGCTGCACGGTGCGGGCCTGGGCGGCGTCCTCCACCAGCGTCACCGAGCCCGCGGGGAGCTGGCCCATGGTACCGACCACCTCCGGGTGCCCGGCATGGCCGATCAGCAGGATATGCCGCCCGGTGGCGGAATGGCGTTCCACCTCGCGGTGGACCTTGCTCACCAGCGGGCAGGTGGCGTCCAGGTAGAACATCTCGCGCCGCTGCGCCTCGGCGGGCACGGATTTCGGCACGCCATGGGCGGAGAAGACCACCGGCTGGCCGTCATCGGGGATCTCGGAAAGTTCCTCGACGAAGACGGCACCCAGCGCCTCCAGCCGCTCCACCACGAAGCGGTTGTGCACGATCTCATGGCGCACATAGACGGGGGCGCCCCGGCGGTTCAGCGCCTCCTCCACGATCTTGATGGCCCGGTCCACCCCGGCGCAGAAGCCACGTGGCCCGGCAAGGAGGACGGTCAGCGGCGGCTTGGCGGCGGCGGTGGCGGGGCGGTCGGTGACCGGCGGGGAGAGGGGGTCGTGGGCGGGCATGTCGTGGGGCATGTTGGCGTCGGGCGTCTCTCGTGCCAGTTCGTGGCGGCAGGCACCGGGAGATGGTCACCCGGCCGGGGGCAGGCGCAACCTAGCGATCCCCGGGCGCCTGGGACAGGGGGAGTATAGCATGGCTTTTCAACTGCGGCGGATGGGAATGGACCGGCCGGGCCCTTCCGGCAAGGCCCATTCCGGGCTGTTCGCCCCAGTACGGGCTGTTCCGGTACGGGCTGTTCCGGTGCTGCTGCTGGCGGCGATGGCGAGCCTCGCGGGCTGCGACAGCACGAATTCCAAGAATCCCTTGGCCAATGCCACGGCGCCCTGCCCGGCGGTTTCGCTGCTGGGCGATGCGGCGGACCTCACCCGCTTCAGCGGTCCGGGGCGGGATATCCCCTCCATGGTGCTGGATGCGCGGCTGACCGGCTATCAGGCCAAGTGCGACTATGCCCCGGGCCATAAGGGCCTGGACGTGACGCTTCGCCTGGGCCTGTCGGCCGAGCGCGGGCCCGCCGCCACGACCCGGACGGCGGCGCTGCCTTATTTCGTGGCGGTCACCACGGCGGATGAATCGCGCATCCTGGCCAAGGCCAACTACACCGCGGCGGTGGAATTCCCGGCCAATGTGAACCGGGTGCAGACCAGTGGCGAGGAGATATCCATCCGCATTCCCGCCGCGACCCCGGGGGAGGCGGCGCAGCGCCAGGTGGTGCTGGGCTTCCAGCTCTCGCCCGAGGAACTGGCGCTGAACCGCCAGCGCGGCCCGCGCCGCTGAGGCCGGGGCCAGGGGCGGGCGGATTGGGGGAGTGCTTGCGGAGGGGGCGCCTTCCGCCGGAGGATGGGCGGGCATGAGCGACCGCCCCATCCCCACGCCGCCCCTCGACCCCGAGGCGCTGGAGGCCCTGTTCTATGGCGCCG
The DNA here is from genome assembly GCF_023078375.1 of Roseomonas gilardii subsp. gilardii. Taxonomy (NCBI): domain Bacteria; kingdom Pseudomonadati; phylum Pseudomonadota; class Alphaproteobacteria; order Acetobacterales; family Roseomonadaceae; genus Roseomonas; species Roseomonas gilardii. The sequence continues at coordinate 4,160,820 of NZ_CP095554.1, read as the reverse complement.
TCCGTGACGGGCGCCTGGACCTGCTGGCCGCTTTCCTGGACAGCGGGACGAACCCGAACCGGCCGGATGCGCGCGGCTTCCCGCCGGTCGTGCTCGCCTCCTACAACGGGCAGAAGGAGGCGACCGAACTGCTGCTCGCCCGCGGGGCGGCGGTGGATGCGCCGGATGCCAAGGGCAGCACCGCCCTGGCCGGCGTGGCCTTCAAGGGGGAGGCGGAGATCGCCCGTATCCTCCTGGCCGCCGGGGCCGATCCCGATGCGCCGAACGCAGCGGGCCGCACGCCGCTGATGTTCGCGGCCATGTTCGGCCAGCGGGAGATCGCGGAGATCCTGCTCGCCGCCGGGGCCGATCCGCTGCGCCAGGACCCGGAGGGGAATTCCGCCCTGACCCTGGCCCAGGGCAGCGGCGATGCCGCCTTGGCGGCGCTTCTGGAAGACGCCGCGGCACGCCGGATTGCCGCGCCCGGCTGATGCCGGCCCGCGCCGGGACGGGGGCTCCGTGCCTCTTCACGCAGCGTTGCGATCTATGGCTGGACAGAATCACGGGGCCCGGCCGATGCTTCCGGCTATCCGCCCCATCCCCCGGGGCCGGCGGGGGGCTCCCGCAGGATTGAACCGTCCTCCGGGGGCAGGCGGGCCACTATGAACGAACACGTCTTGCTTGGGGTGGAACGCGGTTGATCCGATGCCGGGGATCCGTCCGGCCTTCCGGGGCGGGCATGGCTCCCGGTGCGATGGGATCTTCCGGCTGAGCGAGCGGTCAAGAAAGGAAGAACGATATGTCCGACGAGATCTTCGACACCAAGGCGCCTTCGACCACCACGACCGGTGCCCCTGCGGTCAGTGACCGCAATTCGCTTTCCATCGGCGCCGATGGCCCCGTCGTCCTGCACGACGTGCATTTCCTGGAGCAGATGGCGCATTTCAACCGGGAGAAGGTGATCGAGCGCCAGCCCCATGCCAAGGGCTCGGGCGCCTTCGGTGTCTTCGAGACCTCCGAGGACGTGTCGCGCTACACCAAGGCCGCCCTGTTCCAGAAGGGGGCGAAGACCGAGATGCTGGCGCGCTTCTCGACCGTGGCGGGCGAGCAGGGCAGCCCCGACACCTGGCGCGACGTGCGCGGCTTCTCGCTGAAGTTCTATACCAGCGAAGGCAATTACGACCTCGTCGGCAACAACACGCCGGTCTTCTTCGTGCGCGATCCGATGAAGTTCCCGCACTTCATCCGCAGCCAGAAGCGGCTGCCCGACAGCGGCCTGCGCGACAACCACATGCAGTGGGACTTCTGGACGCTGAATCCGGAAAGCGCGCACCAGGTCACCTATCTGATGGGGGTGCGGGGCCTGCCGAAGACGTGGCGCAACATGAACGGCTATGGCTCCCACACCTATATGTGGGTGAATGCGCAAGGCGAGAAGTTCTGGGTCAAGTACCACTTCCACACCCGCCAGGGCATGCAGTTCTTCAGCAATGCGGAAGCGGCCGCGATGGCGGGGAGCGATGCCGACTACCATCGCCGCGACCTGTTCGAGGCCATTGCCCGGGGCGACTTCCCCGCCTGGGATCTCTTCGTCCAGGTCATGCCCTATGCCGAGGCCCGGACCTATCGGATCAATCCGTTCGACCTGACCAAGACCTGGTCGCACAAGGACTATCCGCTGATCCGGGTCGGCACGATGACGCTGAACCGGAATCCGGAGAATTTCTTCGCGCAGATCGAGCAGGCGGCCTTCTCGCCCGGCAACACCGTGCCGGGCATCGGCCTGTCGCCGGACAAGATGCTGCTGGGCCGGGCCTTCGCCTATAACGACGCGCAGCGCAACCGGATCGGCGCGAACTTCCACCAGCTTCCGGTCAACCAGGCCAAGGTGCCGGTCAACACCTACATGATGGACGGGCCGATGACCTATCACCACACCGGCGCGGCCCCGGTCTATGTCCCGAACAGCGGCGGCCGCCCCTGGTCGGACCAGGAGGGCGCGGTCGACAATGGCTGGGAGGCCGACGGCGCCATGGTGCGCAGCGCCTATACGCCGCATCCGGAGGATGACGACTTCACCCAGCCGGGCATCCTTGTCCGTGAGGTCCTGGGCGATGCCGAGCGCGCGGCGTTGGTGGAGACGGTGGCGGGCAGCCTGCTGGGCGGCGTGCGCGAGCCGGTGCTGGGCCGCGCCTTCGCCTACTGGAAGAGCATCGACCCGGAGATCGGCGCCCGTATCGAGGAGAAGGTGAGGAGCGGAAGCGCCCCTAAGCCGGCGGAAGGGCAGGGGCAGGCCTGACGAGGCAGCGCGAGGGACGGGGCGCCAACGCGGGGGCGCCAATGGGGCACCGGTGCATGGGCGCGAGCCTGTGTTCCGGTGGCCTCGCCTATCCGCGGCGGGGGGCGATCAGCGCCTGCCAGCCTTTGGTGACCCGGGCGGCACAGGCTCCGCGCTCCGGTTGCGGGATCTGTCAGGAGCGGTCGTCTCGCGGGGCATGACCCAGGGGGACGCAGGCTGCCCCCTATGATGACGGTTCCGCGCGAGGCCATCGCGGCCTTGCGCGGAACATCTGCGCTATGGCCTGGGCCGCTCTCCCGTATCCGCCTCGTTGAAACCCTCCGGCCAGAGTTCCTGGTCCACCACCACTTCGGTAATGCGGAAGCCACCGGGCCAGTCGCGAAAGCCGGGGAGCTGACGCATGCGTCCGATCGCCTGTCTCGCTTTCTCTTCGGACGAATAGATGCCTATGAGCTTCATCGACATTTCGATCTCGTCCGTTTCCGTTTCATCACCGTCCGCATCCATTTCGTGATGCTCGACGATCCAGAAGTTTTGGCTTTTTTCGGTCATATGATATTTCCTCCGGTATCAATCCCAAGCATCCATTCAATGAATGCACGCTCGCCATATTTTTTTATTCTGCTATATTCGCTACTGGTTGGCCTCCCTTTTCCCGTGCATTCCCAATTGCCTTTGCCATACTGGTCGTTCATTCACTTCGTGGCGTATTCCTCGGCTGTCTGGTTTTGCCCACGTGGGATACCCCTTGCCGAGCTTGGAACATCGCTATCTGCCTCCTTGCCGCTCAACCCGGGCTTCTTCTGCCGGGGTGGTCCGGGATCTTTCGGAAGGCTGCCTGTTTCGGGTGTCTCCGTGGCCCCCGGGGCGCGACGCGCGCTCGTGGCAGCGGTGTTTCCCTGTCCGGCTCGCCCGCTGCGGGTATAGGCGGAGACATGCTCCGGCCTGCCGTTGCGCTGCCGTTCATAGGCACGCACGGAGACCATGCTCTGCCCCGCCGCCGTGCGCAGCGGGGAGGTGGCCAGCGCCTTCCACCCACTCGCCGCCGTTGCCAGCGCCCATGCCGCAATGCCATAACGGCCCGTACCCGCTGATCCCGCGCGGGAGAGCGAGGCCGTCCGGTGCCGAACCGGCCGGCCTCCGCCGAAGGCGCAACCGGCCCCCGGAAACGCTCAGGCCCGATGGACCGCGCGGGGAAGGGGCCTCTGGAAAGCCCGGCCTGCCCCGAAACGGGCGTTCCGGCACCGACGGAGTAAGGCGCGGGTGCCATGCCCGGCCGAATCTCTCAGGTCCATGGACAGAGGGGGGCCACGTTCCGTTCCGCCGCCCTGAGCGGTGAAGGAGGATGCGTGGCTGACGCCGCCGAGACGATGCTTGAGACCCCGCGCGAGACCCCCTTGGCCGACTGGCACCGCGCCCAGGGCGCGCGCATGGTGCCCTTCGCCGGCTACATGATGCCGGTGCAGTACCCCGCCGGCATCATCGCCGAGCACAAGGCCTGCCGCGAAGGCGCGGCGCTGTTCGACGTGTCCCATATGGGCCAGGCGGAACTGCGCGGCGAGGGCGCGGCGGCGGCGCTGGAGGCGCTGACGCCCGCCGATGTGCAGGGGCTGAAGCCCGGGCGGCAGCGCTATGGCGTGCTGATGACCGAGGCGGGCGGCATCCTCGACGACTTCATGTTCACCAATCTCGGCGACCGGATGTTCCTGGTGCTCAACGCCTCCCGCAAGGCGGTGGACGAGGCGGCGATCGGGGCCATCCTGCCGCCTTCCATCACCCTGGCACCGATGCCGGAGCGCGCGCTGCTGGCGCTGCAGGGGCCGGCGGCCGAGCGCATCCTGTCCGGGCTGGCGCCCGAACTGGCGGCGCTGCCCTTCATGGGCGTGGCCGAGGTGACGCTGCTGGGCGGCCCCGCTCTGGTCAGCCGCTCCGGCTATAGCGGCGAGGACGGCTACGAAATCAGCGTGCCGGCGGAGAACGCCACGAAGCTGGCTGAGGCGCTGGTCGCGGCGGGGGCCGCCCCGGCCGGGCTGGGCGCGCGCGACAGCCTGCGGCTGGAGGCCGGGCTCTGCCTCTATGGCAACGACCTGGACGAGACCACCAGCCCCATCGAGGCCGCGCTGAACTGGACCATCGGCAAGCGCCGCCGCACCGAATGGAACTTCCGCGGCGCCGAGCGGGTGCGGGAGGAGCTGGATCACGGGCCGAAGCGCCTGCGCGTCGGTTTCTCGGTGGAGGGGCGCCAGCCCGCCCGTGCCCATACCCCCGTCCAGTCCGGTGCCGAGGTGGTCGGCGAGGTGACCAGCGGCGGCTTCGGCCCGACGCTCGGGGCGCCCGTCGCCATGGGCTATGTGCGCCCCGGCCTCGCCACGGACGGTACGGCGCTGGACCTGATGGTGCGCGGCAAGCCCGTCGCCGCGACGGTCGCGCCCATGCCCTTCGTGCCGCACCGCTACAAGCGCGCCGGCCGCGCCTGACCGCCCCTTTTCCACCCCGCCCCGCCGACGGGGCGGGGCCCATGGACCGTTTCGCAGGAGCCAGCCCCGATGTCCGAGATCCGTTACACCAGCAGCCATGAATGGGTCCGCCCGCAGGGCGAGGAGGCCGTGGTCGGCATCACCGGCCACGCCCAGGAAGCCCTGGGCGACATCGTCTTCGTCGATCTGCCCGAGGTGGGGCGCGAGGTCGAGGCGGGCGAGTCCATCGCGGTGGTGGAGAGCGTGAAGGCCGCCTCCGACATCTATGCCCCCGTGGCCGGCACCATCACCGGCGCCAACGAGGCGCTGAGCGACGATCCCGGCCTGGTGAACCGCGACCCGATGGGCGAGGGCTGGTTCTTCCGCATCAGGCCGAAGGACGCCGCCGAGGTGGACGGGCTGCTGGACGAAGCGGCCTATGAGGCCGTGGCCGCCGCTGGTTGATGCCGTGATGAGCGCCCTCGAACAGCTTGCCGCCCTGGAGGACCAGGGCGGTTTCGTCCGCCGTCATCTCGGCCCCTCGGAGGGGGAGATCGCGGCGATGCTCGCGGCGATCGGGGCGGAGAGCCTCGATGCCATGACCGCGCGCACCGTGCCCGCCGCCATCCTGGGGGATACGCTCGACGCGCTGCCGCCCGCCATTGGCGAATCCGAGGTGGTGGCCGAGCTGGCCGCGCTCGCCGCGCAGAACAGCGCGGTGAAATCGCTGATCGGCATGGGCTATCACGGCACGCATGTGCCGCCGGTGATCCTGCGCAACGTGCTGGAGAATCCCGGCTGGTACACGGCCTATACGCCGTACCAGGCGGAGATCGCGCAGGGCCGGCTGGAGGCGCTGGTCAACTTCCAGACCATGATCGCCGACCTCACCGGCCTGCCGGTGGCCAATGCCTCCCTGCTCGACGAGGGCACGGCGGCGGCGGAGGCGATGGCCATGGCGCTGGCCGCCGTGAAGGGACCGCGCGCCACCAACCGGCGCGTGATGCTGGTTTCGCGCGACCTGCACCCGCAGACGCTGGCCGTGCTGCGCACCCGCGGCGCGCCGCTGGGCATCGAGATCCGCCCGCACGCGCCCGGCGAGATGGCCGATGCGATCCGCAGCGAGGGGCCCTTCGCCGCGATCTTCTCCTATCCCGGCACGACCGGCGAGTTGCGCGCGGAGCTGGAGGCGGAGATCCGCCTCGCCAATGATACCGGCGTCACCGCCATCGTCGCGGCGGACCCGCTGGCCCTGGTGCGGCTGAAGCCGCCGGGCGAGATGGGCGCCGACATCGTCATCGGCTCCTCGCAGCGCTTCGGCGTGCCGATGGGCTGGGGCGGCCCGCATGCCGCCTTCATGGCGGTGAAGGATGGGCTGAAGCGCCTGATGCCGGGCCGCATCGTCGGCGTTTCCGTCGATGCCGCCGGGCGCCCGGCCATGCGCCTCGCGCTCCAGACGCGTGAGCAGCATATCCGGCGCGAGAAGGCGACCTCGAACATCTGCACCGCGCAGGTGCTGCTGGCGGTGATGGCCGGGCTCTATGCCGTCTGGCATGGCGCCGACGGGCTGCGCCGCATCGCCGACCGCGTGCATCTCCAGGCGCGGCTGCTGGCCGGCGCGGCGGTCCGGGCGGGCTTCACGCTGCGGCATGAGGGCTTCTTCGATACCATCGCCATCGAGGCGGGCACGAAGGCGGATGCGCTGATGCGGGCTGCGCTGTCGCGCGGCTTCAACCTGCGCCGCGTCGATGCGGGCTGCGTCGGCATCAGCCTCGACGAGACCGTGTCGCGCGGCGATCTGGCGAAGCTGGCCGAGGCGCTCCGCGAGGCCGCCGGCGCGCCGGGCTCCGGGCTGGACGGGATCGAGGCGGCGGGCGGCATTCCCGCCGCGCTGGAGCGCGAGGGCGCGATCCTCACCGCCGAGGTCTTCTCCGCGCACCGGAGCGAGCATGGCATGCTGCGCTACCTGAAGTCGCTGGAGGACCGCGACGTCGCGCTGAACCGCAGCATGATCCCGCTCGGTTCCTGCACGATGAAGCTGAACGCCACGGCGGAGATGATGGCGATCACGCTGCCGGGCTTCAGCAACGTGCATCCCTTCGCCCCGGCGGATCAGGTGCCGGGCTATCTGACGCTGGTGCGGCGGCTGGAAAGCTGGCTCTGCACCGTCACCGGCTTCGCCGCCGTGTCGCTGCAGCCGAATGCCGGCAGCCAGGGCGAGTATGCCGGGCTCCTCGCCATCCGTGCCTGGCACCATGCCCGCGGCGACCAGCAGCGCAATGTCTGCCTGATCCCGTCCTCGGCCCATGGCACCAACCCGGCCTCGGCGGCGATGGCGGGCATGCGCGTCGTGGTCGTGCGCTGCGACAATGACGGCAATGTCGATCTCGACGACCTGCGCGCGAAGGCGGAGGAGCATGCCGCGCAGCTCGCCGCGCTGATGATCACCTATCCCTCGACGCATGGCGTGTTCGAGGAGGGCATCCGCGAGATCTGCGCGCTGATCCACCGGCATGGCGGCCAGGTCTACATGGACGGGGCCAACATGAACGCGCAGGTCGGGCTGACCTCGCCCGCCAGCATCGGGGCGGATGTCTGCCACCTGAACCTGCACAAGACCTTCTGCATCCCGCATGGCGGCGGCGGGCCGGGCGTCGGCCCGATCGGCGTGGCGGCGCATCTGGCGCCGCATCTGCCGAACCACCCGCTGCTGGCCGAGGCGGGGCCGGAGACCGGCTTCGGCCCGGTCTCGGCCGCGCCCTTCGGCTCTGCCTCCATCCTGCCGATCCCCTATGCCTATATCCGCATGATGGGGGCGGCGGGGCTGAAGCGCGCGACGCAGGTGGCGATCCTCTCGGCCAACTATGTGGCGAAGCGGCTGGAGGAGCATTACCCGGTGCTCTACCGCGGCCGTCAGGGCATGGTGGCGCATGAATGCATCCTCGACTGCCGCGGCTTCCAGGCCGAGGCGGGGATCGCGGTGGAGGACATCGCCAAGCGTCTCCAGGATTTCGGCTTCCACGCGCCGACCATGTCCTGGCCCGTCACCGGCACGCTGATGGTGGAGCCCACCGAGAGCGAGCCGAAGGCGGAGCTCGACCGCTTCGTGGAGGCGATGGTCGCCATCCGCGCGGAGATCGCCGAGGTGGCGGAAGGGCGTCTCGACCGGGCCGACAACCCGCTGAAGAACGCGCCCCATACCGCGGAGGAGGTGACGGCCGCGGAGTGGACGCATGGCTATTCCCGCCAGCAGGCCGCCTATCCGGCGCCCTGGGTCGCCGGCCGCAAGTACTGGCCGCCGGTCAAGCGCGTGGACAACGTGTATGGCGACCGCAACCTCGCCTGTACCTGCGCGCCGCTCGAAGCCTATGCGCAGGACATGCGCATCGCCGCCGAGTGACGCAGAAGCCCTGGACGGTGCAGCGATCCCGCACCGTCCTGCGGGATCGCTGGATCCATGTGAATGCGGAGGCGGTGGAGGACGCGCGGGGCAACCTGCTCGATCCCTACTACACCTTCGAATATCCCGACTGGGTGCATGTGGTCGCGCTCACCCCGGCGGACGATCTGGTGCTGATCCGCCAGTACCGCCACGGGGCGCGGGCGTTCTGCCTGGAACTCCCGGCCGGCGGCATGGACCCGGGCGAGGCGGACCCCTTGCCCGCCGGGGCGCGCGAGATGCTGGAGGAAACGGGCTACGCGGCCTCCTCGCTGCGCCTCGTTTCCAGCCTCTCGCCCAACCCGGCCTCCCACCGCAACCGGAGCCACTGCGTCCTGGCGCTGGATGCGCGGAAGGTCGCCGAGCCTCATCTGGAGCCGGGCGAGGACATCACCGTGGAGCTGCATCCCTGGCGGGAGGTGCTGGCGCGGCTGGATGAGGGCGTCATGCAGCAGGCCATGCATGTCTCGGCGCTGCTGCTCTGCCTGCGCGCGGCGGGGCGACTGCGCTTCTGAATTCGCGGGAGGGTGGCGTCAGAGCACCAGCACGCCCTGCCGCTGCGCTTCCTCCTCCGGCTCCGGATGGATGGTCACCACGATATCCCCCACCTCCCGCCGCAGGGCTTCCTCGACGCGATTGCAGATCGCATGCGCCTCCCGAAGCGGCATGTCGCCCGGCAGGACGAGGTGGCATTCGAGGAAAAGCCGGCCGCCGACACGGTGCGCGCGCAACTCGTGCGCCTCCAGCGCCCCATCGGCGTTCCGCGAGATGGTCTCGCGCAGCCGCTGCATCACCCCCCTGTCCGGCGCCGCATCCATCAGCCCGCCGACGGAGTTCCGCACCACCCCGGCGCCGCTCCAGAGGATGTTCAGCGCCACCAGCGCGGCCAGGGCGGGGTCGAGCCAGGGCCAGCCGGTCAGCGGCACCAGGGCGAAGCCCAGCAGCACGCCGCCGGAGGTGAAGACGTCGGTGAGGAGGTGCTTCGCATCCGCCAGCAGGGCGGGGGATTGCCGGGCCCGCCCGGCGCGGAGCAGGACCATGGCCCAGACGCCGTTCAGCACCGTGGCGGCGGCGTTGATGACCATGCCGATCAGCGGTGCCGCGACCGGTGTGGGCGACAGGAAGCCGAGCCAGGCCTCCCGCAGGATGGAAAGCGCGGCGAGGACGATCAGCACGCCTTCCAGCACGGCGGAGAAGTATTCCGCCTTGCCATGGCCATAGGGATGCCCGGCATCGGCGGGACGCTGGCTGATCCACAGGGCCAGGGTCATCGTGCCGGCCGTGGCGACGTTGATGATGCTTTCCAGCGCGTCGGAATAAAGCGCGACGCTGCCCGTGATCCACCAGGCGGCGAATTTCAGGCCCAGCACCACGAGGCCGACCAGGATGCTGCCGAGAGCGAGGCGGATGGCGGGGGACATGGGCTTCTCCCTGCGGAGAAGGGGGCGATAGCGAGGTGCCGTTTTATAGTCAACGTATGAATAGCTGTTTTTATGTTAAAGGTGTGGGGTGTATCGCGCTGCCATCACGCCGGGCTTGCTGGACGATCCCACCATCCGCCCCCAGATGAGGGGTTCAAGGCGGGCCGGTCCGGCCCGTGCCCCGCCCGGCCTATCCCCCATCCTCAGGAGCGCGGCGTGGGCCGCGTGGCGGTGTTCACGGCATGGCGCAGCGACGACACTCTTCCCGGGCTCCCATGGCGGGCGGGCGGCGCGCGCTGCTTGGCGTACTGGCGGCCGCGCCATTGCTGCGGCCATCCGGAGGCGAGGCTGCCCCGCCCCCACCCGTGGAAAGCGAAGCCCGCTGGCGGGACCCCGCGCGCGACCGCGAGATCCCCGTGCTGCTGCGCATCCCGGCAGGGCAGGCGCCCTTTCCCACGGTCCTGCTCAGCCATGGGCTGGGCGGCTCCCGGCATGGCCTCGCCTATCTGGGCAGCGCCCTGGCGCGGGCGGGCTTCCTGGCCATCCACCTGCAGCATCCGGGCAGCGATGACAGCCTCTGGCGCCATGGCGGGGACCGCATGGCCCTGGCGGCGGCGGCCTCCGACGTGAACGTGGCGCTGGACCGGCTGCGCGATGTCCGCTTCGCGCTCGACAGCCTGCCACCTCAGGCCGATCCGCGCCGCCTCGCCATCGCCGGGCATTCCTTCGGCGCCTGGACGGTGCAGGCCATGCTGGGCCAGCGCCTGCCGGGTGGCGACCGGGGGCTGGACCTGCCCGATCCGCGGCTGAAGGCGGGCATCGCGCTGTCGCCCATCCCCGCGCAGGGCCTGCCCCCGCGCCTGGCCTATGCCGGCTTCGTCGCGCCCATGCTGCATGTCACCGGCAGCAACGACGATGGCTGGATCGAGGGCGTGCGCGCGGCGCAGCGGCGCGAGCCCTTCGAGGCGGCGCGCAATCCCGGCGCGCTGGCGGTGCTGAACGGCGCGGTGCATGCCTCCTTCGCCGACGAGCCCGGGGCCGGGGCGCGCTGGAGCGACCCGACCTATCACACCCGCACAGCGGGGCTTGCCACGGCCTTCCTGCGTGCCACCCTGCTGGGCGATGCGGCGGCGGCGCGTTTCCTGCGGGATGGCGCGCCGGGCCTGCTGCATGCGCAGGATGTCTGGGAGACGCGTTCGATCTGATGCCCGACTACAGCCTGGAACTGGCCGCCGGCGGACGTGTCGCCGGCGTGGACGAGGCCGGGCGCGGCCCGCTGGCGGGGCCCGTCCTGGCCGGTGCGGTGATCTTCACGGCAGAGCCGCCGCCGGCCCTCGCGCGCCTCCTCGACGACAGCAAGAAGCTCAACGCCGCGCGGCGCGAGGCCGCCTTCGCCGCGCTGCGCGAGGCCGCGCGCGCCGGCCGGGCCCGGGTTGGCTGGGGCGCCGCCACGGCGGCGGAGATCGGCGCGCTCAACATCCTGCGCGCCACCCATCTCGCCATGCTGCGTGCCGTGCGCCGCCTGGGCCCCGTGCCCGACCTCGCGCTGATCGACGGCAACATGGCGCCCCGCGCGCCCCACGCCTTGCCCTGCGCCACGCGCTGCGTGATCGGCGGGGACGGCCTCTCCTTCTCCATCGCCGCCGCCTCGATCGTGGCGAAGGTGCTGCGCGACCGCGCCATGGTGCGCTTCGACGCCCGCCACCCCGGCTACGGCTTCGCCCGGCACGCAGGCTACCCCACCCCCACCCACCGCGAAGCCCTGGCCCGCCTCGGCCCTTGCCCCCAGCACCGCCGTGGCTTCGCCCCCGTCGATCAGGCCCTCCTGCTGCTGGAGCCGGCTGCGTGATCGGGCCGGGGCCAGAGGGGCTCCGCCCCTCTGGCCCCGGCCCGATCACGCAGCGGCAGCAGGAGCGGAGGCATGACGATGGAGGAGATGCTGGCGGCGGATGCGGCGCCGGAGGGCGTGTCGCCGGCGTTGCGGGCGGTGTGGCACGGGCTGCGCGGGGAGTGGGAGGCCGCGCATGCGCTGGTGCAGGACGAGCCGGGGCGCGAGGCCGCCTGGGTCCATGCCTGGCTGCACCGGATCGAGGGCGATCTCGGCAATGCTGGCTACTGGTACCGCCGCGCAGAATCGGGAGATGCCGCCGCGTGGCGCCGCCACCGATCCGGAAGGCCATGACATCGCCAGGGCCCTGTTCGGCCTTTGATCCCGTTGACAACGGCGTCGCACGAGGTTCGCGGCTGACGCGAGTTGCCGTGTGAGTCGCCCTCGCTTGACGGGGCGACTCGGCTTCAGCACTTTGCCGACTCGACAGAGGGGGATTGCTGTGGGCACCGGGCTGGACCTTCCGCTCGACCAGGTCATGGTCGGCGACTGCCTCGACATGCTGCGTCAACTGCCGCCGGCCTCGGTGCATGCGATCTTCGCGGACCCTCCGTACAACCTGCAGCTCAAGGGCGATCTCGTGCGCCCCGAGGGCGGGCTGGTGGATGGGGTGGACGACGCCTGGGACCGGTTCGACGGCTTCCCGGCCTATGACTCCTTCACCCGCGCCTGGCTGACCGAATGCCGCCGCGTGCTGCGCAAGGACGGCACGATCTGGGTGATCGGCGCCTATCACAACGTCTTCCGCCTCGGCACGGCCTTGCAGGATCTCGGCTACTGGATCCTGAACGACGTGGTGTGGCGCAAGTCGAACCCGATGCCGAACTTCCGCGGCCGCCGCTTCACCAATGCGCATGAGACGCTGATCTGGGCCTCGCGCGGGCCGGAAAGCCGCTACAAGTTCAACTACGCCGCCATGAAGGCGCTGAACGACGACGTGCAGATGCGCTCGGACTGGCTGATCCCGCTCTGCACGGGCAATGAGCGCCTGCGCGACGAGAAGGGCAAGAAACTGCACCCGACGCAGAAGCCGGAGGCGCTGCTGCACCGGGTGATCCTGAGCTGCACCGCGCCGGGCGAGGTGGTGCTCGATCCCTTCATGGGCAGTGGCACCACGGCGGCGGTGGCGCGGCGCCTCGGCCGCCGCTTCATCGGCATCGAGCGCGACGAAGCCTATGCCGAGGCGGCGCGGGCGCGCATCGAGGCGGTGGAGCCGCTGCCGGAAAGCCTGGCGCTGAGCTTGCCGGCCCGGCGCGAGCAGCCGCGCATCCCCTTCGGCACGCTGGTGGAGCGTGGCCTCGTGCCGCCGGGCTCGCGCCTCGTGGACCGTCACCGCCGCTGGCGGGCCGAGGTCGGGGCGGATGGCACGCTCCGCTGCGGCAAGTCGCTGGGCTCCATCCACAAGGTCGGTGCCGAGGTGCAGGAGGCGCCGACCTGCAACGGCTGGCTCTTCTGGCATGTGGAGCGCCGCGATGGCTCGCTGCGCCTGCTGGACGAGTTCCGCGCCGAACTCGCCGGGCAGGTCTGAGGGCCGCCCCGGCCTCCGTCCGGCCCTGCTCCCCTTTCGCGGCCTGCTCCATTCCGGGCCGGCCAACCGCTGGGCGGGCATTCACGACACCTTCTGAACAAAAACGGGCGCCGGCCGGCAAGGCACCCTGTTGCAGTGCAATTTCTTGCGGTAACGCAACCCCTGGTAGATATTGTTAACGGTTCACCGGGGGTTGGTGCATGGCGGCGCAGGTGCTGCTGATCTATTTCGGGGCGGATGGGAACAGCCACCTGTTCCGCCGGGAAGGCTGGTCGCATCAGGAACCCGAGATCGTCTGGAGCATGGACGATCGCTGCCGCCTGGAACTCCCCCCGGAACTCCTCCCCCTGCGCCCTGGCGTGCCGCTGCGGCTGGAGGCACGGGGCTTTCCCGCGCTGAACCACGAGAGCGGCCACCGCGTGCAGCGGCTGCGGCCGGTCCTGAACGGTACGGTCCTGCCCGAGATCGTCGCGCAGGCCACCGGCAGCTTCACGCTGGACCTGCCGTCCGAACTGCTGCGGGCGGATGCCGCCAACGACCTCGTCTTCGAGCAGCCCGACGCATCCCGCCCGCCCTCGCGGCCCGGGCAGCCGCCCTCGGGCGATACGCGCCGGCTGGCCTTCGCCTGGCAGACGCTGCGCCTTTCCCCAGTGCCGGGCGTCGCCGCCCTCGGCCCGGCGGAGGGCACGCACGCCGCCATCACCCTGCTCATCGCCGGCAACCACCAGGCGCGGCAGATCGCCCGCAACCTCGGCCGCCTGCGGAGCCTTTCGGGGCGGCTGGCCCTGCGCCATGTCGGGGAGGGGGATGATCTCGCCTCCATCCTGGCCGAGGCAGGGGAGGAGGGGCCGGTGGCCCTCTGGTCCCAGGCTTCCGGGCAGGGGGCCGGGGAGGCGGGCAGGCTGGCCGAACGGCTTCGCTTCCCGGTGCTGCGGGGGCATCTGCACTGGCCGCTGCTGGCACCCGATCCGCGCAACCGGCCGGAACGGCTCTGGCCCGGCGGGCGCTATGGCGGCGCGCTCTACACCGACCGGATCGCCGCCGGCCTCGCGGCGGAGGCGCCGGGGCTGACGGATGGCGATCTGTACCGCCGCTACCTCGCCGTCTCCTGTGAGGCGCTGGACATCGCCGGCGACTGGGCGGCCTCCGGCTTCTCCGCCTGGGAACAGGCCGAGACGGACTGCGAGATCCGCGTCGCGGCGGAGATGCGGGCGATGATGCGCCGCGCGCCACTGTTCAACACGCCGAACGATCCGGCCGGCGCGCCCTTCCATTTCGTGACCGAGGCGCTGCTGCGCCGGACCTCGCTGCTGGACGCATCGGCGCGCGAGGCGGCGCTGGAGGAATACCGGCAGGCGAGCCGCGGCTGGCTCGGCCTGTCCTGCACGCATCAGACGCCGCTGCATCCCGAGGTGGCGCGGCGCCTCGGCCTCGACTGGTGCGATGGCGACACGCGCTTCGCCTGGTTCGGCAACCGCTGGACCTTCCGGGAATACATGCTCCGCTACATCCGGTGGCAGCCATGGGCACGCTGAGGCGGGCGAAGGGGAGGGCAGGATGAGCGAGGCCCGCGCGCGCCTGGTGATCGGGGCGAACTGCCAGGGGCAGGAGATGGCGGAGGTGCTGGGGCGCATCCCCAGCCTCGCCGAACGCTTCGACGTGATCCATGTCGGCTACCACACGCTCGACCGGGCGGAGGCGGGATGGGACAGCTATCCCGATTTCCGCGACGCTCCGGCGCTGCTGTGGGAGCAGGTCTTCGACAACGCCTTCGTCGAGGAGCGCGCCGCGCTGCGCGGGCGCATGCCGGAGGGCACGCCGGTGCTGCGCTTCCCGCCGCAGAACATCACCGCGCTCTGGCCCTTCGAGGCGCTGGACCCGCGCAAGGGCGGGCCGGAGGATGGGGCCTATCCGGAAGGCGAGCGCTACCGCCTGGGCGACCGCATCGCCATGATGCTGTCCGTGGACGGCGAGGCGATCGCGCTGCCGGACGATGCGCTCTTCGACCTGTATCTGGAGCGTTGCGCCACGGAGCTGCCGCGCCTCGACCGCCGCCTCGGCTTCGACCTGGCGCGCGCGGAGGCGCGGGACAAGGACAGCGACATCGCCCTGGCGCCCTTCGTCGCCGGACGCTTCCGCGAGGAGCGCCTGTTCCACGACTACATGCACATCGCCGCCCCTTTGCTGCGGGAGATCCTGCGGCAGATGCTGGAAGCCTCGGCGGGGCTGCTGGAGATCGACGCCGCACAGGCCCAGGCCGAGATCCAGGGGCTGACGGAGAGCTATCGCGGCCAGCACTTCGCGCAGATCCCGGTCAACCCACTGGTGGCGCGGCATTTCGGCCTGCGCTGGCACGATCCGGCGGAACGGGTGCTGGTGAATGCCAGCGCGCTGAGCTTCCGCGACTACATCGTGGATTACATCCGCTGGCGGCCGTATTTCACATGAAGGGCGCGCAACCGGCCATGTCCCTCGGCCAGCCTCTGGTGGCGGACACGCCGCGGGCCCGCTACTTCGCCGGCTTCCTGCTGGCGCTGGACGAAAGTCCGGAGGAAACGGCGCTGCTGCTCCACCGAGCTTCCGGGACGGAGGCCCTGAGCGCCGCCGAGCTGGGCCGGCGCATCGCCGCGCGGATGGTGGCGCTGCGCCGCGCCGGGCTGCGGCCGGGGCAGGTGGTGCTGATCTTCTCCGACACGCGTGCCGACCTGTTCGCCAGCTTCTTCGCGGCGCAGTTCCTGGGCGCCGTGCCTTCGGTGATGCCGCCGCCCACCGCGAAGCAGGACACCGCCCATTGGCGCGAGGCGCATCGCGCGCTGGTGGCGCGCATCCGGCCGGGGCTGGTCTGCGGCCTCGGCGAGGCGATCGGGGCGCTGGGCGAGACCGGCGTGCCGGCGCTGGATTTCGGCGCGCTCTCGGCGCTGGATGATCCCACGGCGCGGCGGCCCGTGCCGGAGCCGGTGGCGGGCGACCTGGCGCTGCTGCAGCATTCCTCCGGCACGACCGGGCTCAAGAAGGGCGTGATGCTCGGCTATGACGCGCTGGTGCGGCAGGCCGATGCCTATGGCGCGGCGCTGGATCTGCAGCCGGGCGACAAGGTGGTGAGCTGGCTGCCGCTCTATCACGACATGGGGCTGATCGCCTGCACCGTGCTGCCCTTCGTCGCGGCCATGCCGGTGCTGGCGCTCGATCCCTTGGAATGGCTGGCCGACCCGCTTTCGGTCCTGCGCCTCGCGGAGGCGGAACGCGCCACGCTGCTCTGGCTGCCGAACTTCGCCTTCGACCATCTGGCAGGCGCGGCGCGGCGGCTGCGCGGCGCGGCGCTGGACCTGTCGGGCCTGCGCGCGGTGATCAACTGCTCGGAGGTCTGCCGCGCGGCCTCGATGGACCGGTTCCTCGATGCCTTCGCCGCGCATGGCCTGGCGCCGGAGGCGCTGCACACCTGCTACGCCCTGGCCGAGAACGTCTTCGCCGTGACGCAGAGCCTGCTGCGCCCGCCACGGGAGCATGGGGTGTCCCACCCCGCCGGCCCGGCGCGCCTGCTGCTGGACCGCGCGGCGCTCGATGCGGGGCATGTCGTGCCCGTCCTGCCCGGCATGCCGGACGCGGTGGAACTGGTGTCCAGCGGCAGGCCGATCGAGGGCTGCATGCTGCGCTTCCTCCCGGCCGGGGATCCCGGCGGCGATCTGGGTGAGATCCTGCTCCGCTCCGATTGCCTCTTCGACGGCTATCTCGGCGAGCCGGCGCTGAGCGGGGAGCGCTTCGTCGATGGCTGGCTGCGCACGCGCGACCTCGGCTTCCTCCATGACGGAGAGCTCTATGTGCTGGGGCGGCTGGACGATGTGCTGATCTATCGCGGCCGCAACCTGGTGGCGCCGGACCTGGAGGCGGCGCTGGCCGCCGTGCCGGCCATCAAGCCGGGCCGCGCGGTGGTCTTCTCCATTCCCGACGAGCGCGTCGGCAGCGACCAGATCGTGGTGCTCTACGAGGCGGCGGAAGGCGAGCCGGAGGACGGGGCCGCGATCCAGGCCACCGAACGCGCGGTGCGTGCCCTGCTGGCCGAACGCTTCGCCGTCAATCCGGTGCATGTCGGCCGCCTGCCTCCCGGCACCCTGCGCAAGACCACCAGCGGCAAGATCAGCCGCGCTCTCAACCGTGCGGCCTTCCTGCAGGCCGGCGGACAGGCGGCGCCATGAAAGGGGCTCGGTGATGGCGGAAACCGTGGAGGCCGGGTTGGCCGCGCGTTTCGAGACGGTGCTGCGTCAGGCCTTCCCGGGCTTCCGCGGCGCCTTCCACGAGGGGCTGACCGCCGCCGACGTGCCCGGCTGGGATTCGGTCGCGCATGTGAATCTGCTGATGGACCTGGAGGACGCCTTCGGCATCGAGATCCCGCCCGAGGCGGCGGCGCAGGTCCCGGATGTGGGCGGGCTGATGGCACTGGTGCGGGAGCGCCTGCCGGGCTGAGGGCCCCCGGGATGACGCGCCGGGTGGCCGCCCCAGCGGCCATGCCGGCGAAGCAGGATCGCCCCGGGGGGAAGAACTCCGCCCCCCGGGGCGGCAGGCCGCGCGCCCCTCCCCGGGAACGCGGCCCGGCCGGATGTGGACGGGCCCACATCCGGTCCGTATGGGGCGCCGGGCAACATCTCCCTGCCCGGCGCCCTTTCGGCCGCGAAGGCTCAGCGGCGGGCGAGGCGCAGCGCCGCGAAGGCGAGGCCGGTCTTCACCAGCGTGCCGGGGATGAACAGCACGAAGCCGGCCATCAGCGCCTTCTCCCAGCCGGCGAAACCGGCCAGCCAGGCGACGCCCGGCACGAAGAGCGCGAGATGCGCCACGGTCAGCACCAGGGCGCCGCGCAGCCAGGAGCCGGAGGCCTGCCCGGCGATCCAGGCGGCGGGCAGGAAGCCCAGCAGGTAGCCGGCGGTCGGCCCGGCGAAGGCGGTGAGGCCGGTGGCGCCGCCGGCGAAGACCGGCAGGCCCATCGCGCCCTCGGCCAGGTAGAGCGCGACGCTGGCGGCGCCGAGGCGGGAGCCGCCGAGGGCGCCGAGCAGCAGCACCGCGAGGGATTGCAGCGTCGCCGGCACCGGCCACATCGGCACGGTGACCTGCGCCGAGGCGGCCAGGATGCCCGAGCCGATCAGGGCAAGGCCCAGGAAGCGGGCGAAGGAGAGAAGGCCGCCGCGCGACCGGGCCTGAGTCAGAAGAGCGTTCATGGTTTCGTCCGGCGTTTCGGAGGCCCGGAACCGGGGGCGCCGCGTGGGCGCCCCCGGGCCGGGGTGGCCCTGGGTGCCATGGCCGGGGCCTCGCCCGCAAGCAGGCCGGTGCCGGCCGGTGCCGCGACCTGTGCCATGGGGGTCATCCCATCCGGGATGGCCAGGGCCAGCAGCCGGCCCATGGCGGTGGGCAGGGCACCCCTCGCCTCGGCCTCGCCGAGCCAGAAGAAGCCCTCCGGGACCGCCGCGCCGTCCGGCAGGAGGGCGGTCAGCAGCCGCATCTCCAGCTCCAGATGAGTGAAGCCGTGCCGGGCCACGCCGGGCAGCAGGCGCCATTCGGCGGGGAGCGGCGCATGGGCCAGGGCCTCCGCCTCGCTCCAGGCCGCGCCCTCGCGCCAGGGCGTGCCGGGGATCTCGGGCATGCCGCCCAGCAGCCCCTGCGGCGGGCGATGCCGCAGCAGCAGCCGGCCACTGCCGTCGCGCAGCAGGAAATGCATGCCGTGGCGCAGCCCCCGCACTGGTTTCGGCGCCTTGACCGGCAGGTTGTCCTGCACCCCGGCGGCCTGGGCGGCGCAGTGGCCGCGCCAGGGACACAGGGCGCAGGCCGGGCGGCGCGGGGTGCAGATCGTGGCGCCGAGGTCGAACAGCGCCTGGGCGAAATCCCCCGGCCGGGCCCGGGCCGCGGGCTGTTCCATGAAGGCGCGGGCCAGTTGGGCGAGGCGGGGCCGCGCGGCCGGCAGCGGATCACGGATGTCAAAGAGCCGGGCCACCACCCGCTCCACATTGCCGTCCACCGGCACGGTGGGGCGGCCGAAGGCGATGGCGGCGACGGCGGCCGAGGTATAGGCGCCGATGCCGGGCAGGGCCCGCAGGCCGGATTCGGTTTCCGGAAAGCCGCCGCGCGCCGCCACGGCCTGGGCGGCGGCATGCAGGTTGCGCGCCCGGGCATAGTAGCCGAGCCCGGCCCATTCCGCCGCCACGGCCTCCCAGGGCGCCGCCGCCAGGGCCTCGACATCGGGGAAGCGGGCGAGGAAACGGGCGTAGCGCGGGCCGACCGCGGCCACGGTGGTCTGCTGCAGCATCACCTCCGAGAGCCAGATGCGGTATGGATCGCGCTCGCCACGCCAGGGCAGGCTGCGCCGGTGGCGATCGTACCAGTCGAGGATGTCGGGGGCAGGGGGATGCATCGGGTGGCAAAGGAGGGCGGGACAGGCCGCCGATCAAGCCCCGATGGGGCGAAGCCGGCCGCCCGGCCGGGCACGGGACGCCGCTCGCAGGGTGTGGGCCAGGGAACAGGCCAGGGAACGGGGCAGGGACCGGGGCTGGGAGCCGGAAAGGCGGAACCGGGCGCGGCCCCGGTGCGCGCCGCCGTTCCCCGGGGAGAGGTGGCCCGGGGGGAGGTGCCCCAGCGGGGTGCCGGGCCGGCGGCCCGCCCCTTCGCGCCGCGCCGGCCGGAGGCCGGGCTGCGCCCCCTGGGAATCGTCCTGCCGCCCATCACCCGCCCGGTCTTCCGCCGCCGCAGCCCCGCCGGGGCCAGCCTGATCTCGGACTGGGCGGCCATCGTCGGCCCGCAGCTCGCCGCCGTGACGCAGCCGCTGCGCCTCACGCGCGGCACGCTGACCATCGCCTGTTCCGGCCCCATGGCCATGGAGCTGCAGCATCTCGGCCCGCAGCTCATGGCCCGCATCAATACCAGCCTGGGCAGCATCGCCGTGGAGGCGCTGCGCTTCGTGCAGCAGGCCCCGGCGGGCCGGGCGGCCCGCCCCGCCGCCCCGCGCGACCCTGCCACCCTGCCGGGGGATCTGGCCGAGCGCCTGGCCGGGGTGCAGGATCCGGATCTCCGGGCGGCGCTGGAAAGAATGGCCCAGGGCGTTTATCGGAAGCGCTGACGGCAAGCGGAGCGATCCATCATGACGATTTCCCGACGCGGCATGCTCGCGGCCACCGCCCTCGGCGCCCCGGCCCTGCTGGCGCTCCGCCCGGCCCAGGCCCAGACATCAGCCCAGACACCGACCCAGACTCCCGCCGCCCCGGCCCCGGCTGCACCGGACCCCCGCATGGCCGAGCGCGGTGCGGGCAAGCCCGATGCCCCGGTGACGGTACTGGAGTACTTCTCCCTCACCTGCCCGCATTGCGCCCGCTTCCACAACGAGGTC
The DNA here is from genome assembly GCF_023078375.1 of Roseomonas gilardii subsp. gilardii. Classification (NCBI taxonomy): domain Bacteria; kingdom Pseudomonadati; phylum Pseudomonadota; class Alphaproteobacteria; order Acetobacterales; family Roseomonadaceae; genus Roseomonas; species Roseomonas gilardii. The sequence continues at coordinate 4,140,447 of NZ_CP095554.1, read as the reverse complement.
TGGCCGAAGGTGAAGTCCGGCCTGGTGGAGCCCGGCAAGGCCCGCATGGTGTGGCGCGACTTCCCTCTGGACCAGCTCGCCCTGGCGGCGGCCTGCGCCGCCCGCGCCCTGCCGGTGGACCGCTACGAGGGCTTCGTCAGCGCCCTCTTCGCCAACCAGGACCGCTGGGCCTTCGCGCGCGGCATCGACAATCTGGGCGAGGTGGCGAAGATCGCCGCGCTGGCCGGCATGTCGCGCGCCGATTTCGACGCCGCCGTGAACGACCGGAACCTGCAGCGCGCCATCATGGAGATGCGGCAGCAGGGCGAGAACGAGTTCAACGTCAACAGCACGCCGACCTTCGTCTTCAACGGCAAGTCCGTGCCGGGCGAGATCCCCTTCGAGCGCTTCGCCGAACTGGTGAAGCAGGCCACGCCCGGCTGACACACCGAGGGGGCAAGGATTGGCAGAGGATCGCTTGAGGATCGTTTTCTAGATGGACTCCATTCCGCCGCGCGACCTGCCCGGCGATGAAGGGGGTGACGGGGAGGAGGGCGGCACCGCCCGCGCCTCTTCCCGGGACAGCGGGACCACGGAGCGCGGCCTGCGCTCCGCCACGCTCACCCGCCTGCGCATCGCCGGCTTCAAATCCTTCGCCGAGGCGCAGACGGTCGAGGTCCTGCCCGGCCTGACCGGGATCGTCGGCCCGAACGGCTGCGGCAAGTCCAATGTCGTGGAGGCGCTGCGCTGGGCCATGGGCGAGTCCAATGCCCGGGCCATGCGCGGCGCCGGGATGGACGACGTGGTCTTCGCCGGCACCAGCACCCGTGCCGCCCGTTCCCATGCCGAGGTCGCGCTCTGGCTGGAGGATGCCGCCGGCCTTGCTCCGCCGCCGAATGCCGAGGTAACGGAGCTGGAGATCGTCCGCCGCATCGAGCGCGGCGAGGGCACGGGCTATCGCATCAACGGGCGCGAGGTGCGCGGGCGCGACGTGGCGACGATGTTCGCCGATCTCGGCACCGGCTCCCGCGCCTCCGGCATGGTCAGCCAGGGCAAGGTCGCCGCGCTGATCGGCGCCAAGCCGGAGGATCGCCGCCAGGTGCTGGAGGAGGCCGCCGGCATCGCCGGGCTGCGCGCCCGGCGCCACGAGGCGGAGCTGAAGCTGCGGCAGGCGGAAGGAAACCTGTCCCGCGCCGAGGACCTGCGCGCCCAGTTGGAGCGCCAGCGCGAGGGGCTGCGCAAGCAGGCGAAGCAGGCGGCCCGCTACCGCAACCTGTCCGGCCTGACGCGGGAGGCGGAGGCCGAATGGCTCGCCATCCTGGCCGGGCGCGGCGAGGCCGGGCTGCACGAGGCCCGCACCCGGCGCGCCCAGGCCCAGGCGGCCTTGCAGGCGGCCGAGGCGGAGGCGGCGCGCGCCGCCGTGGCCGCCCATACCGCCACCAACGCCCTGCCCGCGCCGCGCGAGGCCGAGGTCCTGGCCCGCACGCTGCTGGAGCGCCGCCGGGTGGAGGCCGAGGGGCTTTCCGCCGAGGAGGCCCGTGCCCGCGCTGCGCTGGAAGCCGCCGAGGCGCGGCTGCGGCAGGTGCAGGAGGATCTGGAACGCGCCGCCATCGCCGCCCGCGCCGCCGACGAGGCGCTGGCCCGGCTGGGCGGTGAGGAGGCCGGGCTCGCGGCCGAGGCCGAAGCGATGCCTGCCCGGCTGGCCGAGGCCGAGGCGGAGGCCCAGGCGGCCCGCACCGCGCTGGACGAGGCCAGCCGCGCCGCCGAGCGCGCCGCCGAGGAGGCATCGGCGGCGGCGGCGGACGAGGCGCATCGCCGCGCCGCCCGCGAGGCCGCCGAGGCCCGCGCCAACCGCGCCGCCGGGGCGCTGGCGCGGCTGGAATCCGAACGCGGCGAGGCCGAGGCAGCCATCCCGCCGCCCGAGGCGCTGCCCGCCGCGGAGACGAGGCTCGCCGAGGCCGAGGCGGCACGGGCCGCCGCCGATGCCGCGCTGGAGGCCGCCGAGACCGCCCGCGTCGCGGCGCAGGAAGCCCATGCGGCCGCCCGGCTGCGCGCCGATTCCGCCGCCGCCGCCCTGCAACGCGCCACGGGCGACCGCGATTCCGCCGCCGCCCGCCTGGACCGGGCACGGAAGGATTCGGAGCAGCTCGCCGCCGAACAGGCACGGATCGCGGCCGCCCGCCTGCCGGATGGAGTGCTGGAAGCCGCGCGGCGGGAGCTTGCCGAGGCCGAGGCCGCCCATGCCGCCACCACCGAGGCGGCGCGCGAGGCCGAGACCGCCCGCGAGGCTGCCCGTGCCGCCCTGGCCCGCGCCCGGGAGGCCGCCAGCGAGGCGGAAGCCGGGCAGGCCCTCCTCGCCGCCGAGGCGCAGGGGCTGGAGGCGCTGCTGCGCGCCGATGCGGGCAAGGGTGATGCGCCGCTGCTGGACGCGACCACCGTGCCGCCGGGACTGGAGGTGGCGCTGGGCGCCGCGCTGGGCGAGGCGCTGGAGGCCGCCGCCGGTTCCGAGGCGCCGCGCCACTGGCGCGAACTGCCGCCGCTGCCGGGTGCCGGGCCGCTGCCGGACGGGGTGCGGGGCTTCGACCGGCTGATGGAGGCCCCGGCCCCGTTGCGCCGCGCGCTCTCCCAGGTCGGGCTGCTGCCGGAGGGAGCGGATGGGGCGGCGCTGCAATCCGCGCTGGCCCCCGGGCAGATCCTGGTCTCCGCCGAGGGCGGGCTCTGGCGCTGGGATGGCTATACGGTCCGCGCCGGGGCCCCGAGCGCCGCCGCGATCCGCCTCCAACGCCGCAACCGGCTGCGTGCGCTGAAATCCGACCTCGCCGCCGCCCAGGAACGGGCGGCCGGGGCGCGGGAGGCGCGGAGCGGGGCCGAGGCAGCGGAGCGCGAGGCGATCGCCCGCGAGAATGCCAGCCGCGAGGCGCGCCGCGCCGCCGAATCCCGACTGGCCAGGGCACGCACCGAGGAATCCCGCCTTGCCGCCGAGGCCGCCGCTGTGGCCGGGCGCGAGGCCGCGCTGGCACCGCGGCTGGAACAGGCCGCCGCCGAGCTGGAGGTCGCGCAGGTCGCTCTGTCGGCGGCAGGGGAGGCGCTCGCCGCCCTGCCGGATGCCGGCGAGGCCGCCCGGGCCCGCGACGCCGCCCGCACCGCCGAGGCCGAGGCCGGTACCGCCGAGGCGCAGGCCCGTGCCGCGCGGCGCGAGGCCGGGCTGAGCCTCGATGCCGCCCGCACGGCGCGCGACCGGCTGGCCGCCGATGCGGCGCGGGCGGAAAGCCGCCTCGCCGCGCTGTTGCCGGAGATCGAGCGTGCCCTGGCCGAGCAGGCCGAGGCGCAGGCGGCGCTGGAGATCGCGGGGCGCGCCGGCGAGGTGCCCGTGGAGACCGCCCGCGCCGCGCTGGAAGCCACCCGCGCCGCGCTGGCCGGCGCGCGCGACACGGAGGCCCGGCTGCGCGAGGCTGTGGCCGCGCTGCGCGCCGAGGCCGCGCGGATCGCCGCCCGGCGCGAGGCCCTTGCCGCCGAGCGTGCCGGCTGGGTGGCCCGAGGCACCGAGGCCGCCGCGCATCTGGCCGAGCTGGAACGCCGCGCCGAGGAGGCCCGCCGCCTGTGCCGCGAGGCCGCCGAGGCGCCGGACGCCGCCGGTTCCCGCCGCGAGGCCTCCGCCCGCATCCTGGCCGAGGCCGAATCCGCCCATGCCGAGGCAGCCCGCATCCTGGCCGGGGCGGAACAGGCGGTGCGCGACACGGCGGAGGCCCGGCACCGCGCCGAGGCCACCCATGCCGCCGCCCGCGAGGCGCGCCTCGCCGCCGATGCCGCCGTGCAGCGGGCCGAGGACGCCGCCCGCGCCCTGATGGCCCGCATCGCCGAGCGGCTGGGGCCGGAGGCGGTGCTGCCCGGAGCGCCGGAGGATCTGTCCGAGGCGGCCGAGGAGCGCGCCCGCCGCAAGGCCGAGCGCCTGGCGCGGGAGCGCGAGGAGATGGGGCCGGTCAACCTGCGCGCCGAGGGCGAGGTGGCGGAGATCGAGGCGCGCCTCGCCGGGCTGGATGCCGAGCGCGACAGCATCGCCACCGCGATCAACAAGCTGCGCGGCTCGGTCGGCCATCTGAACCGCGAGGCGCGGGAGCGGCTGCGCGCCGTCTTCGACAGGGTGAACGCGGAATTCCAGGCACTCTTCACCCGGCTCTTCGGGGGCGGGCGGGCGCATCTGGCGCTGGTCGGGTCGGAGGACATCCTGGAGGCCGGGCTGGAGCTCTTCGCCGAGCCGCCGGGCAAGCGGCTGGCCGCCCTGTCGCTGCTTTCGGGCGGAGAGCAGGCGCTGACGGCGCTCTCCCTGATCTTCGCCGTGTTCCGGTGCCAGCCCGCCCCGGTCTGCGTGCTGGACGAGGTGGACGCCCCTCTCGACGATGCCAATGTGGAACGCCTTTGCGGGCTGCTGGAGGCGATGGCGGAAGGGGGCACCCGCTTCCTGGTGGTCACCCACCACCCGCTGACCATGGCCCGCATGCACCGGCTCTACGGCGTCACCATGCAGGAGCGTGGCGTATCCCGCCTGCTCAGCGTGGATCTGTCGCGGGCGGTGGAGATGGTGGCCCAGGCGACGGCCTGAGGGGCGTTGCTCCCGTGGCCCTGGGGAAAGGCGCTGCCTTTCCCCAGCCCCCTATCCGCCAGGAACCTGAGGTTCCTGGACCTCCCACTCGCTGGTGCCGATGCGGCCGGATCACGCCGGAGAGCATGGCTCTCCGGCGGCTGCGGGTGCCACCGGCGCGGACAGGGTGTTTTCTCCTTTCTGGTACCCCATGTCCGCCGCGCTTCGGGATGCAGCCGCAGGGCTGACGACAACCGCCTGGGGCAACTCCCGGGGTCCAGGGCCCGCAGGGTCCTGGCGGAGTGGGGGTTCCGGGGGAGAGGCAGCGCCTCTCTCCCGGGGGCAGCCATGATGTGCGCCCCCCGAACATGAACGCGTTGTGCGTTGACCCGACTCCCCGCACGGGCGTCCTGTTCCCGCGATGTTCCGCTTCTTCGAAAACCTGGTGAACCCGGCCGCGAATCCGGGGGAGAGGGCCGCGCGCTTTCTGGGCGTGCCGGTGCCGGACGGGGCACCGCCGCGATCGCTGCTGGGGTTCTACTGGCACTATGCCCGGCAGGCGAAGCTGGTCTTCCTGCTGCTGTTCGTGATGGGCATGTGGGTGGCGCTGCTGGATGCGCTGATCCCGATCTTCATCGGCCGCGTGGTCTCGCTGCTGCAGGCGCATCCGCCGGAGCGGCTCTTCGCCGAGGCCGGGGGGCCGCTGCTCGGCATGGCGCTGGTGATGCTGCTGGTGCGGCCGGCCTCGATCCTGATGCAGAACCTCGTGGTGCAGCAGGCGGTGGTGCCGGGCTTCACCGGGATGATCCGCTGGCAGGCGCACTGGCACGTGGTGCGCCAGGGCTGGGCCTTCTTCCAGGAGGATTTCTCCGGCCGCATCGCCACACGGGTGATGCAGGCGGGGCCGGCGCTGCGGGAAAGCATCGTCTCCGGCGTCAATGCCGTCTGGTACATCCTGGTCTATGCCAGCGGGGCGGTGCTCTGGCTGGTCTCGGCCGACTGGCGCCTGGCCCTGCCGGTGCTGCTCTGGTTCTGCCTCTACGTGGTCCAGCTCCGCCTCATCGTGCCGAGGCTGCGGGAACGGGCGCGGCGGGCCTCGGAGGCGCGCTCGCTGCTCACCGGGCGGGTGGTGGACAGCTATACCAACATCCTGACCGTGAAGCTCTTCGCCCGGGCGCGGGATGAGGATGATTTCGTGGGGGAGGGGCTGAACCAGCTCACCGAGCGGTTCCAGCGCCAGACCCGCATGGTGACGATCAACGGGCTGCTGCTCTCCACGCTCAACGCGCTGCTGATGACGGGGATGGCGGCGCTGTCGATCTGGCTCTGGTCGCGGGGGGAGATCGGGCTCGGCGTGGTGGCCACGGCGCTGCCCATGGCCTGGCAGATCGTGAACATCTCCGGCTGGGTCGCCTTCAACGTCTCCTCGATCTTCGAGAATATCGGTGTGGTGCAGGAGGGAATGGGCTCCATCGCCGTGCCGCCCACCGCGCCGGACCCGCCGGGGGCGAGGGATCTGGTGGTCACGCGCGGCGAGGTGCGGTTCGAGAAGGTCCGCTTCGGCTATGGGCGGGAGGGGCAGGCGGTGCTGGACGGCTTCGACCTGACCATCGCGCCGGGCGAGCGGATCGGGCTGATCGGCCATTCCGGCGCCGGCAAGACCACCGCGATCAACCTGCTGCTGCGTTTCTTCGAGCCGGATTCCGGCCGCATCCTGATTGATGGACAGGACATTACCGCGGTGACAGCCGAGTCGCTGCGCGCGGCCATCGGCGTGGTGACGCAGGACACCGCGCTGCTGCACCGCTCCGTCGGCGACAACATCCGCTATGGCCGCCCGGATGCGGATGACGCGGCGGTCGAGGAAGCGGCGCGGCAGGCCCAGGCGGACGGCTTCATCCGGGGGCTGGAGGACTGGCGTGGCCGCACCGGCTACGAGGCCCATGTCGGGGAGCGGGGCGTGAAGCTGTCCGGCGGGCAGCGGCAGCGCATCGCCATCGCCCGCGTGCTGCTGAAGGATGCTCCGATCCTGGTGCTGGACGAGGCGACGAGCGCGCTCGATTCGGAGGTGGAGGCCGCGATCCAGGAGCAGTTGGAGCATCTGATGCGGGGCAAGACCGTGATCGCCATCGCGCACCGGCTCTCCACCATCGCGCGGCTGGACCGGCTGGTGGTGCTGGAGCGCGGGCGCATCGTGGAGATGGGCACGCATGCGCAATTATTGGCGCATGGCGGAGCCTACGCGCGCTTGTGGGAGCGGCAGTCCGGCGGGTTCGTCTCAGCTTGACACCGTGTGAACGGTTCCTTACGAGCCCATTGCCTTCCGGGGGTTTTGGCCCGCAAGGAGCGAGGGTGGGTAAGCACGGCGACTTCGACGAGCGCTTGCGGAAAGCTCGGGCCCAGCAGGGCCTGGAACCGGACCCTGGCAAGGGGAAGGGAGGCTTGCCCGCGGGCGTTTGGGGTCTTGGCTTGCGGATCGGTGCCGAGCTGGTCTCGGCCCTGGTCGTGGGCACCGTGATCGGCATGGCGCTGGACCGTTGGTTCGGCACCGCCCCCTGGTTCCTGCTGGTTTTCTTCCTCGTGGGCGGCGCTGCCGGGGTACTGAACCTGTACCGTGTTCTTTCCCCGGGGCGTGAGCGCGACCGTTGAATTGAGGGTAGGGCCTTGGCGACTGAAGGCAAGACGATCGACGCGCTGAGCCAGTTCGAGCTCATTCCCGTCCTGGGGCCTGTCGGCCGCGCTGTTGGTTTCACCCAGTCCACCGCCCACATGCTGCTCGCGGTCGGTCTGGTCTCGGCCCTGATGATCTTCGGCATGCGCCGCCGCGCCGTGGTGCCGGGCCGCCTCCAGGCCCTGGCCGAGATCTTCTACGAATTCGTGGAAGGGCTGGTGATCGGGCAGGTCGGGCAGGAGGGGCGCCGCTACTTCCCCTTCGTCTTCGCCCTGTTCATGTTCATCCTGTTCGGGAACATGCTGGGCCTGTTCCCCTATGCCTTCACCTATACCAGCCATATCGCGGTGACCTTCGGCCTCGCGGTGCTGGTGTTCCTGACGACGACGATCGTCGCCCTGGTCCTGCACGGCAGGAAGTTCTTCGGCTACTTCTTCCCCGAGGGCGCGCCGCTCTGGCTGGCGCCGATCATCATCCCGGTCGAGATCGTCTCCTACCTGTCCCGCCCGATCAGCCTCTCCATCCGTCTCTTCGCGAACATGGTCGCGGGGCACGTGATGCTGAAGGTCTTCGCCACCTTCGTGGTGCTGATCGGCTCCTTTGGTGCGCTGGGCTTCCTCGGTGCGCTGCTGCCGATGGCGGTCAACGTCGCGCTGATCGGCTTCGAGGTGCTGGTCGCTTTCCTGCAGGCCTATGTCTTCGCGATCCTGACCAGCATCTATCTCCACGACGCGGTGCACCTGCACTAATAAAGACAGCGCGTCTCCCTTCTTCCCCTTGAGACAAGGAAAGAGAACTTCTCGATGAACGATCCTGTCGCCTACCTCGGCGCCTTCAAGGCCCTTGGCGCCGGCCTCGCGGTCATCGCCCTCTTCGGCGTCGGCCTCGGCATCGGCAACATCTTCTCCTCGCTGATCAGCAGCGTGGCCCGCAACCCCGGCGCCCGCGACACCGTCTTCCCGATCGGCATCCTGGGCTTCGCCCTGACGGAAGCCGTGGCGCTCTTCGCCCTGCTGATCGCCTTCCTGATCCTGTTCACCTGACACCCCCTGGTGCCGCGGGGCGCATCCCCGCGGCACCGGTTCCTTCAGGAGCCGTGATGATCCGCCGCAAGACGACCGCGCTGGCCGCGGCGCTGGTTCTCCTGCCGGTGCTCGCCGTCGCACAGGTTCCCTCCGCGCCCGCCGCGCCCCATTCCACCCCCTCCGGCACGGTCGCGCTGCCTAGCCAGTTGCCGCAGACGACGGGTGCCCCGCTTTCCGACACCGACCGCGCGCATGCCATCGGCTCCGCCCAGGACCGCGCCGACTATCACGACGCCCAGGCTCAGGCCGAGGGCAAGGGCGGCATGCCGCAGCTCGACTTCGCCAACCCGCTGACCACGGCGCAGGTCGTCTGGCTCTTCGTCATCTTCGGCCTCTTCGTGCTGATCAGCTACCAGTGGCTGCTGCCGCCGGTGGGCGAGGTCCTGGCCAACCGGCGCCAGCGCATCGGTGCCGACCTGGAGGCCGCGCGCGCCGCCAAGACCGAGGCCGACGAGGCCAATGCCGCGCATCTGGCCGCGACCCGGCAGGCCCGTGCCCAGGCGCAGGAAAGCATCAACGCCGCCGTGGCCGCCGCCAATGCCGAGGCCGCCAAGCGGGCCGAGGCGCTGAACGCCCGGCTGCAGGAGCAGATCGCCGCCGCCGAGACGCGCATCGGGCAGGCCCGCGACGCCGCCATGGGCGCGCTGCGGGAGGTCGCGACCGATGCCGCCACGGCTCTGGTCGAGACCCTTTCCGGCATCAAGGACCAGGCGGCCGTCGCGCAGGCCGTTGACCGTCAGATCGCGGCGCGAGGACAGGCCTGATGGCACACCACTACGAGCATTTCTGGCTCGACCCGAAATTCTGGGTCGGCGTCGCCTTCATCCTCTTCGTCGTGCTGACCGGCCGCCTGATGTGGCAGCGCCTCGCCGGCATGCTCGACGCCCGTGCCAAGGCCGTGCGGATGGAGCTGGAGGAGGCCGGGCGCCTGCGGGCGGAGGCGGAGGCGCTGCGCCAGCAGGCCGAGGCCGACCGCACCGCCGCCGCCGCCGAGGCCGAGCAGATGATCGCCCGCGCCAAGGCCGAGGCCGAGCGCCTCGCGAAGAAGGCCGCCGAGGAGGCCGAGGCCAGCGCCAGGCGCAGCGAGCGCATGGCCCTGGACCGCATCGCGGCCGCCGAGGCGAGCGCCGTGGCGGAGGTGCGCCGCACCGCCGCCGAGGTCGCCACCCATGCCGCGCAGGAGGTCATCGCGGCGAAGTTCGACGCCCAGGCCGATGCCGCCCTGGTGGACCGTTCCGTGGCCGATCTGCCCAAGGCACTGCGCGCCGCCTGAACCGCTGTCCGGCAGAACACATGAGAAAAGGCCCGCCGGATCGCTCCGGCGGGCCTTTTCCATGGGGGCGGATCAGAACAGGCTGAGCTGCTGCGGCGCGGCCTCCGACGGCGGCACGGTGAAGCGCGAGCAGTCCAGGGGATCGTCGCCACGGCCACCCATGCCGCGAAAGGTCAGGCCATAGCCGAAGCGCTTCAGAGCCAGGTGGAAGCGCTGGTGCAGCGTATCCGCATAGGGCCCCGTGCCGACCTGCCGGAGGCCGAAGCGGGAATCGTAGCTTTGCCCGCCGCGCGTCTCGCGGATCAGCGCCAGGATGCGGCCGGCCCGGTCCGGGTAGTGGTTCCGCAGCCAGGTCTCGAACATCTCCGCGACCTCGAGCGGCAGGCGGAGCAGCACATAGCCCGCCCGGCTTGCCCCGGCTTCCCGGCAGGCGCCCAGGATGCGCTCCAGCTCGGCATCGTTCAGCCCGGGGATCATCGGCGCCGCCAGGACGGCGGTGGGGATACCGGCCTCGGTCAGCGCGCGCAACGCGGCGAGGCGCCGCACCGGGGCGGCGGCACGGGGCTCCATCAGCCGCGCCAGCCTGTGGTCCAGCGTGGTGACGGAAAGGCAGACATGGACGAGGTTGCGGGACGCCATCCGCCGCAGGATGTCGATGTCCCGCAGCACGCCGGCGGATTTCGTGACGATGGAGACCGGGTGGTTGAAGCGGTCCAGCACCTCCAGCACCGCGCGGGTCAGTTGCAGCCGCCGCTCCACGGGCTGGTAGGGATCGGTGTTGGAGCCGAGCGCGATGGGCTTCGGCACATAGCCGGGCCGGCGCAGCTCCTTCTCCAGCAGCGTGGCGATCTCCGGCTTGAAGACCAGCCGGGTCTCGAAATCCAGGCCGGGCGAGAGGCCCAGCCAGGCATGGGTCGGGCGGGCATAGCAGTAGATGCAGCCATGCTCGCAGCCCCGGTAGGGATTGATGCTGCGGTCGAAGCCGAGATCCGGGCTGTCGTTCCAGGCCAGGGCCTTGCGCGTGGCATCCCGCGTCAGGGTGGTCGCGAGGGGCGGCAGTTCGGCCAGGGCCTCGGGCAGGGTGTTCCAGCCATCGTCGAAGGGGTCCCGGACGGAGCTCTCGTATCGGATGGCAGGGTTCGTAGAGGCACCGCGGCCTCTACGGACACCGGGAAGGGGGACCCGGTCAGGGCAAGGGGGCGGCCCAGGCTGCCATCGGGCATGACACGAAGCTCCGTCCGGGGCGGCCACGGGGGGAACCCTCATGCTGTGTCATGGGGGGACGTGGCCGCGTTCTTTCTTCGTTCTCACGGAATATGGGCGCCGATCCGGAGTCAGGTCAAGAACAATGTGAGAACATGGGATGCGGCCTCACCCATTCGGGGCATTGACTTCCGGTTGATTGTTTTGGAAGTGGCACACTTCAAGAATGTGGTGCCATGCCATTGCCCATGGCCCCGCCTGGAAGCCGTCCGAAACGATCATGATCCCATCACGTCCTTTCTCCACCACCTGGCCAGTCCGTGACTCCGCCTCGGCCCGGGCCAGCGCCGCATGTCAGCGGAGCGATGCCGGGATGATCGTGATTCCCGCCCTCGGCCGTCCGGGACGGAGCGACGAGATCCCGCCGGAATGGCTGCGCCCCGCCGAACGCGGGTCCTCTCTGCTCGATGGTTTCCTTTCGGCCTTGTCCGGCACCGTTCAGGCCGCCGGCCTGCTGATCATCCATCTTGACCGGCCGGGCGTGGCGGAATTCCTCCGCGCCCGCCTGGCGGGTTCCGGTCTCGATGCGGAACTGGTCGCGCTGTCCCGGCCGACGCGGGGGGAGGCGGAGACGGTGCGCCTCGGCCTCGGCGCCATCGGCGCGCCCGTCGAGGCGCCGCTGACCGTGCTGGGCGCGGAGGCGCTGCGGGACCCTGCCCAGTTGCCGCCATCCCCGGAAGCGGATGGCTGGCTGGAATGCGCCGAGGGTGCCCAGCCTCTTCGCGGCTTCGTCCAGGGGGATGCGATGGGGCGGCTGGAAGGGCTGGCGGAGCAGCGCGGCCTGTCGCGGCTCTGCTGCACCGGCCTGTACCGCCTCCGTTCCGTGGCGCTGTTCCGGGGGGTGCTGAACCGGCTGGAGCGGCGCGGCGGGCAGGAACTCTCCATGGCCGCCCTGTTCCGGCAGATGCTCGCCGAGGGCCGCGACCTCCGCTACGCGCTCGCCGACGCAGGCGCGTCGGCGCCATCCATCATGCCATCGTCCCTGGCGCCGCGCGGCTCCGGCTGGACTGTGGCGCTGGCCCGGTAGGCAGGGGCCGGCCTCAGGCCGGATGGCCCCCCGGCGGGAGGCGGCTGACGCGCACCTGCTCCAGCCGGAAGCCGCCCCGCATGGAGACCATCTCGAAGCTCAGCCCATCCGCTTCCAGCCGCTCGCCCAGGACAGGCAGGCGCTGCAGCCGTTCCATGAGATAGCCGGCCAGGGTGGAATAGGGGCCGGCGGCATCCGCCAGCCGGGTGCCGAGGCGCTGGTCCAGCGCATGCAGGTCCATCTGCGCATCCACCAGCAGGCTGCCGTCCGCCTCTTCCACGAGGCGCGGGTCCTCTCCGCTCTCGTCGAACTCGCCGGCGATGGCCTCCAGGATGTCGGTCGGCGTCGCCACGCCCTCCAGCGTGCCGTATTCGTCCAGCACCACGGCCATCTGCACGGGGGAGCCGCGCAGACGCTCCATCAGCGTCAGCACGTCCATCCGGTCATGCACCAGGAGCGGCGGGCGGACGGAACGGTCCAGGGCGATGGCGCCGCCCCGCATCAGGTCGCTCAGCAGGTCCTTGGCCAGGGCCACGCCGACGATCTCCTCGATCTCCCCGCGTGAGATCAGGTAGCGGGAGCGGCCGCTGTCCAGGATCACCCGCCGGTGCTCCTCCGGCGTGCCGAGCACGTCGATCCAGACCACCTCGCTGCGCGGGCTCATGATGGAGCGGACGGGCCGTTCCGCCAGCGCCATCACCCCCTGCACCATGGAGCGTTCCTGCGGCTTGAAGACCGGCGCCGCCGTGTCATCCGCCTCGCCGGAGGGCGCGGCCTCGTGGCCGGCGGCATCCTGCGGCCCGCCGCCGAGCAGGCGCAGCACCGCCGTCGCGGTACGGTCGCGCAGGTCGCCCGAGCTCATGCGCCGCGCATAGCCGCGCCGGGCGATCTGGTTGAAGGCCTCGATCAGCACGGAGAAGCCGATCGCGGCATAGAGGTAGCCCTTGGGGATGTGCAGCCCCAGCCCCTCGGCGATCAGGCTGAAGCCGATCATCAGCAGGAAGCCGAGGCAGAGGATCACCACCGTCGGATGCGCCGAGACGAAGCGCATGAGCGGGCGGCTGGCGGCGATCATCACCACGATGGCCACGATCACCGCGATGTACATGATCGACAGGTGCTGCACCATGCCGACGGCGGTGATCACGCTGTCCAGCGAGAAGACCGCGTCCAGCACGACGATCTGCGCCACGACCTGCCAGAAGCTGGCCCAGACCTTCGCGCCTTCGCGTGCCTGCTCGCCGCCTTCCAGCCGCTCATGCAGCTCGCTGGTGGCCTTGAAGATCAGGAACAGGCCGCCGAGCACCAGGATCAGGCCCCGGCCGGTGATCTCCACCCCCATGACGCGGAACAGCGGCGTGGTGAGGCCCACGACCCAGGCGATGCCCGCCAGCAGCGCCAGCCGCATCAGCAGGGCCAGGGACAGGCCGATGATGCGGGCCTTGTTGCGCTGCTCGGGCGGTAGCTTGTCGGCGAGGATGGCGATGAAGATCAGGTTGTCGATCCCGAGCACGAGCTCGAGGATGATCAGCGTTCCGAGGCCCAGCCAGGCGGTGGGGTCGGCGATCCATTCCATGGTGGTACGGGGGCTCCGGTTCGGTGGCCGTCAGGGAACCGCCCCGGCCGGGATGGGCGGGGCGGGCGGCCGATGGGATCGGGGCGCGGCCAGGATGGGGCGCCGCGGGTGGGGGTGTCCGGGGGCGGGGCGGGGGCTTGCGGCCCGGCCCGGGGCCGTCCCTGGGGGGACGGCGGGCGAAAGGCTCAGCGCCGCGTCTTCAGCGCGCCGCTCAGCACCGGCTTCAGGCGCAGGTAGCTCAGCCAGAGAAGCAGGGCGCCGCCGGCCGTGGCGGCCAGGAGCAGCGGATCGGGCTCCTGCCCCAGTTCCCGTGCCAGCCAGCCGCCGATGGAGCCGGGCATCAGCACCAGCGGCGCCCAGAGGATAGCGGACAGGATGTTGGCGCTCTGGAAGGAACGGTTGCGCATGCCGGTCACGCCGGCCGCCAGCGGCGTCACCGCCCGCATGGGGCCGAGGAAACGCCCGACGAAGACCGCCCACCACCCCCAGCGCCGGAACACGGCGACCGACCAGGCATAGACGCGCCGGCAGGAGGCCGGCAGGCGCCGCCGCACCGCATAGGGGCCGACCGCCCGCGCCAGCCAGTATCCGGCGGCATCGCCCATCACGCCGCCCAGGGCGCAGGCGGCCAGCACCGGCCAGGGGTCCGCCAGCCCGCTGCCGATCAGGGCACCGATGGCCAGGAGCAGCGCCGTGGAGGGCACCACGATGCTGACCACGGGGAAGGATTCCAGGAAGGCGATGAGAAAGGTAGCGGGGCCGACCCAGGCGGCGTTGGCGCGCATCCAGCCCTCGAAGGCGGCGGTCCATTCTTCCATCATGAACGATTGTTAACATCACCCGCCGCTCCTGGCCAGCGATCCGATGGGGCGGATGATCCTCACGAGGCCCCAACTCCGGCCCCGTTCGGGGCCCGGCGTGGCGACCAGGCGACCTCCCAGCCATTCTGCGGCGGCGGAAGGCGACTGAGGCGCGTGCCCAGTGCCTGGGCGAGGCTTTCGGCGATGGTCATGCCCAGCCCCTTGGGCACCTCCGCCGGCTGCCCCGGCCCCTCGTCGCTGACCAGGAGGACGAGGCCATCCCCCTCGGCGCGCAGGGCGATCCGCACCCGCCCACCCGGCGGGCCGTGCCGCAGGGCGTTGGTGGCGAGTTCATTCACCACCAGGCCGAGCTTCACCGCCACATCGGCCGGCACGGAGACCGGCGCCAGCTCGGTGTGCATGGAGGCCGCGGAGCCTTCGCGCTCCGGCAGGGCCCGGGCGAGGCGTTCCAGCATGCCATCCAGCGAGACCTCCGCCGTCCCGGCCTCATGCATCAGGTCATAGGTGGCGGCGATGGCCATCATCCGCCCCTGGGCCGCGCGCAGCGCCGCCACGGCGGCCGGGTCATCGATCTGCCGCTCCTGCATCCGCAGGAAGGAGCCCAGCAGGGTCAGGTGATTCTTCAGCCGGTGATGCGATTCCCGCAGCAGCAGGTCGCGCAGCCGCACTGCCTCCTCCTGCGTCGCACGGGCGGCGCCCAGGCGCTGCACCAGCTCGGCGATCTCGGCGGGGGCCTGGTTCTCGTCGTAGTCGCTGCCGGCGGAGCCGGCGAAGTCAGGGGCGGGGCAGTCCCCTTCCAGCCGGCGCGCGGCGGCGGCCACCGGCTGGACGACCAGCGCGCGGGAGGCCCAGGCCACCCCGCCCAGGCCCAGCAGCAGCAGCAGGCCGGACAAGAGCACCGGCCCCGTCTCCACGACATCCATCCAGCGAAGCTGCGCCAGCACGACCAGCAGGATCAGCAGTGCATATCCAGTGTAGAGCGCGGCCAGGCGCTGCCCGCTGGTCCAGCCATGGCCGAGCCGATGCGATCTCGCCTGCCCGTCCAACCTCAGCTCTCCATGCTCATGCGGGCATGGGATGACAGCGGCGCCGCATGCCGTCGAGGGCTTCGCGAACCGGCGAATCGCAAACCCTCGCGAGCATCGGCGCGAGCATTGGCCCGGTGGATACGGACCGGGCTCCGGAACGCGTTTTCCTGGATGGCGCGCACCGTGGGTTCGAATCCCACCCTGTCCTGTCCGTACGTCGCCAGACCGCGCGGCGCCCCATTTCCGGTTCAGTCTTTGCCGGGCCTCCAGCCGCAGTCGGCGAACCCAGCCCGCATGGCCTCGGGCAGCGGTGCCTCGGCCGCGCGGGGCGGCTCCAGCGGCAATCGAAGAGAGCGGGCGAGCAGGTGCAGCCCGCCCGGAGCCGGCTGGCCGTAAAGCGGGTCTCCCAGGATGGGGCCGCAGATCAGCCCGCAATGCAGCCGGAGCTGATGCGTGCGGCCGGTGGCGGGACGCAGCTCCAGCCAGGTCAGGCCAGGGCCGCGCCCCAGCACGCGCCAGGCGGTGCGGGCGGGCTGCCCCTCCGGATGCACCTCCATGCGCCAGCCGGATTGGGCGGTGCTGGTCTTGCGCAGCGGCGCGTCCACGGTGCCGCTCCCGGCCTCTGGGGCGCCGAGTGCCACGGCCCAGTAGGTCTTCTCCGCCCTTCCGCCGGCGAAGAGCGCGCCGAGCGCCGCCAGGGCCGGCTTGGTGCGGCCCAGGGCGAGGCATCCGGCGGTGTCGGCATCCAGCCGGTGGGCCGGTTGCGGCACATGGCGCTTGCCCTGTTGCAACAGGGGCAGCCAGTCCTCCAGGCTCGGCTTGCCGCGCGGCCCGGCATGGACCGGCAGCCCGGCGGGTTTGTCGAGGATCAGGACCTCGCCGTCCTGGTGCAGGATGCGTTGCGCCAGCCAGGGCGGCGGAGCCTCGCCGGACGGGCGGGGGCGCGGCATCTCCCGTTCGTTCCCGGGGCGGGCGCGGTCATCCTGCCCTCCCGCCGGCCGCGCGCCGGCACGCGGGCCGCTCCGCGCGGGGCCGGGGCGCGGGCGGGTCACGCCGCTGCCCTGGCCTTGCCGCCGGCTCAAGCCCGGGCCTTCCGCTGGCCGGCGGATGCCGCGCGGGGGCGGCGCTTCCTCAGGCGGCCTTCCTCGGCAGGATGCGCGAGCCCTCGGCCCAGTCGAAATACAGCTTGTGCGCCTGGGCGGCGACGGGGCCGGGCTGCATCCGGTTGTCCTCGAAGCGCGTGCAGGGCTGCACCTTGCCGTAGTTGCCGGTGGCGAAGATCTCGTCCGCCTCGGCCAGCATCTGCGGCGTCACCGTGCATTCGCGCACCTCGCGCCCGGCCTCCCGCAGCAGGGAGATGATGCGGGAGCGGGTGATGCCGGCCAGGAAGGTGCCGTTGGCCACCGGCGTCATCACCACCCCGTCCTTCACCATCATGATGTTGGAGGTGGCGAATTCCGCGACATTGCCGTCCGGGTCGCTCATCACCGCGTTCTCGAAGCCCTTCTCCTTGGCCCAGCGCACGGCGCGGGAGGAGTTGGGGTAGAGGGCCGAGGCCTTGGCATCGGTCGGCGCCATGTCGGCGGCGGGGCGGCGATAGGGCACCATGCAGGCGGAGAAGCCCTTCGGCTCCGGCATCGGCGCGTCGTAGATCGACAGGATGAAGGTGGTGGAGGCCGGGTCCGGGAAGGCCGCGCCGATGCCGGTGCGGATGAAGAACATCGGGCGGATGTAGAGCTCGGCATCGGGGCCCATGCGGCGCACGCCCTCGCGGCAGAGCTCCTCGATCTCCCCGGCGGCGATCTTCGGGTCCATGCCCATGTTGCGGGCGGAGCGGATCGCGCGCTGGCAGTGCAGGTCGAGGTCCGGCACCAGGCCGCGGATGGCGCGGGCGCCGTCGAAGACGATCGAGCCCAGCCAGAAGGCGTGGTCCATCGGGCCGAGGACCTTCGGTTCCTCGGTGCTCCACCGCCCGTCATACCAGAACACGCCCGCCATGCGCCGAACTCCCGCGTCATGCTGTGAGGAAGGAGGCGAGCCTGCCATGCCGGAGCGAGGGGGTGAAGGCCCGCCCGCCGATCGCGGGAGAGACATTCCCCGGATGAGGGGCTTGCCGGGATGGATTTCTCCCTCTCGACCTCATTTCGACAGGATTCACCTCCTTCGCTGCCCTTGGGGAAAGGCGCCGGGGCCGCCGGGGCATCCTCGCGCCGGCCCCGGCGGGTTTCCTGGCGGAAGGTGGGGCAGGCCCATGCGCGAAGACCCTTGACGTGCCGCGCCCCAGGCGGCCCTAGGGGGCCATGCCGCGCATCAACACCGCCCAGGCGCATCTCCTGGTCCGCAAGTCCCTCGTCAATGCCGGGTCCTCCGGCATCATGGCCGGCGCCACGGCCCGCGCCCTGGTCGGGGCGGAGGCCGCCGGCTGGTCCGGCCACGGCCTGTCCCGCGTGCCGATGTATGCGGGCTTCCTGCGCAGCGGCCGGGCCGACGGCAAGGCGTTGCCGGCGATCCGTGCCGAGCGCGGCGGCACCGTCCTGGTCGATGCGCGGCACGGCCTCGCCTATCCGGCGCTGGAGATCGCCGAGGCCGAGGCAATGCTCCGCACGCGCGAGCACGGCATCAGCTTCGCCGGCGTGACCAACAGCAACCATGCCGGGGCGCTGGGCATCCCCGTGGCGCGCATGGCGGAGAAGGGGCTGGTGGCGCTGGCCTTCGCCAACTCGCCGGCCTCGATCCCGGCGCCGGGCGGCAAGCGGCCATTCTTCGGCACCAACCCGGTCGCCGCCGCCTTCCCGCGCCGCGACGCGCCGCCGCTGGTGATCGACCTGGCGCTGAGCAGCGTGGCGCGCGGCCGCATCATGAAGGCCGCCCAGCAGGGCGAGCCGATCCCCGAGGGCTGGGCGCTGGATGCCGGGGGGCGCCCGACGACCGATGCGAAGGCGGCGCTGTCCGGGACCATGCTGGCGGCGGGCGGCACCAAGGGCGCGCTGCTGGCCATGGTGGTGGAACTGCTCTGCGCGGCGCTCACCGGTGCGGCGCTGAGCGTGGAGGCGGACAGCCTGTTCGTGGAGCAGGGCAACAGGCCGAGGCTGGGCCAGGCCATCATCGCCATCGATCCCGGTGCGCTGGCG
Organism: Roseomonas gilardii subsp. gilardii; assembly: GCF_023078375.1. Classification (NCBI taxonomy): domain Bacteria; kingdom Pseudomonadati; phylum Pseudomonadota; class Alphaproteobacteria; order Acetobacterales; family Roseomonadaceae; genus Roseomonas; species Roseomonas gilardii. Next base: position 4,122,014 of record NZ_CP095554.1, on the reverse strand, counting down.
GGGCAGGACCGCTTCCTCGACCGGGTGGAGACGCTGGTCGCCGCGATGCTGGAGGATGAGGGCGTGCGCCTGCCGGGTGCCCGCCGCTTCGCCGCCGAGGCGCGCAGCGAGGCTGAGGGGATGGAGATCTCCGCGGCCATGCTGGAGACGCTGGAAGGGCTTGCGGGGCGTAAGCTCTAGCCCCCAGCCTGCAACACAGCCCCCAACAGCCCCGGAAATCAGCCGCCATGCCGCGCGCCCCCGATCCCGACCGCATCTGCGGCCGCGCCGCCGTGCAGGCCGCCTTCCGGCACCGGCCGGGCGATATCCTGCGCCTCTTCTACCTGCCGGCGATGCGCCCGGAAGCCGGGCCGGTCTGCGCCGCCCTGGCGCGGGAACGCCGGCCCTATCGCGAGGTGCGGCCGGAGGAGCTGGCGCGCATCGCCGGCACCACGCATCACGGTGGCATCGTGGCCATCGCCGTGCCGCGCCGCCTGCCGCTGCTGCCCGTGCCCCTGCCGGCACCGCTCCTCGCCGCGCCGGTCCTGCCGGTGCTGGACGGGGTGGGCAATCCGCACAACCTCGGTGCCATCGCCCGCTCGGCGGCCTTCTTCGGCTGCGCCGGCATGGTGCTGTCCGGCGATCCGCGCCAGGCCTGGCTGGGCGAGGCCGCCTTCCGCACCGCCGAGGGCGGGCTGGAGGCGCTGTCCCTCCATGCCGCGCCGGACCTGCCCGGGACGTTGCGTGCTGTCTCCGCGCAGGTGCTGACCGTGGCGGCGGTCGCCACCGGCGGCGTCCCACCCGGGGAGTTGCCGCGCGGCAGGCCCATCGCCCTCGTGCTGGGCAATGAGGAGCAGGGCGTCGCCCCCGCCAGCGCCGCGGCCTGCGCCGCGCGGGTGACGCTGCCGGGGTCCGGCCGGGTGGAGAGCCTCAACGTTTCCGTCGCGGCGGCGGTGCTGATCCACAGCCTCTCGGCGCGCTAGTTTTCCGTCGGGGGCAGCCCGGTCCGGGCCCGGACCGTCTTGCGCACGGGCGGGCTGCCTGCGAGGAGGGGAGGCCGCTGAATCCGGGAGTCGAGCGGATGATCCCACGCCGTCGCGCCATGCTGATCCCCCTGATCATCCCCTCCCTGGCTGGCCTGCCTCCATCCGCCGTCGCACAGGCCCAGGCCGTGGCACCGGACGTGCCAGCCAGGCCGGAGGGCGACACCGGAACCGCCACGGCAGCCTTTCCGGACCATCCTCTCCAGATGATCGTACCCTATGTGGCCGGTGGGGCGGTGGACATGCTGGGCCGCCTTCTGGCGGAGCAGGTGCAGCCCGCCCTGGGGCAGCCGGTCCAGGTCGAGAACCGGGGCGGTCTGGGCGGCAACCTGGGCGCGGAGGCCGTGGTCCGCGCGCCGAAGGACGGCTACCGGCTGCTGCTCGGCTCGGCCACGGTCCTGGCCGCGAACCGCTTCCTGTATCGCCGCTCCATGGGCTTCGACCCGCTGAAGGACCTCGCCCCGATCACCCGTGTCGCGACCGGGACGGTGGTGCTGGTGGTGCGGGCCGACCGGAGATGGAAGAGCTTCGCCGACCTCATCGCCGCGGCGAAGGCGGCGCCGGGCAAGATCACCATGGGCTCCTCCGGCACCGGCACGGTGAGCCACCTGACGCTGGCTGCGCTGGAGAAGGCGGCCGGGGTGGACATCACCCATGTGCCCTATCGCGGTGGCAGCCTGGCGATCCGCGACCTGCTGATCGGCAATGTGGACATGATGTTCGACGTGGCGCCGGCGCTCCTGCCGCATCTGCGCAGCGGTGAGTTCCGGGCCCTGGCGGTCGGCTCGGCGAAGCGTGTGGCCGGCGTGCCGGAACTGCGCGACGTGCCCTCCATGGAGGAACTGTTGCCGGGCTCCGGCATCGATGCACAAGCCTGGTACGCGGTGCTGACCACGGCCGGAACCCCGCAGGACCGGATCGACCGGCTCTTCGCGGCCTTCGCCGGGCTCGTGCGCTCGGAGGCCTTTCGGGACCGCCTAGTGCCGGAAGGGCTGACCCCCATTTGGGACGACAGCCCCGCCGCCTTCGGCGCCTATCTGCAGGCGCAGGCGGAATACTGGCGCAAGCTGGTGGAGGCCTCGGGCGCGACGCTGGACTGATCCCGCCCGGAGCGCCCCGGGGGGGCCACGGCGGAGGAAGCGGCGGTCAGCCGGTGCGCGGCGCGAAGAGGATCACGGCGCTGCCGAGGAAACAGAGGGCACTGCCGGCGAGGTCCCATCGATCGGGCACCACCCCTTCCACGCCCCAGAGCCAGAACAGTGAGGCGGCGATGTAGACCCCGCCATAGGCCGCATAGGCGCGCCCCGCCGCGCTGCTGTCCACCAGGGTCAGCAGGAAGGCGAAAGCGGCGAGGGAGGCCATGCCGGGCAGCAGCCAGAGCGGGCTCTGCCCGAGGCGCCGCCAGGACCAGAAGCTGAAGCAGCCGGCGATCTCCGCCAGGGCGGCCAGGAGGTAGAGGAAGGTCGAAGCCATGCGGCTCCGCTTGCCATCCGTGCCCCCCGGTCCGGAAGGGGCGGCGGGCGGCCCGGTGCCCCTTCCGGGCCGGGTATCCGTGCCCACGCGGCACCGGCCTCGCGAGGACGCGAAGCGGCGGGGGCTTGCGCTCCGCCCCCGCGCCGCGTCACGTCCGCCGCGCCCCGGTCATGCGCATCATGGGGCCCGCCGCGAGCGGAACGAACCGAGGCAGGGAGACAGACCGTTTTGGCGACCACCGCTCCCCGCTGCTGCGGCCCGTCCGCGCGCTGCTTCTCTCGGTGGTGCTGCTGATGCTCGGCAACGGGCCGCTCACCACGCTGATCAGCCTGCGCCTGAACGGGGCCGGGGCGTCGCCGGCGCTGACGGGCCTGGTCGCCACGGCCTATTTCCTCGGCCTGACCATCGGCGCCATGCAGGCCTTCCGCGTCATCCTGCGCGTCGGGCACATCCGGGCCTTCGCGGTCTTCGCCTCCACGGTCTCGGCCACCGGCCTCGTCTATGCCCTGTGGCAGAACGCCGCCCTCTGGGCGCTGGTGCGGCTGGTGGACGGGTTCTGCATGGCCGGGCTCTTCATCTGCATCGAGAGCTGGCTGAACGACCGGGCGGAACCGTCGCGGCGTGGCGCGCTGCTCGCCGCCTACATGGTCTGCGTCTATGGCGCCCAGGCGGCGGGTCAGGGGCTGCTGAACATCGGTGGGGCGGGGGACCCGAGGCCCTTCCTGCTGCTGTCCATCCTGATGGGCTCTCCGTCCTGCCCGTCTCGATGACCAGCAAGAGCCCCACCGCGCTGCCCGACGTGGCCTCGCTCAGCCTGCGCCAGCTCTACCGGATCTCGCCGCTCGGCATGGTCGGCACGGTGACGAGTGGCCTGCTGCTGGGCGCCGTCTATGCCCTGGCGCCGCTCTTCGCCCGGGGCAACGGGCTCGACCTCGCCGGGACCACGCTGTTCATGACCGCGCTGATCCTGGGGGGCATGGCGCTGCAATGGCCGCTCGGGCGCCTGTCCGACCGCTTCGACCGGCGGCTGGTGATCCTGGGCACGCTGGCGGCGCTGGTGGCCTCCAGTGTCCTGGTGCTGCTGGCCGTGCCGATCGGCGTGTCCTGGCTGCTCGGGACCGGCGCGCTGTTCGGCGGGCTGGTCTTCGCCCTCTATCCGCTCTGCGTCTCGCACACCAATGACTGGCTGGGTGCGGGGGACCGGGTGGCAGCCAGCGGCGGGCTCGTGCTGGCCTATTCCTTCGCGCGGCGGCGGGGCCGGTCCTGGCCTCGGCGGGCATGAGCCTGACGGGGCGGAGCGGCCTGTTCCTCTATGCCGGGCTGGTGTCGCTGGCCTGCCTCGGCTTCGGCCTGTGGCGCCTGACGGCCCGGGCGACCCTGCCCGCCGAGCAGCAGCAACCCTATCAGGGCCTGCCCGGCACCACCCCGGCGGTGGCGCCCCTGCATCCCATGGCGGAGGCGGAGAAAGAGGAAACCGTCGGCCCGTGACGGGTGGGCAGGGCGTCGCGGGAAGAGGAGGGCCCGTCTCGCCCTTCCATCATCCGGCTTGGCGGGACATGGCTTTGTGATCCCGGAACAAGGTTGATCGCGAAAAGTTTATTATTGAACAGGAACAAAATACCGCGCCCTGGCCCAGCCTGAGGCATGCTTCCCTTCGTCGATGCAACCGGGGATGGAGTCCGGGTCTGGCGGCGGTATTCATGCCCATACCGACTGTCTGTTGCGAAAATCGTAACGATATGGAAAGGGTGCTTGTCACCATCCAAAAAATGCGATTTATGCCGATAAAGATGTTTCTGGTTCGAATTCGAAGGAGGGGCGTCAGGACGTGCAGTCTTCGAGCCAGAGCTTCCAGGCGGAGCTGCAGAAACTCGTCACCGCCATGAATGACCATCAGCGCCAGGGCCTGCTGGTCGTGGCGCGCGCCATCGCCGCGGCGGCCGAAAGCGCGCCCAAGGCCCCCGCAGCACCTTCACACGGTGTCCCGTCAGCCGGGTGAGGCCGTGGGGTCCGGAAGGGGCTCCCGGCCCGGGAGCAAAGCGAGTTGCAGCCCCAGGCCGAGCAGCGCGCAGCCGGCCATCACCGCCGTGAGCGACAGGGCGCTGCCCTCCACATAGAAGAATCCGACCAGTCCGCTCGCCAGGGCACCGAACAGCATCTGCAGGCTGCGCAGCGCCGCCGAGGCGGCCCCGGCCATCCGCCCCATCGGCTGCAACGCGCCATGGGTGGCATTGGGCGCCAGCAGGCCGAAGCCGAAGCTGCCGATGGCGGCGAGAGGTACGAGGCTGGCCGGCCCGAGCGCGCCGAGCAGGGTCAGGAGCAGAGCCAGCACGGCGCCGCAGGATGTCAGGGCCAGGGCGATGCGGGACACCAGCCGCCCCGGCACATGCGCCCTGGCCAGACGGCCGCTGAGCGCCGAGCCCAGCATCAGCGTCACGGCGGAGCAGGCGAAGAGCAGGCTGTAGCCCCCCGGCGCCACGCCGAACTGCCCCATCAGCACCGCCGGCGATCCGGAGATATAGGCGAAGAGCGTGCCGAAGCAGGCGGCGTTGGACAGGGCATGGCCGAGGAAGACCCGGCGCCGCAGCACCTCGCCATAGCGCATCAGGATCTGGCGGGGATGCAGGCTGTGGTGCCGCCCGTCCGGCGCCGATTCCGCGAAGCCCCAGGCGGTGACCAGCAGCAGGACCAGCCCGCCGAGGCCCAGCGTGCCGTAGATCGCGCGCCAGCCGCCCAGCGCCAGCACGAGCGTGCCCAGCATCGGGGCGACGATCGGCCCGACACCCAGAACCAGCGTGACATAGGACATGCGGAGCCGCGCCTCCGTGCCGTCGAACAGGTCGCGGACGATGGCGAAGGGCAGGGTCGCGCCCGCCCCGGCGCCGATGCCCTGCACCAGCCGCCAGAACAGCAGCGTGCCGGGAGAGCCGGCCAGGGCGCAGCCGAAGCCGGCCAGGGCGAAGATCAGCAGCCCCGCCAGCAGCACCGGCCGCCGGCCGAAGCGGTCGGACAGCGGGCCGAGCAGCAGCGGGCCGCAGGCGAAGCCGAGCAGGAAGATGCTCAGCGTCTGCGTGGCCTCGCTGGGTGTGGCGCCCAGATCGGCCTCCAGCGCCGGAAAGCCCGGCAGGCCCATGTCGATGGACAGGGGTGGCAGGGCCGAGAGCGCGCCCAGGAAGACGGTGAAGGCCAGCCCCTTATGCCGGAATGCCAATGCGGGTTCCCTTCTCGGACCCCGGACAGCGATCGCGGCCAGCACAGGAGGCCGGGTCGCTCCAGGGGCACGGGGGCCTGCGATAGCAATCCTGCCGCAGTGCAACAAGCTTGACCCGTCACCGTGCCCGCGATGCAGGTCTTCCGGGCGGAAGGCACCAGGGCCTTCCGCCAGGAGAGTTTGCGGCGCGGCCTCAGCTCCGGCGTACGTTCAGCGGGATCGGCAGGCCGGGCCGGATATCGGTCAGGCCGCGGCGATAGGCGCTGTCCACGAAATACTGGCCGAGCGGGATATAGGGCACGTCCACGAAGAACTGTGCCTGGATCTCGCGCCCCAGGCGCTTCTGCGCCTCCAGGTCCGGCGCGTCGAACCACTCGTCGCGCAGCGCCTCCAGCTTCGGCGAGGTCGGCCAGCCGAACCAAGCATTCTCCCCATTGGCGCGCAGCAGCAGGTGCCCGGCCGGGGTGGCGAACTCCATGCCGCTGAACAGGGCGATCAGCGCGTTCCAGCCGCCCTGGCTGGCCGGGCCACGGTTCTGCCGCCGCTGCAGCAGCGTGCCCCAGTCCGAGGTCGCGTCCTGCACCTGGAAGCCGGATTTGCGCAGCATGTCCACGCCGACCGTCATCAGCGCGTTCTGGTTCGACACGTCGGTGGCATGCAGCGCCGTCACGCTGGCCCCCGCCACGCCGGCGGCGGCGAGGTCGGCCTTCACCTTGTTGTAGTCGCGCGGACTGGTGAGCACCTCCAGCCCTGCGTCATTGGCCATCGGGCTGCCCACCGGGAAGCAGCCGACCTTGTCGCTCCACAGACGGGGATCGTCGCCATTCGCCGCCGCCATGAAGTCGGATTGCAGCACGGCGCCGAGCAGGGCGCGGCGGGCCTCCGGCTTATCGAAGGGCGGTTGCAGGTGGTTGAAGCGGAAGCTGGCATAGGTGCCGGACTCGTCGATGCGCTCCAGCACCACGTCGCGGGCGCGCCTGAGCACCGGGTTGAGGTCGGAGGGCACGACCTCCCACCAGTCCACCTCGCCTGATTGCAGCGCGGCGGCCGAGGTGGCGGGGTCGGGGATCACCTTCCACTCCACCCGCTCGAACCGGGCGAGCTTCGGCCCGGCGATCATGCTGGGCGTGCCCACCGGCGTCGGCACGTACCGGTCGAAGCGCTGGTAGACGACCTGGGCGCCGGACACGCGCTCATTGGCGAGGAAGCGATAGGGGCCAGAGCCCACCACCTCGGTGAAGGGCTTGGTCGGGTCCTGGCCGGCGAAGCGTTCCGGATAGATGAAGCAGGGATAGGAGGAGGCCTTGCCCAGCGCGTCCAGCATCAGGCCGAAGGGGCGCTTGAGGCGGATCTCGAAGCGCCGGTCGTCCAGCACGCGGATCTCGTCGAGACGCAGCGCCAGGGTCTGGCCATGCGTGTCGCGCGGCATCCAGCGCTTGATGGAGGCCACGGCATCCTGGGCGCGCACCTTCTCCCCATCGTGGAAGAGCGGGCCGTCGCGCAGGGTGAAGACCCAGCGCTTCCCGTCATCCTCCACGACATGGCCCTCGGCGAGCTGCGGCTGCGGCCTGAAGCTGGCATCGATGCCGTAGAGCGTGTCCCAGCACATGTGGCCGTGGTTGCGCGTCGGATAGGCGGTGGTGGCCAGCGGGTCGAGGATGGTGACATCCGCCTGCGGGATGAAGCGCAGCACCCGCGCCGCATCGCCTTGCGCCAGGGCCGGGCGGGCGAGGGAGGCGGCACCCAGCGCGGCGCCGCCGGCCAGGAAGGTCCGTCGGGGGAGGGGCGTGCTCGGCGGCATGGCAGTGAGTCCTGGCTGGGGTCCGGCTTGGGGTGGGCGCGGGATTCGTGGCCTGCGACGACCCGGGGCGCGGAGGCTGGCGAAAACCGGACCATCCCGTCAACACCCTACCCGGTCAGGCCCGGGGCCCGGCCTCTTCGCGCGCAACTCTGCCCGCCGCTGCCTGTTCCGCCCCTCGGGGACACCGCAGGGGACAGGGCCGCCGCGCCGCGGCACTGGCAGGAGAACATCTCATGGATTGCCGCCTCGATGGACAGGTCGCGCTGGTCACCGGCGCCAGCTCCGGCATCGGCACGGGGGTCGCACGCGGGCTGGCGGCGGCCGGTGCGGCGGTGATCGTGAACTACCATTCCGGCCGCGAGCCCGCCGAGGCGCTGGTGGCGGAGATCGAAGGCCGGGGCGGCCGGGCCGTGGCCATCCAGGCCGATGTCTCCGATCCGGATGCCGTCGCGGTGCTTTTCGATCAGGCCGTGCGGCAGATGGGCGCCATCGACATCGTGGTGGCGAATTCCGGCATCCAGAAGGATGCGCCGGCCGCGGAGCTGACGGTGGAGGACTGGCGCAAGGTGATCGATACCAACCTCACCGGCCAGTTCCTTTGCGCCCAGGCGGGCATCCGGCAGTTCCTGAAACAGGGCGACCGCAAGCTGTCCCGCGCTCTGGGCAAGATCATCCACATGAGCTCGGTGCACGAGGTCATCCCCTGGGCGGGGCATGTGAACTACGCTGCCTCGAAGGGCGGCATAGCGATGATGATGCGCACGCTGGCGCAGGAGATGGCGGGCCAGCGCATCCGCATCAACGCCATCGCGCCCGGCGCCATCGCCACGCGCATCAACGCGGAGAACGTGGTGGGCGAGGCGGGAAAGAAGCTGCTGGGGCTGATCCCCTATGGCCGCATCGGCGATGTGGAGGACATCGCCAACGCCGCCGTCTGGCTGGCCTCCGACATGTCGGACTACGTGGTCGGCACCACCATCACCGTGGATGGCGGCATGTGCCTCTATCCCGGCTTCCGCGACAATGGCTGAGGCGGGGAGGGCCGCTCAGCCCTCCACGTCGAGCGCGTAGCCGGCGGAGCGGACGGTGCGGATGACATCCTCCTCGTCCGGCCCGTTCACCGCCTTGCGCAGCCGGCGGATATGCACGTCTACGGTGCGCAGCTCGACATGGATGTCGCGGCCCCAGATCGCGTCCAGCAACTGTTCTCGCGAGAAGACGCGGCCCGGATGCTGCATCATGAATTCCAGGATGCGGTACTCGGTGGGCCCCAGATGCAGCGGCCGGCCGTTGCGCGTCACGCGATGCGCCTCCGGGTCCAGCACCATGTCGCGCCAGACCAGGGCCTCGCGCATCGAGCCGGGGCCGGAGCGGCGCAGCAGGGCGCGGATGCGGGCGAGCAGCGCCTCCACCGTGAAGGGCTTGGCGATGTAGTCGTCCGCCCCCGTGTCCAGGGCGCGCACGGCGTCCTGGTCCTCGGTGCGGGCCGTCACCATGATGATCGGCAGGTCGCGCGTCGCCGGGCGGCGGCGGAGCTGGCGGCAGACCTCCAGCCCGGACAGGCTGGGCAGCATCCAGTCCAGCAGCACCAGGTCGGGCCGGCCTTCGGAGACGCGCAGCAGCGCCTCCTGCCCGTCGGCCGCTTCCTCGACGCGGAAGCCCTGGCGCTCCAGGTTGTAGCGCAGCAGGGTCAGCAGCGGCGCCTCGTCCTCCACCACCAGGATGGTGGGGCGGGCGCTGGTCTCGATCGCGGCGCTCATGCGTCGGACGGGGACAGGTCGCCGGGGGCCTCGACCTTCGGCCGGTCGTCGGGAAGGTTCTGGCCGGTGATCGAGAAATACACCGTCTCGGCGATGTTGGTGGCGTGGTCGCCGATGCGCTCGAAGTTCTTGGCGATGAAGTGCATGTGCGTGGCTGCGGTGATGTTGCGCGGGTCTTCCATCATGTGGGTCAGCAACTGGCGGAAGAGGCCGTTGTAGATGTCGTCCACCGCCACGTCGCTGGCCCAGACGCGGCGGCAGGCCTCGGCATCCTCGTTCAGCAGCGCGTCGATCACGTCCTTGAGGTTGCGCTGCACGAGCTGCGCCAGCGCCTCGAAAGTGCCCAGGCCGACGAGGTTGGGCTGCTGCGCGATCACCATGACCCGCTTGGCGACGTTGCGGGCATAGTCGCCGATGCGCTCCAGCTCCTGGCTGATCTTCATCGCCGCGATGATGAAGCGCAGATCCGCCGCCATCGGTGCCCGCAGCGCGAGGAGGCGGACGCAGAAGCTCTCCACCTCGCGCTCCAGCCCGTCGATCGGGGCATCGCGGGCGGCGACCTCGGCCGCCGCCGTGGCGTCGCGCCGGGTGAGCACATAGGCGGCATCGGCCACCTGCCGCTCGGCGAGGCCGCCCATGCGCGCGACCAGTTCGCGCAGCCGGCGCAGCTCGTCGCTGTAGGACTTGACGATGTGTTCGGGCTGATTGGGCATGGCCGCCTTCCTTTCCCTCAGCCGAAGCGGCCGGTGATGTAGTCCTGGGTCCGCCGCTCGCGCGGGGTGGTGAAGAGCTGCGCCGCCGGCGCCACCTCCACCAGCTCGCCCAGGTAGAAGAAGGCCACCTGGTCGGCGCAGCGGGCCGCCTGCTGCATGTTGTGCGTCACGATGGCGATGGTGAAGTCCTGCTTCAGCTCGTCGATCAGCTCCTCGATGCGGGCGGTGCTGATCGGGTCGAGCGCGGAGGTCGGCTCGTCGAGCAGGATCACGTCCGGCCGCACCGCGATGGTGCGGGCGATGCAGAGGCGCTGCTGCTGCCCGCCCGAGAGGCCGGCGGCATTGGTGTCCAGCCGGTCCTTCACCTCATCCCACAGCGCGGCGCGGGTCAGTGCCCATTCGATGCGCTCGGCCATGTCGGTCCGGCCCAGGCGCTCGTGCAGGCGGATGCCGAAGGCGATGTTCTCGCGGATCGTCATGGGGAAGGGGGTGGGCTTCTGGAACACCATGCCGACCTTGGCGCGCAGCATGTTCAGGTCCATGCCCGGGTCGAGGATGTTCTCCCCGTCCAGCAGCACCTGCCCCTCCGCCCGCTGGCCGGGATAGAGGCTGTACATGCGGTTCAGGATGCGCAGCAGGGTGGACTTGCCGCAGCCGGAGGGGCCGATCATGCCGGTCACCTGACGGTGCGGCAGGTCGAGGTTGATGCCCTTCAGCGCATGCTTGTCGCCGTACCAGAAGTTCAGGTCGCGCACGCTCATCCCCGCCTCGTTCAGGGGCGTGGAGGGGCGGGAGGTGTCCACCAGGCTGCTCTGGGAGGAACCCGGCATGCTGAAGTGGGTGGCGTTTCCGTTCATGGCGAAGCCTCTCAGCGCTTGGCGCGCAGCACGGTGCGGGCGACGAGGTTCAGGCCCAGAACCCCCAGGGTGATGATCAGGGCGCCGGCCCAGGCCAGGGTGACCCAGTCCTCATAGGGGGAGCCGGCATAGGCGTAGATGGTGATCGGCAGGCTCGCCATCGGCTGGGACAGGCTGACCGACCAGTTCAGGTTGCCGAGCGAGGTGAAGAGCAGCGGCGCGGTCTCGCCGGCGATGCGGGCCACGCCCAGCAGCACACCGGTGATGATGCCCGAGGCGGCGGCGCGCCAGCCCACCAGCACCACCATCTTCCACTTGGGCGAGCCCAGGCCGATCACCGCCTCGCGCAGCATGTCGGGCAGCAGGCTCAGCATGTCCTCCGTGGTGCGGACCACGACGGGGATGATGATGATGGCCAGCGCCGCCACGCCCGCCCAGCCGGAGAAGCCGCCGAAGGGCAGCACCAGGAGCTGGTAGACGAAGAGGCCGATCAGGATCGAGGGCGCGGACAGCAGCACGTCCGAGACGAAGCGCACGGCGCCGCCGAGCTTCGACCCCCGGGCATATTCCGCGAGGTAGGTGCCCACCAGCATGCCGATCGGCGTGCCCACCAGCGTGGCGAGGGCCACCTGGATCAGGCTGCCGACGATCGGGTTCAGCAGCCCGCCGCCGCTGCCGGGCGGGCGGGTCACCGTGACCAGCGTCTGCAGCGACAGGCCGTGCAGGCCGCGCAGCAGCAGGGTGAGCAGGATCGAGGCGAGGAAGAAGAGGCCCAGAAGCGTGGCGGCGATGCACAGGCCGCGGACGATCAGGTCCTGGCGGTGCCGGCTGCGGCCGAGGGCGCGCGCGACGGCGGGGTCCTTGCGTGGGCCGACATGTCCCGGGCGGGCGGCGGTGGCGCTCATCGGTTCAGGCCTTCAGGCGGGGCCGCAGCAGCCAGCGCGAAACGGCCAGCACCGCGAAGGAGATGACAAAGAGGACGAAGCCCAGCGCCAGCAGCGCGGAGAGCTTCAGGCTGCCGCTGCTGGCCTCGCCGAATTCCAGCGCGACCAGCGAGGCGATGGTGTTGCCCGGCCCGAAGAGCGAGGTGGAGATGCGGTTGGCGTTGCCGATCACGAAGGTGACGGCCATGGTCTCGCCCAGGGCGCGGCCCAGGCCCAGCATGACGCCGCCCACCACGGAGATGCGGGTATAGGGCAGGACGACGCCGCGCATCACCTCCCAGGTCGTGGCGCCGAGGCCATAGGCGCTTTCCTTGAAGACCGGCGGCACCTGCTCGAACACGTCGCGCATCGTGGCGGCGACGAAGGGCAGGATCATGATCGCCAGGATCAGCGCGGCGGTGAACAGGCCGGTGCCGAAGGGCGCGCCGGAGAAGAGCGCGCCGATGACCGGCACCTCGCCCAGCGTGTCGATGATCGGCGGCTGGATGGTGGTCGCCATGAAGGGCACGATCACGAAGAAGCCCCACATGCCGTAGATGATCGAGGGTACGGCGGCCAGCAGCTCCACCGCCACGCCGACCGGGCGGCGCATCCAGTCGGGCGCCAGCTCGGTGAGGAAGAAGGCGATGCCGAAGGCCGCGGGCACGGCCATGAGGATGGCCAGCAGCGCGGTCAGCAGCGTGCCGTAGATGGGCACGCCGCCGCCGAAGACCTCCTGCACCGGGTTCCATTCCGTCGAGGTGACGAAGGCTGCGCCAAAGGCCCGGAAGGCCGGCAGCCCGCCCAGGAACAGCTCCACGATGATGGCGCCCAGCAGCACCAGCACCAGGATGCCGGCCCCCTGGCAGAGACCCGCGAAGAGGGCATCGCCGAAGCCGGTGGTGCGCCGCGTGGCGCGGCTGGGCCGGGGGGGACCGGATCGGCGCCGACGGCGGCGCCCGCGAGGTGGGAGACGGTCTGGGACAACCTCGGGACCTTCCTCGGTCAGAAGTGCCGGAGGGGCCTCGCGGCCCCTCCGGTCATGCTCCGGTGACGGACCTTACTGGTTCCAGACGGGTTTGCCGTCCACGCTCACCTGCTTCCAGGCCTCGCGCACCTTGGCCTGCACGGTCTCGGGCAGGGGGATGTATTCGAGCTGGCGCGCCGCGTCGCCGCCATGGGTGAAGGCCCAGTCGAAGAAGCGCATCACCGCGAGGGAGCGGTCGGCCTTCTCCGGATTGGCCGGCAGCAGGATGAAGGTCGGCGAGACGATCGGCCAGGAGGCGTCGCCCTGCTGGTCGATGATGCTGGCGGCCATGCCGGGCGCGTTCCAGTTGGCATTCGCGGCGGCGGCGATGAAGCTGTCCATGGTCGGCTTCACGAACTGGCCGGCCTTGTTGCGCAACTGCACGGTGGTCAGCTTGTTCTGCGTGGCATAGGCGTTCTCGACATAGCCGATGGCGCCGCGGGTGTTGCGCACCGTGCCGGCCACGCCCTCGTTGCCGCGCGCGCCGGCACCGGCCGGCCACTTCACGGAGGTGGCTGCTCCGACCATGCTCTTCCAGTCGGGGGAGACGGCGGAGAGGTAGGAGGTGAAGACGAAGGAGGTGCCGGAGGCATCGGCGCGGTAGATCGGCGCGATGGCGACGCTGGGCAGGGTCACGCCCTTGTTCAGCTCCACCAGCTTCGGGTCGTTCCACTTGGTGATCTTACCGGCATAGATGTCGGCCAGAATCTCGCCGGTCAGCTTCAACTGGTCGATCTCGACGCCCGGCAGGTTCACGATGGGAACAACGGAGCCCATCACGGCCGGGAACTGCACCAGCTTGGCCTCGGTCAGCTGCTCCGGCGTCAGCGGCGCGTCGGAGGCACCGAAATCCACCGTGCGGTTGCGGATCTGGTTGATGCCGGCACCCGAACCCACGGACTGGTAGTTCAACTGGATGCCGATCGCCTTCGCCCCCTCGCCCCAGCGCTGGTAGACGGGATTGGGAAAGGACGCACCGGCACCGGTGATCTCGATCGTCTGGGCCAGGGCGCCGTGCGGCACGGCGGCGCTCAGCAGCGCGAGGCCGGTGAGGAGAGCGAGGGAGCGTCTGTACACCGTGCGGGGTCTCCGGAGCGGATTGTTCTTGCCGGCGGGGCAGGTATTCCCGCCGCCGAGTGCTCCCTAGCCCCGCAAGGCGACGGTCATGTTTCACTTTTGTGAAGGTTCGATGACAGACCCGGGCGGCCGCCGGTGTCTTTACCGATGGGAAAGGCTTGGCCGGCTAGGTTCGGCCATCCTGGAAGCGCAGGCCCAGGATGCGCATCTGGCCGCCCTGCCAGGAAAGGTCGAAGCCGACTCCGCCGGCATAGTTCAGCCGCGCGGCGGCATAGCGGAGATGGCTGGTGCCGATGGGTTCGCCGAGGGAGCGCAGCACATGCTGGGATGGGAGGGGAGGCGAGCGGCGCAGTTGCAGCCAGGCACCGACGGATTTGGGTCATTCCAGCCCGCCACCATGTCCCCCGCCATGTCCGCGAGCCAGTTCCGGGCCGTGGGCGAAAGGTCCTCCGCATCGGCCCGGAGCAGGAATTCCCGCCACAGATTACCCCGGAGGCTGGGCTGGTTGGCCATCTGCAACAGCGTGGCGCCATCCGCATGCCGCAGCTTCGCGGCGAAGTCCCGCGCCATGATCCAGGACGGCGCGACGAGTCCGATGCCGAAAACCAGCAACAGGGCGATCAGCAGCGGGAACAGCAGGCTACGCCGGCCCTGGTCCCGCCGGAGTGGCAGGGTCTTCCCGGCCGGGACCGGCTTGGGCAGCAGGCCGCGCGCCATGCCCCGGCGGTGGTCGTATTCCGACCAGACCTCGTTCCAGTCCTCGTCTCTGTCCGGGCCATCAAACGGCATGGGGCGACCCCTGAAACACCCGCCTCAACGTGCCATCCTGGCCGAAGATTGACGGATGTCTAGGTATTCGTGAACACCGTCCTGCTTAGTTAACCCACAGTTGTATTAATAGATGATTACTATCTTAACGAGATCAAAATCTGTTGTTCGAGCTGGGCGAAAGCCCCCGCCAGCGCCTCCACCATCGCCCGGGCCTGCGGCTCCGGACGCAGCGGCCGCTCCGGCGGCAGGGGGGCGGTCCCGGACACGGTGAACTGGCGCACGGCGCGGCGGTCCAGAGTCCCTTCGCGGAGCAGCACCGCGGAAAGGCTGGCCCGGGCCAGGCCCTGGCCAAGATCGGCATGCAGGGCGGTCAGCTCGGTTTCCAGCACCAGATCGCTGTTCGCGCGCGTGCCAGGGGCCAGCACCGCGGCGAACAGGCCCGAGGCGGTGAGCCAGCGGCGCAGTGCCTCGTCCATCGCCTCGGCCGGTGGCGCGACCCATTCGGCGTAGTATTCGACACGCACCGTGCCGTCCGGATTGATGGAGCGCAGCAGGCGCCCCTCCGTCCCCGGTGCCGCGCGCGCCAGGCGGACCAGGACCGTCTGCCGTCCGAAGCCGCGCACGGGCGGACCGGAGCGCACGGGATCGAGCCGGAAGCGCAGCGGCTCCACATAAGGGCGGCTCTGCAGCGCGGAGCAGCCGGGCAGGGCCAGCAGCCCGGCCAGCACCAGCCGGCGGCCCAGCGGGAGAGTGAGCGGGGTAGGTCGGTTGGGACCGTTCATCGGCTGCGCTCCGTGGCCCAGGCGGGTGGCGGTGGCGGCGCGCCCAGGATCGCCTGGGAGGGCGCGCGGCGCAGGGTCTCGGTCGTATCGCGCAGGTTGGCGGCCACCGCCCCCAGGTCGCGCAGGATCGGCTGCAGGTCGGCGTTCACGTCGCTGGTCGTATGGCCCGCCGTGCGCGCCGTGCGCTCCAGCGCGCTGATCACCGCCGGCAGCTTCTGCATCGAGGCGTTGAGCTGTGCGGCGGCGTCGCGGGTGGACCGCAGCGTCGCCTGCATCTCCGGCCCCGCCACGGTGCGGCGCAGATCCGCCACGGCGCCGCGGATGTCCTTCACCATCCCCTGGATGTCCGTGCTGTCCAGGGTCTGGCGCAACGTGCCGGCCATGGCCGAGACATCGGCCAGGGTCTTCGCCAGGTCGCCGCTGCTGGTCTGCCGGTGGACATCCGCCAGCACGCCGTCGAGATTGTTCATGATGTCCTCCAGCGGCAGGCCCTGGAGGCGGTTCAGCAGGTTCTGCGCGGCATCCTGCACCTGCGCCACGGTGGAGGGGATGGAGGGGATCACCGGATGCTCCGGCGTCCAGGGCAGCTTCTCCACCGGGAAACGCTCGGGGTTCTCGAAATCCATCTCGATATAGGAGCCGCCGGTCAGGCCGGCGCTCGACAGGCGCGTGCGCAGGCCGAAGCCGACCGCGCGCTCGGGATCGGCACCTTCCGGGCCCAGCCGGTCCTGGTCGATGGCAAAGCGCACGACGACGAGCTGGAAGGCCGCCTGGAAGGGCCGCCCCTCCGGGTTGCGGTAGATGGAGTTGACCAGGGTGATCTCGGTGACGCGGCCGAGCTGCACGCCGCGGTAGCGCACCGGCGCGCCGACATCGAGGCCCTGCACGCTTTCCCGGAAATAGGTCTCGAAGATCTCGGAATGGCGGTTGAGCCGTCCGGCGGTGAAGAACATCACGAAGCCGACCGCTAGCGCGATCCCCGCCAGGATCAGCAGCCCGACCCGCAGATAGAGGCCGGAGCCTCGCCCGGGCGCGGCCATCTACTCGGCCTCCCGGCGGAAGAAGTGGCGGACGGTGTCGTTGGGCGGGTCGTCGCGCAGGTCGCCGGGGCGGCCTTCCGCGATCATGCCCTTGGCGGCCTTGTCCAGCATGATGCAGCGATCACCGATGTTCAGGATGGATTGCAGCTCGTGCGTCACGACCACGAAGGTCGTGCCGAGGTCGCGGGCGAAGTCCTTGATGAGCTGGTCGAGCCCCGCGGAGGTGATCGGGTCGAGCCCCGCCGAGGGCTCATCGAGGAAGAGCAGCGGCGGGTCGAGCGCCATGGCCCGGGCAATGCCGGCGCGCTTGGCCATGCCGCCCGAGATCTCGGCCGGCAGCCGGTTCGCCGCCTCGCTGAGCCCCACCAGGCCGAGCTTGGTGCGGGCGATCTCCGCCCGGCCCTCCGGCGGCAGGTCGGTATGGGCCTCCAGAGGCAGCATCACATTCTCCAGCAGGGTCATCGAGCCGAAGAGGGCGCCCGATTGCCACATCACGCCGAGCCGGCTCAGCAGCGTCCGGCGCGCGGCGCCCTCCGCCGCCAGCATGTCCGTGCCCAGGATCTCGATCCGCCCCTCGCTGGGCGGCATCAACCCGATCAGCAGCTTGAGCAGGGTGGACTTGCCGCAGCCGGAGCCGCCCAGGATCACGAAGACCTCGCCGCGCCGGACATCGAAGCTCACATCCTGGAACAGCAGGTTGGAGCCGAAGCGCATGGCGATGTCCCGCGCCCGGATCACCGTCTCCGCGCGCCCCATGGCGGCCGTTCCTTCCGGTGCCGTCTGTTCCACCATCGATCAGAAGCCCAGGCGGTAGAAGAGGATGGCGAAGAGGCCGTCGAGCACCACGATGGCCACGATGCCGCCGACCACCGCCGCCGTGGCGGCGTCGCCCACCGCGCGCGGCCCCCGCCCGGCCGTCAGCCCGGCGCGGCAGCCGATGCCGGCGATGACCAGGCCAAAGACCGCCGCCTTGAGCAGCCCCTGCAGCAGGTCGCTCAGCACCACGCCCTGCGCCACCTGGTTGACGGTGAAGACCAGCGGATAGCCCAGGCTGAGCATCACGCCCGTCATGCCGATCAGCCCCGACAGGTTCATCAGCAGGGTCATCACCGGCATCACCACCAGCCCGGCGATCAGGCGCGGGAGCACCAGCATCACCATCGGGTCGATGCCCATGATGCGGAGCGCGTCCACCTCCTCGTTCACCGTCATGGTGCCGAGCTCGGCGGCATAGGCCGAGCCGGTGCGGCCGGCCAGGATCACCCCGGCCAGGAGCGGGCCGAGTTCGCGCAGCAGGGAGATCCCGACCATGCGGGGGATGAAGGTCTCCGCCCCGAACTGTCGCAGCGGGGCGGCGGACTGGAAGGCCAGGATCAGGCCGATCAGCACGCCCAGCAGGGCGACCAAGGGGAAGGATCGCGTCCCGGCCTCGTCGAGATGGCGCAGCAGCTCCGACGGGCGGAGCTGGCGGCGGCGGCGGAAGGCGCTCACCAGCGTGGTGGCGGCCTCGCCCAGGAAGGCGATGCGGATCAGCATCGCCCGCCACACGCCCACGCCCCAGGAGCCCAACGCCGGGATCAGCGGCAGGGGCGGCGCGTCCGGGCGGGGCTCCGGCTGTTCCCGCGCCAGCCGCACCCGTTCCAGCACGGCGGCGACCGGGCGGCTGGCGCCCTCGAAGCTCTCGCAGGCCCCGGCCGCGCGCAGCAGCAGCGTGGCGCCGCCCGTGTCGATCGTCCCGACGCCGGACAGGTCCACATGCCGCACCCCCTGGGCCTCGCCGGGCAGGTGGTTCCAGAAGGGGGCCACCGTTTCCGTGGTCAGGTCCCCCGAAACCCGCAGTGTCCCGCCCTCCGTCTCGAAGGAGGGCGCGCCGGTCTCCGTCCCGCCCGCCATCAGCCGGCCCCCGGCGACAGGGTTCCGGCGATCGTCGCGGCCGCGGCCTCGCCGGTTTCCCAGGCGCCGCCGACGGTGCCGGCCTGATCGGGGTGGCAGTGCTCGCCGGCCAGGACCAGGCGCCCATCCGCCAGCGGAGCGGACAGGGCCGCGCGCGCGCCGGCCGCGCCGGGCCGGGCATAGCTGTAGGCCCCGCGCGAGAAGGGGTCGGCGCCCCAGCGGCTGACCAGGGCGCGGTCCCAGTCGATGGCCCGCCGTGCCCGGCTGCCATAGAGCCGCGCCAGCTCCTCCCGGGCATGGGCGAGCTGGGCGGCCGGCCCCTCACGCTCCAGCGCCCAGGCATGATCGCCGCCCAGGAAGCCCTCCAGATGCGGCCGGCCGAAGGGCCAGGCCACGAAGGTCATGCGGGTCTCGCCTTCCGTGACACGACGCTCGGCCCCTCCGAAGGGCGGCAGGTCCAGCCGGTCCTCGCCATGGGCCGGCAGGATGAACTTGGTCAGCAGCCCGAGCGGCAGGCCCCGCAGCGCCTCCTGGTATCCCGGCGGCAGGGGCGGGTCGAAGCACAGCGCTTCGGCGGCCAGGAGGCTGGCCGGCAGGGTCACGATGGCCGCCCGGCCCTCCAGCACGCCGCGCGGCCCCTCGGCGCGGATGCCGGTGCCGGACCAGCACAGCCGCTCCACGGGCCAGCCGGTGAGGATCGGCAGGCCCTGTGCCAAGGTGGTCAGCAGCGTGCCGAAGCCGGGTTCGGGCAGGAGGTTGGGCGGTTCCAACTGGTTGCGCAGGAAATCCTCCACCCCCATGTCGCGCGGCTCCGCCGCGGCGATGGTCTGGCCCTCCCAGGCCGCGATGCTGGCATCCCAGGGGCCACCACGCGGCGCCACTTCGGCCAGGGCGGGGTCCGGCTCCCGCGGAGCGGCCCGCACGGCCTCCATCCACCGGTCATAGGCCGCGTCGAATTCCGCCTGTTCCGCCTCGGTTGCCCAGCGCCCCGTGCCGGGGGCATCGCCGGCCTGATCCAGATAGAGTCGGTGGAGGCGATGGTCGTCGTGGTTCAGCAGCCGGAAGCCCAGATCCCGTGCCAGGGCCGTCAGCGGGTTCCGGGATGCCGCGTGCAGCCAGGTGGCGCCGAGATCCACCGGCCAGCCGAAGCCGTGATCGGTCAGTGCCCGGCCACCGGCGCGGTCCCGCGCCTCCAGCACGGTGCAGCTCAACCCCCGCGCGAGGCAGGCGCGCGCCGCCGCGAGGCCGGCCGCGCCGGCGCCGAGGATCAGGACGTCAGGATGGCTCGGAGGGGACATTACATACATGGATGTACGTCAGCCTGCCCCAGCCGCCAATCCACCTTGCGGTCCAGGCGACCCACGAATGCCTGAGGTGTGATGCGCCCGCCCCGCATGCCGGGAGATGTCCGGACGGGTGGGTGGCCCAGGGGTCAGGTCTTCTTCGCGCGCCGGCGCTTCGTCCGGGGCGCGGAGGGTTTCGGCGCGGGGGACAGGGCGGTGCGCATGGCCTTGCTGCTCTGCTGGCGCCAGGCATGGGCGAAATGGCCCTGCCACCAGCCGATGGTGCGGTTGGCGGCACTCAGCCAGAGGCTCATCGGGGTGCCCTTCATGCGGCCCGCGTCCTTGTTTCCGGAAACGGGCCGAGGCCCGGTGCGGGGAAAAGCCCGCGCCGGCCGATGGGTTTCGCCGGAGGGGCGGAATCAGCCGCCGCGGCCGTCGAAGCCCAGGAAGCCGGCTTCCGGCCGGGGCGTGCCGCCATTGCCCGCCGGGGCCCGTCCGCCAGGCGCCTGCTCGGCGGTGCGGGTCGGGCGGGGGCTGGAGGCGCTGTCCGGGCTGCGCCCGCGCGCGGCCTCGCGCGGCGCGGCGGAGCGGGAGGGGCCGGAACGCGGCGCGGCAGCCTCGCGCGGCGGCGGGGAGGACGGGCCACTGGGCCGGAAGGAGGCGCGGGCCGAGAGCAGGTAGAAGGCGATGTCGTTGCGGCCCCGGTCCACCGCCGCGTCGATCGGCGTCAGGCCCAGGACGTTCCGCGCCTCCAGATCGGCGCCGCGCGAGACGGCGTCGCGGGCGGCGGCCATGTCGCCCCGGGTGATGGCGTCGAATAATTCGTCATTCGGCGACATGCTGGCGACGGGCTTGTCCGACGGGATCGCGCCGCCAGGGCCGTTGCCGGCGCCAGGCAGGGGCGGGGGCGCCATCGCTGGCGCCGCGCCCGGGGTGTTGGGCTGCAACGGGCCGCGTGGGCGGGTCGGATCGAATTGCGCCTGCGCGGCCGCGGCAGGCAGCAGCAGGGTGGCGAGGCTGGCGAGGAGCAGGCGGCGCATAATGCGTGCCTGTCTAGCGGGCAGAGCGGCATTCTGCCAGCGGGGAAATTCCCGCGGTGACATTCAGGCGGGGCGGGGGGGCGGCCGCCCTTAGGCGCAGCCGTCGCCCCGGTAGGTGAAGTCCTCCACCCGGTCGGCCCGCAGGGCGAAGGTGACGTTGCAGGTCACCGGCGCCCAGACCGTGGTGGGCGGCCCCCAGACGCCGCCCCAGCCGAAGGGACGCCCGCCATAGCCGAAACCGCCGCCCCAGAAGGGGTCGCCGGGCATGGCGGTCAGGCGCTGGCTCTGGAATTCGAGGAACTTCCGCCCATCCGCCTCATAGGTCCGCACCGGCACGCCCAGGGTGGAGACGAGCTGGCCCTCCGACTGCCCCACCAGCGGCGACAGCCGCTGCGCCAGGGTCGGTCCTGGCGCGGCACAGGCTGTGGCGAGCAGGGGCAGCGCGAGGAGGAGGCGTTTCATGGCACTTTCAAGATAGCGTGGCCCTGGGGCGGGAAAAGAGGCATCCCGCCCCCGCCCGGGGGGATTTTCCCAAACGGGTTCCGGCGGATCAGGCCGCCACGAAGCTCTGCGTCCGCACCAGCCGGGCATAGAGCCCGTCCCGCCGCATCAACTCGGCATGCGTGCCCTGTTCCGCAACGCGGCCTCCCTCCATCGCCACGATCAGGTCGGCATCCCGCACGGTGGACAGGCGATGCGCCACCACCAGCGTGGTGCGCCCGGCCCGCAGCCGGGCGATGGCCTCCTGCACCGCCGCCTCGTTTTCCGCGTCCAGGGCGCTGGTCGCCTCGTCCAGCAGCAGCACGCGCGGGTTGCGCAGCAGGGCGCGGGCCAGGGAGATGCGCTGCTTCTGCCCGCCCGAAAGGCGTGAGCCCCCCGGGCCCAGCACCGTGTCATAGCCCTGCGGCAGCGCCGTCAGGAAGCCATGCGCGGCGGCGGCGCGGGCGGCCTCCTCCACCTCCGCGCGGGTCGCGCCCGGGCGGCCGCTGGCGATGTTGCTGAAGGCGGTGTCGTCGAAGATCACCGCATCCTGCCCGACATAGGCAATGGCGTCGCGCAGGCTGGCGAGCGAGACCTCCCGCACATCCGCCCCGTCCAGCGTCACCCGGCCGGCGGTCACGTCATAGAGGCGCGGCAGCAGGGCCAGGGCGGTGGACTTGCCGGCGCCGGAGGGTCCGACCAGCGCCAGCGTCCGCCCGGGCTCGGCCACGAAGCTCACCCCGCGCAGCGCCGCGTCGGCACCGCCCTCATAGGCGAAGGCGACATCGGCGAATTCCACCCGGCCATGCCCGGGGGCAGGGCGGGCGCCCCGGCCGGGGAGGTGATGCGCGGCTTCGTGTCCATCACGGCGAAGACCCGCGACAGCCCGGCCAGCCCCTCCTGCAGCGCCGCGTTCAGCGAGCCCAGCGCGCGCACAGGGCGGGAGGCGATGAGCAGAGCGGCGACGAAGCCGGTGAACTGCCCGACCGTGCCGATGCCCTGGGAGACGCGCCAGCCGACCACGGCCAGGATGGCGGCCACGGCCACGCCGCCGATGGCCTCCAGCATCGGATCGAGGCTGGAGCGGATGCGGTTGATGCCCATCAATGCGGCGCGGAGCTGGGCGAAGGCGCCACGCGCCCGGGCCTCCTCGCTCTCCTCCAGACGGTAGGTGCGGACCACGCGGGCAGCGGAGAAGGATTCCGTCAGCGTCGCCGCCAGTTCCCCCACCCGGTCCTGCATGCCGCCGGAGG
The DNA here is from genome assembly GCF_023078375.1 of Roseomonas gilardii subsp. gilardii. Lineage (NCBI taxonomy): Bacteria > Pseudomonadati > Pseudomonadota > Alphaproteobacteria > Acetobacterales > Roseomonadaceae > Roseomonas > Roseomonas gilardii. The sequence continues at coordinate 4,099,608 of NZ_CP095554.1, read as the reverse complement.
CGCGGCGGATGCGCTTGCCGAGCCGCAGCACCGGCACCACCGCGACCGGGTAGAGCAGCGCCGCCACCAGCGTCATCTGCCAGTCCAGCCAGACCATCGAGCCAACCAGCCCGACCACGGTCAGCAGGTCCGCCACGCCGTTGATCGCCTTGGTCAGCGCCTCGCGGATCGCCTGGGCATCGGCGGTGAAGCGGGCGGCGTGGCGGGCCGGCGCCTCCCGCGCCACGACAGCCAGGTCGGCGCGGGTGAGGGCGCGGAACAGGTCATTCTGTACCGACTCGATCACCCGCAGCACCACGGCCTGCACGGAGACCGCCTGCCCGTACTGCGCCAGTGCCTTGAAGCAGGTCAGCAGGATGATGGCCGGCGGCGCCAGCCAGGTGATCCGCGGGTCGCCGCTGGTGAACAGGTCGAAGGCCTGCTGGATCACGACGGGATAGAGCGCCGTCAGCCCCGCCACCGCGCCGGTGCAGAGGATCGCCACCAGGATGCCGCGTGGATGGTGGCGCACATAGTCGCGCCACAGCCGCCGGGTCAGGGCGCGGGTGGTCTCGGCGGAAATCGGGGGATGCTTGGGGCGGGCCATGTCGCCAGGGGGATTAGAGCGGATCGCCGCCGGGTGGTATCGCCCTTCTGCGCGGAGGCGAAATGCCGGGGGCGCGCCGGAACACTGTCCGGCAACACTGTCCGGCCTGGCGCTGTCCCGGGGGCAAGGCGCTGCCTTTCCCCCGGACCCCCTATCCGCCAGGACCCTGAGGGTCCTGGACCTCCCATTCGCTGTTGCTGACCGCGGCCCGATCACGCCGGAGAGCATCGCTCTCCGGCGGCTGCGGGTGCCACCAGCGCGGGGAAGATGTTTTCCTTCTTTTCGGGAGCCCCGCCGATCCACCTGCGCCCAGGGGTCGAACCACAGAGTAACGGCAGCCATGGGAGCCCACGAAAGCCCGGGGTCCGGGGACCGGCTTCGGTCCCCGGCGGAGAGGGGGGCCGGCGGGAGAGGCGGCGCCTCTCCCCCGGGGCAGCCACGAAGCGCATGGCCCGCCGGGGGAGGGAGCGCGGCTAGACCCGGTTGCGGGCGGCGTCCACCGACCAGGCACCGCCACCGGCCACGAAGAGGTAGAGGAAGATGAAGCAGAACAGCACGGCGGCATCGCCCCCGTTCACGGCGGGGAAGAAGCTCTTCGGGAAATGCGCGATGAAATAGGCGAAGGCCATCTCGCCGGCGCAGATGAAGGCCACGATGCGGGTGAAGAGGCCCATCGTCAGCAGCACACCGCCGACCAGCTCGATCACCGCCGCGAACCAGCCCATGGTGAAGGCTGCGGGCATGTACTGCGGCGCCGGGAAGCCGAAGAGCTTCTGCGTGCCATGGGCCAGGAACAGCAGCGCGGCCATGATCCGCAGCACCGAAAGCATGCGAGGGGCCCAGCTCGGGGCGAAGACGTCGTCCTGGGGCATGGAAGGCTCTCTGACGGTGGAGGGGCGCTTATGCGCGCCCTTGGCCGGACGGCCAGTGGCCTTCCGTGATATCCTTCATCAGTTCCGTCAATCGCGCGCGGCAGGCCCCGGCATCCGCCCGGCAGCCTCCCTCTCGCCACCAGTCCTCCACCGCCCGCAGCATCCGCCCGAGCTGTGGCCCCGGCGGCACACCCATGGCCAGGGCGTCGCGGCCCTGGAGCGGGAATCGGGGAACCGGCATCGCCGCCATCCGCGCCCGCAGGGCCGAGCGGTCCCGCCCGTCGCGCAACTCGGCCAGCCAGGCCTCGCGGAGTGGCGCCCCGGCGTCCCCGGGCCGGGACAGCCAGCGGCGCAGGGCGTCGTCGTCCGGCGCCGGCTCCACCGGGAAGGTCTGGTCCACCAGCCCGGCCAGCACGTCCCGCTCCTCGTTGGAGAAGCGCAGGCGCCGCGCAATCCGCACGCCGGCACCGCGCGCCGCGGGGGAGAGCAGGGCGGCGAGGCGCAGCACCGGGTCGGGCGGCAGGCCGGCTCCGATGCCGTGCCGCAGGGCGGCGATGCGGTCCGCCATCGTGGCCAGTTCAGAGGGGGAGGGCACCGCCTCGGGCAGGATCGCGGCCAGCACGCCGGAATCCAGCATCGGCAGCAGCGCGCCGGTGGGGTCGGGCGCGGCCAGGAGACGCTTCAGCTCGCTCCAGACCCGCTCGGCGGACAGGCGCGCCAGCCCCGGCACCGCCTCGCGGATCGCCGCCAGCGCCGCCGCATCCGGCGCGCCGGTGCCGTAGCGGGCCTGGAAGCGGAAGAAGCGCAGGGCGCGCAGGTAGTCCTCCCGCAGCCGCGTCGCCGGGTCGCCCACGAAGCGCACCACCCCGGCGGCGAGGTCCGTCCGCCCGCCGAACCAGTCCCAGAGGTTCCCCTCCGCATCCATCGACATGGCGTTGATGGTGAAGTCGCGGCGGGCCGCGTCCTCGCGCCAGTCGGCGGTCCATTCCACCTCGGCATGGCGGCCGTCGGTGGTGACGTCGCGGCGCAGGCTGGTCACCTCCACCGGCTCCCCGCCGCCGATGGCGGTCACGGTGCCATGGGCGAGGCCGGTCTCCACCACCTTCAGCCCGGCGGAGCGCAGCAGAGGCACGGCCTCCCCGGGCGGCAGGGGCACGCCGACATCCACATCGGCGATCGGCCGCCCCGCCAGCGCGTCGCGCACACAGCCGCCCACGGCGCGCGAGCCCGGCAGCGCCCGCAGCACTGCCAGGGGGCGCCCCGGGTCAGCCGTTCCGGGGGCGGCACCCGCGCATGCGGGGCATCGCCGGGTGCTCCGGGAGGCGCTTCGGGGAGGATCGAATCAGGCGGGCGCATGGGAGGCTCCGGTCCGTCCGGATGGTGGGTGAGGGGGCGCTAGCGCGGCGGCCCGGCATGGCCACGTTCGATCCGGCCATCCGGCGCGAGCCTCGCCGGCACATAGGTGCTGCCCTGTTCCATCCGGCGGGACAGGCCATAGGCCACCAGCCCCGCCACCGCCAGGGCCAGCCCGGCCCCGGCCAGGGCGAGGAAGGGCCAGGGCAGGTCCGGCTGTCCCGGCACCCCGCGCGGCCGGAGCTGGCGCCAGAGCAGGAAGCCGGCGAAGGGCGCCAGGAAGAGCAGAAGGGGGACGAGGCGAAGCAGCATCAGCCGCGCAGGACCAAAGCGAGGTTGCGCAGGATCGCCGCCGTGGCGCCCCAGACGAGGTGCCGCTCATGCGGCCAGACCCAGAAGGCGCGCTCCCGCCCCTCGACGAGGCGGTTCCGCCGTTCCGGCTGCGCCGGGTCGAGCAGGCGGGCCACCGGGTATTCGAAGATCTCCGCCACTTCCGAAGGGTCCGGCGTCACGGTGAAGGGCGGGTGCAGCAGGGCCACCACCGGCACGACGTGATAGCCCGTGCCGGTCACATGCGGCGGCAGCCGGCCCAGGAGGTGCGGCAGGCGCGGGTCGAGCCCGACCTCCTCGGCGGCCTCGCGCAGGGCGGCGGCCTCGGGCGTCTCGCCTGCCTCGATCCGCCCACCGGGCAGCGCCACCTGCCCGGCATGGGCGGAGAGCGTGGCCGCGCGCAGGGTCAGCATCACCGAGGGGGCCTCGCCGAGCAACACGGGCACCAGGACGGCGGCGCGGCGCAGGCCGGTCCCGGGTTCGGTCTCCTCGGGCGGGGGCGGCGCGTCCAGCTCCTCGGGCAGGCCAGTGCTGTCGGGCGTGGTGCTGGGATAGAGGGGCGGCATCCGCCCCGGCGCCAGGGCCGCCGTCAGGCGGCGGGCGATCTCCCGGGCGGAAGGGGAGGGCGGGAGGGGGCCGGCAAGCCATCATCCATCACCCGGCGGGGCTGTCCTCGTCCCAGCCATCCTCTCAATTCGCCCGCCTCTTCCTCCGGATGGTCGCCCACCGGGAAGAACATACCCTTGCTCCAGACGCCAAGCACGCGGCGGCCGTCGATCACCTCGGTCTCGGCCAGGGCGACCATCTCGTAGAAGACGGGGCGGCTGATGCGGGCCTCCAGCCCGGGGCGGATCAGCACATAGGGGCTGGGCTCGCCGGTCTCGGGGTCTGTCTCCACGCGGATCGGGTGCTCCGGCCCGGCGGTCACCACCTCGTCCAGGTTGGTGCGGAAGCTCACGCATTGCAGCTTCACGCCATGGCCCTCGCAGTCGCAGTCCCGCCAGCACATCTCGACCGCCACGAAGGGGGCGTCGTCCACCGCGATCCGCCCCCGTTCGGCGGGCGTCTCCAGGACATAGCCGCCATCGGGCAGGCGCTTGAGAACACTGGCGAAAAGGCAGACCAGCTCCTTCCGTCCGATCGGCGATCCGCGATAATGCCAGGTGCCGTCGCGGGCGATCCTCATGTCGAAATCGCCGCAGTCCCGCTTACGGAATGTCACCGGGGGTAGCGGTTTCGTTGTTTCCTCGCGCGCCGCTAGGGTCATAGGCTGATCCATGCCGTGACGACTGAACATCCACAGCCGGAAAGGTCCGTCCAACCTTGCCCGGCGGGGGTGCATATAGGGAGAGGGGAAGGCATGGTGGAAGTGGTGCACGGCGATCCCCGCTCGCAAAATGGCGAGGACGGTGCCGCGCTGATGGCGCAGGCGGAGATATTGGCCGACCGGCTGGGCCGGGCGCGCGAGGCCGTGGGGCGGGTGATCCTGGGCCAGGAGGAGGTGGTGGAGCAGGTGCTCACCAGCCTGATCTCCGGCGGCCATGTGCTGCTGGTGGGCGTGCCGGGCCTCGGCAAGACCAAGCTGGTGGAGACCCTGGCCATCGTGCTGGGCATGGATGCCCGGCGGGTGCAGTTCACCCCGGACCTGATGCCGGCCGACATCCTGGGCTCCGAGGTGCTGGAGGAGGCCCATGAGGGAGAGAACCGCGGCCGCCGCGCCTTCCGCTTCATCAAGGGGCCGGTCTTCTGCCAGTTGCTGATGGCGGACGAGATCAACCGCGCCTCGCCCCGCACCCAGTCCGCCCTGCTCCAGGCGATGCAGGAGCGGAAGGTGGCCGTGGCCGGCCAGGTGATGGACCTGCCCTCGCCCTTCCATGTGCTGGCCACGCAGAACCCGATCGAGCAGGAGGGCACCTATCCCCTGCCGGAGGCGCAGCTCGACCGCTTCCTGATGGAGGTCGAGGTCGGCTACCCGGATGCCGCCGCCGAGCGGGCCATGCTGCTCGCCACCACCGGCGCGGCGGAGGAGAAGGCGGTCGCCGTGCTCTCGCCGGGCGAGCTGCTGGCCGCGCAGGCGCTGGTGCGCCGCATCCCCGTGGGCGAGAAGGTGCTGGACGCGATCCTGGACCTGGTGCGGGGCGCCCGGCCCGGCCCGGAGGGCGGCGAGATCAGCCGTCACCTCGCCTATGGCCCCGGCCCGCGCGCCGCCCAGGCGCTGATGCTGGCCACCCGCGCCCGGGCGCTGCTGGACGGGCGGCTTTCCCCCTCGCTGGACGATGTGGCGGCGCTCTGCGAGCCGGTGCTGCGGCACCGCCTCGCGCTCAGCTTCGCCGCGCGGGCGGATGGGGTCCGGCTGCCGGAGGTGATCGCCGCCCTGCGCGCCGGGATCGGCTGACCGGGTGGCGTTCGGCCTGTTCCGCTCCGGAAGCCCCGCCTCAGGGGGCAACGGCCCCAGCCCCGGACGGGACCCCGGTGGGCGCCATGCCGCCGCCACGGACCGTGCCGCCCGCGCCGAGGTCGCCGCCGGGGCGCTGCCGCCGCTGCTGGTCGCCGCCGAGCGCGTCGCCGCCACGGTGATGCAGGGCGTGCACGGCCGCCGCCGCCCGGGGCAGGGCGACGCCTTCTGGCAGTTCCGCCCCTTCGTCACCGGCGACAGCGTGACGCGCATGGACTGGCGGCAGAGCGCCAAGGCCGACCGGCTCTTCGTGCGGGAGACGGAATGGGAGGCCGCCCAGACCGTTGGCCTCTGGCGCGACGCGGGGCCGGGCATGGACTGGTCCGGCAGCCCCGGCCGCATCACGAAGCGGGAGCGGGCGGAGCTTCTGCTGCTGGCCCTGGGGGCCCTGCTGCTGCGCGGCGGCGAGCGGCTGCGCCTTTTCGGCGACGGGCGCGGCCCCGTCCGTACCCTGGCGGGGCGCGGTGCCCTGCCGGTCCTGGCCGAGGCACTGTCGCGCCACACCGGCCCGCCGCGCGACCAGCGCCTGCCGCGCCACGCCCGCGCCGTGCTGTTCGGCGATTTCCTGGCACCGCTGGAGGAAACGCGGAGCGCCGTCTCGGCCCTGGCGGCACAGGGCGTGCATGGCCATCTGGTGCAGGTGCTCGATCCGGCGGAGGAAAGCCTGCCCTTTGCCGGACGGGTGCGGTTCGAGGCCCTGTCCGGAGGTGACGCCACGCTGGTCCCGCGCGTCGAAGGTATCCGCGATCTCTATGCCGAGCGCCTGGCGGCGCATCGCGACGGCCTGGCCACCATCGCCCGCGCCGCCGGCTGGAACCTGCTCGTCCACCGCACCGACCAGCCGCCGGAGGCAGCACTCCTCGCCCTCTGGCAGGCCCTGGCTCCGATCCGGGGCGGAGGGCGGGGCGGCGCATGAATTTCGGTCCCCTGCTCTTCGCCGCCCCCTGGCTGCTGCTCGCCCTGCCGGCCCTGCCGCTGCTCTGGTGGCTGCTGCGCGTCACGCCGCCTTCCCCGAGGCGGCAATCCTTCCCGCCCACGCGCCTGCTGCGCGACCTGCCGGTGGCGGAGGAGACGCCCGCCCGTACTCCCTGGTGGCTGCTGCTCCTGCGCCTCGCCGCGGCGGCGCTGATCGTGCTGGGGCTTGCGCGGCCGATCTGGGACGCGGCGGCGGGGGCGGGCGGGCAGGGGCCGCTGCTGATCGCCATCGACAATGGCTGGCCCTCGGCCGCCGACTGGCCGCAGCGCATGGCCACGGCCCGCGCGGCGCTGGAGGCGGCGGGGCGCGACGACCGCCCGGCCGCCCTGCTCGCCACCACGCCCTCCCCGGACGGGCAGCCCCCGGCGCCCACCGCACCGATGCCGGCGCGGGAGGCCGCGACCCGCCTCGCCGCGCTGCGGCCGCAGCCCTGGGCGCCGGACCGCGCGGCAGCGGCCGCGGCCCTGGCCTCCTGGCGGCAGGCGAATGGCGGGCAGGCTGCCTCGCTCTTCATCACCGATGGGCTGACCCATGCCAGCGGCGATTCGGTGCTGGCCGAGGCGCTGGCGGCGATGGGGCCGCTCACCGTGGCGGGGCGCGACCCTGCCTTGCCCACGCGCATCCTGCCGCCGCCGGTGGCGGAGGCCGACCGGCTGCATCTGACCATCCGCCAGACCCCTTCCGCCTCGCCCGGGGAGGCGGCGGTGCTGGCACGCACCGCCGATGGCCGCACCCTGGCCCGTGCGACCGTCGCCATCCCCGCCGGGGCCGACAGGGCCGAGGGCGCGCTGGAACTGCCGCTGGAGATCCGCGAGCAGGTGGTGCGTCTGGAGCTGGAGGGCGAGACCGGTGCCGCCGGCTCCGTGCTGCTGGACGAGCGCTTCCGCCGCCGCCCCGTCGGCCTGCTGGCCGGGGACGGCGCCGCCGACACGCCGCTGACCGGCGCGCTCTTCTATCTGGACCGCGCCCTGCAGCCTTTCGTGGAGGTGCGGCGCGGCTCGCTGGAGACGCTGCTGTCCCGCAAGCTGGCCGTGCTGGTCCTGGCCGACTATCCGCTGACCGAGGCGCGGGAGGTGCAGGCTGTCACCCGCTTCGTGGAACAGGGCGGGCTGCTGCTGCGCTTCGCCGGGCCGCGCATGGCGGAACATCCCGATCCCCTGCTGCCGGTCACGCTGCGGGCGGGGGAAAGGCAGCTCGGCGGCTCGCTGTCCTGGGAGAAGCCGCAGCCCCTGGCCGCCTTCCCCGACAACTCGCCCTTCACCGGCCTCGCCGTGCCGCCCGAGGTCACCATCCGCACCCAGGTGCTGGCCGAGCCGGCCCCGCGCCTGAGCGAGCGGACCTGGGCGGCGCTGGCCGACGGCACGCCGCTGGTCACGGGGCTGGGGCGCGGCGCGGGGCGGATCGTGCTGGTGCATGTGACGGCCAATGCCGACTGGTCCGACCTGCCGCTGTCCGGCCTGTTCGTGGACATGCTGCGGCGGCTGGTCGCACTGTCCTCCGGCGTGGTGGAGGCCGAGGGCACGGCGCGCCTCGCCCCGATCGAGACGATGGATGGCTTCGGCCATCTGGGCCCCGCCCCGGCCACCGCCACCGCCATCGTGGCGCGGGACCTCGCGGCCACGCTGCCCGGCCCGGCCCATCCGCCGGGCTGGTACGGCACGCCGGGCGAGGGGGGCGAGCGCCGGGCGCTGAACCTGTCCACCCATGTCCCGGCCCTCGTCCCGGCCCCGCCGCCGCCGGCCGGGGCACGCAGCCTGCTGCTGGGCGGCGTACCGGTGGAGCGCGATCTCGGCCCCTGGCTGCTGGCGGCGGCGCTGCTGCTGCTGGCGGTGGATCTGGTGCTGTCGCTGGTGCAGCGCGGGCTGCTGGGGCGCGAGGGCGGGGCGGGGCGCGTGAGCCGCCGGGCCGCGATGCTGGCTCTCCTGCTGCCGCTGGCCTGGGCGGCGCCTGCCTGGGCGCAAGGGGGGCGCAAGGGGGGCGCAAGGGGGAGGGCAAGGACGCGCCGTTGCTGGGGATGCGGAGGAGGCCCCGGCCCTGGCCACCCGCCTCGCCTATGTCGTCACCGGCGACGCGGCGCTGGACGAGGTCTCGCGCGCCGGCCTCGCGGGGCTGTCGGACTATGTGAACCGCCGGACGGCGGCGAGCCTGGCCGAGCCCGCGGCGGTGCGCCCGGGGGTGGACGACCTCTCCTTCTACCCGCTGCTCTACTGGCCGGTCTCGCCCGATGCGGGCGATCTCGACGACCGTGCGGCGGAGGCGGTGAACGGCTTCATGCGCAATGGCGGCATCGTGCTCTTCGACACGCGCGACGAGGGCTCGGGCGAGGGCATGGCACCCGGCGCCAAGGAAGCGCTGCGCCGGGTGACGCGGAACCTGGACATCCCGCCCCTCGCGCCGCTGCCGGAGGACCATGTGCTGCGCCGCGCCTTCTACCTGCTGTCCGAGGTGCCGGGGCGCTGGGCCGGCGGCACGGTCTGGGTGGCGCGCGACGTGGACCGCGCCAATGACAGCGTCAGCCCCGCCATCATCGGCGGCGCCGACTGGGCCTCGGCCTGGGCGGTCGATGCACGCGGCAACAACCCCTATGCCGTGGTGCCCGGCGGGGCGCGGCAGCGGGTGCTGGCCTACCGCTTCGGGGTGAACCTCGTGATCTACGCCCTCACCGGCAACTACAAGGGTGATCAGGTGCATGTTCCGGCCATCCTCGAACGGCTGGGGCAGTAGCGCATGCAGCAGACCCTTTCGCAGCAAACCCTTTCCGGCATCGACCTCGCCCCGATCCTGCCGCCCTGGCTGCTGGCCGCGCTGGCGGTGCTGGCCGTCCTCGCCACGGCGCTGGCGCTCTGGCGGCGGGCGCGCGGCGCCTGGTGGCGCGCCGCCGCCTTCGCCCTGATCCTGGGCGCCCTGGCCAATCCCCGCCTCGTCACCGAGACGCGGGAGACCCGGCCCGACATCGCTTTGGTGGTGCTGGACCATAGCGCCAGCACGCGGATCGGCGGGCGGGAGGCGCAGCTCGCCCGGGCGCGGGAGGTGCTGGAGGCGCGCCTCGGCCGCATCCCGGACCTGGAGGTCCGCAGCATCACCGTGGAGGAGGGCGGCAACCGGGGCACGCGGCTCTACAGCGCCATCGAGACCGCCCTGGCCGAGATCCCGCGCGCGCGCCTCGCCGGCATCATCGCCCTGACCGACGGGCAGGTCCATGACATCCCCCCGCCCAGCCCCAATGGCGGTGCCGCCCTCGACGCGCCCTTCCACGCCCTGCTGGCCGGGCGGCTCGGCGAGGTGGACCGGCGCCTGCGGGTGATCGAGGCCCCGGGCTTCGGCATCGTCGGCCGGTCGGTGGACCTGCGCGTGGTGGCGGAGGATCTCGGCCTGGCCCGGGGGGCCGCCGAGGCGAATGGCGCGGTGCGCCTGACCATCCGCCGCGACGGCGCCGCGCCGCGCGTGGAAAGCGTGCCGCTGGGCCGCGAGCACCGCATCACCGTGCCGATCGAGCGCGGCGGCCCGACCGTGGTCGAGGTCTCGGCCGAGGAGCGGCCGGGCGAGGTCTCCACCCTGAACAACCGCGCGGTGGTGACGATCAACGGGGTGCGGGAGCGGCTGCGCGTCCTCCTCGTCTCGGGCGAGCCGCATGCCGGGGAACGCACCTGGCGGCGGCTGCTGAAGGCCGACCCGAATGTGGACCTCGTCCACTTCACCATCCTCCGCCCGCCGGAGAAGGACGACAACACGCCGCTGAACGAGCTGGCGCTGATCGCCTTCCCGGTGCGGGAGCTGTTCCAGCAGCGGCTGCGCGACTTCGACCTGATCGTCTTCGACCGCTTCAGCAACCGCGGCTTCCTGCCGCCGCAATACCTGCGCAACATCGCCGACTACGTGCGCGGCGGCGGCGCCCTGCTGCTCTCGGTGGGGCCGGAATTCAGCGGGCCGACCAGCCTCGCGCTGACGCCGCTGGGGCAGGTGCTGCCGGTGCGGCCGCCGCTGGGGGGCGGGGCGGGTTTCGGCAACGGGCTGAACTTCGGCTTCGCCACGGCGCCGCGCGGCGGCAACGAGGCCGAGGTGGACGGCCCCTTCCGTGCCCATGTCACCGATGCCGGGCAGCGCCATCCGGTGACCGAGGGACTGCCCGGCGCCAATGCCGGCACGCAGGCGCAGAGCTGGGGCCGCTGGTACCGCTACATGCGGGCGGAGCCGCGCTCCGGCACCACGGTGATGGACACGCCGGATGGCAGCCCGCTGATGATCCTGGACCGGGTCGGGGAGGGGCGGGTCGCGCTGCTGCTTTCCGACCATATCTGGCTCTGGGCGCGCGGGCATGATGGCGGCGGGCCACAGGCGGAGCTGCTGCGCCGCGTCGCCCACTGGTCGATGCGCGAGCCGGAGCTGGAGGAGGAGGACCTCACCGCCAGCGTCTCCGAAGGGCGGCTGACCGTGACCCGCCGCAGCGTGGCGGATGCGCCGCCGCCCGAGATCGCCGTCACCGCCCCGGACGGCACGGTGACGCGCCACCCGGCCCGCGCGGCGGGCGGCGGCCGCTCGGTGGTGGAGATGCCGGCGGAGCAGCCGGGTGTCTGGCAGGCGAGCGACGGGCAGCGCACCGCCTATGCCGCCGCCGCCGCGCCCAACCCCCTGGAGATCGCCGACCTGCGCGCCGACCCCGGGCCGGTGGAGCCGCTGGCCCGCGCCACGGGCGGGGCGGTGCGCTGGCTGGGCACGGGGGCGGAGCCGCAACTGCCGGATATCCGCCGCGTCGCCGCCGGGCGCGACGCCGCCGGGCCGGGCTGGATCGGCCTGCGCCGCAACGAGGACCATACGGTGACGGGGCTCTCCGCGACGGCCCTGCTGCCGCCCTGGCTGGCTCTGGCGATGGTGCTGGGCGTGGCCGTCCTGGCCTGGAGGCGGGAAGGGGCCTGAGGCACGGGAAAGCCGCGGGCGGGATCAACAGCCCGCGAGACGGGGCAGCGGTCTGGCCAGGACCGAGTTGTCGTGGAACGATCCGGCCACCTCCCGCTGGAAGCCCTGAAGGGGCGATCCGGTCCGGGCCCATCCCACGCCTGCCGCCGAGGACCGACCCACCCCTTGAGCCCGTCGCTTCCGCCCCAGCCCGATGATGGCACCCGTCCCTACCAGCCGATCGAGGACTATGCGCTGATCGGCAACTGCCACGGCGCCGCGCTGGTGGCGCGGGATGGCGCGATCGACTGGTGCTGCCTGGAACGCTTCGACGCACCGCCGGTCTTCTCCCGCCTGATGGACCGGCGGCGTGGCGGCTTCTTCGAGCTCCGGCCGGAGGAGGAGTTCGAGGTCAGCCGCTCCTACCTGCCGCAGACCAACATCCTGGAAACCACCTTCGCCACGGCCTCCGGCATGGCCCGGCTGATCGACCTGATGCTGCAGCCCCAAGGGGAGGGCGCGCCGGGGCCGGAACTGGTGCGGGTCCTGAGCGGCGTCTCCGGCCGGCTGCGCTTCCGCCTTTGCTTCCGGCCGCTGCCCGGCTTCGCCACGGAATTTCCGCTCCTGCGGGTGGAGGGGCACCGGGCCATGGCCGAGGGCTGCCCCAGCCTGCTATCCGACGAGCCGCTCGGGCTGGAAGACGGCAGCGCGGTGGCCAGCTTCACCCTGGCCGGCGGCGGGCATGCCGCCTTCCGTCTGTTCCGCGCCGGCGCCGCCCTGGAGGAGGACCGGGAGGATGTCTATGACCGGCTGGAGCGGGCGCGGCAGGGCTGGGTCTCCTGGTCCGGCATCCGCACCTATGACGGCCCGCTGAAGGACGACCTCGTGCGCAGCGCGCTGGTGCTGAAGGCGCTGACCTACGAGCCCAGCGGCGCCCTGGTGGCCGCCCCCACCACCTCTCTCCCGGAGGAAATCGGCGGCGTGCGGAACTGGGACTACCGGTTCTGCTGGCTGCGCGATTCCTGTCTCGCCTTCTATGCGCTGAAGAAGTTCGGGCATGTGGAGGAATCGGAGCGTTTCTTCGGCTTCGTCCGGCGGCTTTCCATGCGCGACGATGGCGGGCTGCGGCCCCTCTATGCCATCGATGGGCGCGGCGACGGGCTGGAGGAGCGCGAGATCGCGCATTTCGAGGGCTGGTGCGGCAGTGCCCCGGTGCGCGAGGGCAATGGCGCGGCGGACCAGCACCAGGCCGATGTCTATGGGCAGCTCCTGGACCTCGTTCATCTCCGTACCCGGCTGGGCGGGGAGCTTGGCGAGGAGGCGCGCGCGCAGATCGCCCGCGTGGCGGATTACGTGGCCGGGGTCTGGCGGGAGCCCGATAACGGCCTCTGGGAGCCACGCCTGCCGCCGACGCGCTATCTGCACGCGGCGCTGATGAACTGGGTGGCGCTGGACCGCGCCATCCACCTGCTCGGCGACAGGGCGGAATGGAGCACGGCGCGGGATGCCATCGTGGCGGAGGTGAACGGGCCCGGCGTGCATCCGCAGGGCGGCTACCTGACCCAGAGCTTCGGCAGCGATGCCGTGGATGCCTCGGTCCTGCTGGCGCCGATGCTGGGCTTTCCCGTGGAGGAAGCGGTGTTCGGCCGCACCGTGGACGAGATCATCCGGCAGCTCGGCCACGGTGCCCTGGTCTATCGCTACAAGACCGAGGATGGGTTGCCGGGGCATGAGGGCACCTTCCTGCTCTGCGCCTTCTGGCTGGTCGATGCCCTGGCCTGGCTGGGGCGGGAGGAGGAGGCGCGGCAGCGCTTCGACGCACTGCGCGCCCTGGCCAACGATGTCGGCCTCTTTCCCGAGGAGATCGCCGAGGACGGCACCTTCCTCGGCAACTTCCCGCAGGCCTTCAGCCATCTTGGCTTCCTGCACAGCGCCATGGTGCTGGACCTGCTGCGCCATGGCGGCCGCGAGGCGGTGCGTGGCACCTATGCCGACCGGACCCTGCGGGAAACGCCCAGCCGCCGGGTGGTCCGGCTGCGATAGGTCTGTTCAGTCCTGGCGCTTCGCCGGCCCCCGGGACAGCGCAACGTCGGACGTCGCCCCGTCACCGGATCAGAGCTGGCTTTCCACCGGCAGCCAGCGCACGAGCTGGGCCAGGAGGCGGCGCTGCCAGCTTGCATCCGGTTCCGTGTGCTGGACGCGGCGGCGGCCATCCGGTCTTTCGTCGATCCAAATCATGAGGCCGTGCCGCAGGCCGAGGTGGTAGCTGCGCCGGGGCGAGGAGAGGCGGCGGAACTCCCGCCGCAACCGCTCCGCTAGCTGGGGGTGGCGGACGAAGGCGCCCATCTCGGTGTTCAGGTTGGCCGAGCGCGGGTCGAGGTTGAAGGAGCCGACGAAGAGCTGCTCGCGGTCGAGCACGAAGGCCTTGGTGTGCAGGCTGGCGCCCTTGGAGCCCAGCACGCCGGCATCCTCCCGCCCGCTGCGCTTCAGCTCGTAGATCTCCAGCCCCTCCTTGAGCAGCCTGCGGCGGTAGCGGGAGTAGCCGCCATGCACCGCCACGACATCGGTGGCGGCCAGGGAATTGGTGATCACCCGGACCCGCACGCCACGGCGGAGCATGCCGATCAGCGCCTGGGCCCCCGCCTCGCCCGGCACGAAATAGGGGGAGATCAGCAGCGCCTCGCGCTCCGTGCCCTGCAGCGCCGCGTCGATGGCGGTGACCAGCCGGCCCGGCACTTCCTCGCCGGTCGCCTTGTCCGGCGGGTCGGCCGCGACTTCGACATCCTGGGTCGGCAGCAGGCTGGCATAGCCGTGCAGGATGTCACGTTCCAGAGAGGCGCGGACGCGTTCGAGATAGGGCTGCGCCTCGGCGGAGCGGGCATCCGCGTCGAGGCGGTGGCGCAGCGCCTCCAGGCTTTCCGGCGTGTCGCAGCAGCGGCCGCGCCGGGCCAGCCGGTGGTTCCAGTACCGTTCGAACTGGGTCACCGCCTGGCGGGAGGCCCCGCCGGCCACGGCGATGTCGAGGTCGCGGAAGTTGAAATTGCCGGAGGCGTCGAAATACTCGTCGCCGATGTTGCGGCCGCCCAGGATCGAGAGGCGCCCATCGGCGATCCAGGACTTGTTGTGCATGCGGTGGTTGAGCTGCCCCCGGCTGAACAGCAGTTCCAGCCCGAAGCCGAGCCGGCCCAGGAAGCGCCAGCGATGCGCGTTGAAGACGCGCACCTCGATGGAGGGATGCTCCGCCCCCAGCCGGCAGAGCAGCGGGGCGGCGGAATCCTCGTCCAGCACGCAACTGTCGTCCAGCAGCAGGCGCACATGCACGCCCCGGTCGGCCGCGTGCAGGATCTCCCGCGCCAGCAGGCGGCCGGTGATGCCGTCGTGCCAGGCGTAGTACTGCAGGTCCAGGCTGCGCGTGGCGGCGCGGGCGCTGGCGGCGCGCAGGCCGAAAGCCTCCAGCCCATTGGCCACCAGCGTCGTGCCGGTGTCGGCGCCGATCCGGCGCAGCGCCTCGTCCACCGCCTCGTCCAGCGTCGGCGGCGCCGCGCGCCAGCGCGTCAGGAGGCTCCTTCGTGGCCGCGAAAGGGTCCGGGCGGTTTCCATGGTGGTCAGGCCACGCCCGCGAGCCGGGCGGCGTCCGCATCAGCGGCGCCGTCCAGCCCGTCGAAGCGCAGCAGGGCCTTCAGCGGCAGATGGTCGGAGGCGACGCGGGAGAGGGGGGTGTCATGGGCCTGCACCGAATGCACCAGGCCGTTCGGCCAGCCCAGGATGCGGTCCAGCGAGAGCACCGGCATCCGGGTCGGGAAGCTGGCCGGGCCCTCCTCCATCGGGCCGAAGAAGGGTTCCAGCGAACGCAGTGCCGAACGCCGTCCGGGCCGCCATTCGTTCAGGTCTCCCATCATGAGGGTGGGCATGGTCTCGCCCTCCGTGATGTTGCGCAGGATGGCAGCGCCCTGGCGCATGCGGCAGTTGCGGAGGAGGCCGAAATGGGCGGCCACCACGCGGAGCCGCCCCACCGGCAGGTCCAGCTCCGCGATCACCGCGCCGCGCGGCTCCGCCCCGGGCAGGGCGAGCCGGTGCAGGCGTAGCGGCGTGCCCTCCCGCAGCAGGATGGCGTTGCCGTGCCAGCCATGCCCGTCCGGCAGGTCGGAGACCTGCAGCAGGTGCAGCCCGCTTTCCCGCCGCAGCGTGGCGGCATCGAGCAACCCGTAGCGGCGGCCGAAGCGGCGGTCGGCCTCCTGGATCGCCACGAGATCGGCATCCATCTCCCCGATCACCGCCGCGATGCGCTGCGGGTCGAAGCGGCCGTCCCGGCCCACGCATTTGTGCACGTTGTAGGAGGCGACGCGGAGGGTCAGCCCATCCGGCGCCTCCCCCGGATGGGCGTGGTGCGCCGTCCTGTGACCGCGCCGGGCATCGCGGATGCGGCGCAGGATATGGCGGGCCGAGTGGCTGTCCGAGGGGAGCTTCATGGACGCGGAGACAGGAAAGGGGCGAGGCCGGGGGATGGAAGGAAGCACGGCCCTGCGGGCGCAGGGCGGGGGCCAGGGCCGGCCGGTGCCACGAGGCTGGGAGCATGTCTTTTACATGTGCCACCCGGCCCCGGCCCGCAAGCCGGAAGGCGCCGCCATGCTGGGACGCGTGCGTGACAATGCTGTGCCAAGGGGCTGTGCCAAGGGGCTGTGCCAGGGACGGTGCGGGGAGGGCTGGATGACCTGGGCCGGGCCGCCCACCGCCCGGTGATGTCGCGTTGCAAAAAAAACGCCGGGCGGCAAAGGTTCCGACATATTCCTGAGACCCGGCGATGCCATGACCCGCTTTCCACCGGGGAGGCGGCCGGACGGCCCGCGCCATGACGATGCCGCATTCCGTCACATTTCCTCACCGCATCGGGTAGAAGCTGCCGCTGATGCTGATCGACCTGCCCCATATCCTCCTGGCCATCGCCGCGCTCCTGGTGGTGGTGAGCGCCGTACAGCCCCTGGCGAAGCGCCTGATGGTCTCCGACACGGTGCTTCTGGCGGTGGTCGGAACCGTGCTGGGCGGCGGTGCCGCCTATCTGATGGAACAGCGGGTGAACAAGGCGATCGACGATGTCGCCGGCACGCTGATCAACTTCCCGGTGAATGCGGAGGTCTTCCTCTTCATCTTTCTGCCGATGCTGGTCTTCCACGGCGCGCTGTCCATCGACGTGCGGCGCCTGGCGCGGGACGCGGCGCCGGTGCTGGTGCTGGCGGTGGTGGCGGTGCTGGTGACCACGGCGGCGATCGGCTTCGCGCTGGCCCCCATCGCGGGCGTGCCGCTGGCCTCCTGCCTGCTGCTGGGCGCCATCGTCGCCACCACCGATCCCTCGGCGGTGGTCGGCGTCTTCCGCGATATCGGTGCCGACAGCCGGCTGACCCGGCTGGTGGAGGGCGAGAGCCTGCTGAACGACGCGGCGGCGATCTCGATCTTCACCATCCTGCTGGCCCAGATCGTCGGGCATCACGATCCGGACTGGCTGGCCGGGGGCGTGACGCTGGTGGTCTCCTTCGTCGAGGGGCTGGCGGTCGGCTTCCTCTTCGCGCGGGTCATGCTCTTCGCCGTGCCGGTGCTGGGCGGCAACCGCGCGGCGGAGGTGACGATGACGCTCGCGCTGCCCTATTTCGCCTATATCCTCTGCGACGAGGTGCTGGGCGCCTCCGGCGTGGTGGCGGCGGCGGCGGCGGGCCTGACGGTCAGCGCCATCGGCCCCTCCACCTTCCGGCCGCAGAGCTGGTCCTACCTCACCGATGTCTGGGGGCAGCTCGCCTTCTGGGCCAGCTCGCTGGTCTTCGTGCTGGCCTCGATGCTGGTGCCGCGGCTGCTGCTCGGCCTGACGCAGTGGGATCTGGTGCTGATCGGCGTGGTGGTGCTGGCCGCGACCGTGGCCCGGGCCCTGGTGCTGTTCGGCCTGCTGCCGATCCTGCGCTGGCTCGGCATCTCGCAGCGCATCCCGATCCGCTTCAAGGTCACCATCCTCTGGGGCGGGCTGCGTGGTGCCATCACCCTGGCGCTGGCGCTGTCGGTGACCGAGCATTACGGCGTGCCGGCGGCGACGCAGCGCTTCATCACCATCCTGGCCACCGGCTACGTGCTCTTCACCCTGCTGGTGAACGGCACCACGCTGCGCTTCCTGGTGCGGGCGCTGAAGCTCGACCAGCTCTCGCCCACCGATCAGGCGCTGCGCAACCAGGTGGTCGCCATCGGCCTGGGCGAGGTGCGCGACCGGCTGCGCGACACGGCGCGCGACTTCGGCTTCTCGCCCCAGGCCTGCGCCCATGTGCTCGACATGTACGAGCGGCGGGTGAAGGTCGAGACCGCCGCCAACACCTTCGACACCGCCATCGGCGACCGCGACCGGGTGACGCTGGGCCTGATCACCTATGCCTCGCAGGAACGCGCCATCCTGCTGGAGATCTTCAAGGACCAGGGCCTGTCCCGCCGGGTCATGGAGAACCTGCTCTGGACCGCGGAAAGCATGATCGACGGCGCCCGTGCCGAGGGGCGGCTCGGCTATATCCAGGCGGCGCGGCGGCGGCTGCGGCCGACGCTGCGCTTCCAGGCGGCGCAGTGGCTGCACCGGAACTTCCGCATCGACACGCCACTGATGCACTGCATGGCCGAGCGTTTCGAGACTCTGCTGCTCACGCATCTCGTCTCCGCCGCCATGTCGCGCTTCATGCGGCGCCGCATGGAGCCGGTGCTGGGCACCCGCGTGACCGAGGTGGTGGGCGACATCGTCGGGCGGCGGGAGGATCTGCTGGCCGACGCGATGGACACGCTGCGCCTGCAATACCCCGG
Organism: Roseomonas gilardii subsp. gilardii; assembly: GCF_023078375.1. Lineage (NCBI taxonomy): Bacteria > Pseudomonadati > Pseudomonadota > Alphaproteobacteria > Acetobacterales > Roseomonadaceae > Roseomonas > Roseomonas gilardii. The sequence continues at coordinate 4,081,324 of NZ_CP095554.1, read as the reverse complement.
CTATGCCGAGGCGCTGGAGAGCCGGATGCTGCGCCAGATCGGGCTGCGGCAGGAGGCGGACGAATATGCCAGCCTGCGCAACGAATCCCTGATCGGCGAGGAGCTCTACGAGGAGCTGAGCCGTTCGCTGGAGGAGGCGCGGCGCCATATCGGCCGGCCGCTGAAGTTCAACCTGCAATCCGGGCTCGACACGCGGATCAAGGATTTCCCCGTCTTCATCGGGTTGCAGGAGGCGGTGCTGCACGACATCGCCATCAGCATGACGGTGCGCTTCACCGTGCCGGGCGAGCGCATCTACCGCCCGGGGCAGAAGGCGCATTCCGTCTATTTCATCAGCTCCGGCGAGGTCGAGTTCGTGCAGGACGGCCAGGAGGTCCGGCTGGGCCCGAACGAGTTCTTCGGCGAGCACGAACTGATCCATGGCGGCCGCCGCAAGGCGCGCGCCCGCGCCACCAGCTTCTGCCACCTGCTGGAGCTGAGCGCCGCGGATTTCCAGCGCATGATCCTGGACGCGCCGCAACTGGTGGGCCGCTTCGAGCGGCTGGCCAGTGACCGCCTGCCGTCGCGCGACGTCGCGGCGGAACAGGAGGACGAGCAGGACGCCGGGGCGCCGGAGATGCGCTACGTGACCGCGACGCCCGAGCCGCCCTTCCGCATCGCCGACGAGACGCGGGACCGGGTGTCCGAGGAACGCTGACGCCCCATCCCACCACCCTGGCGGGAAGGGGCTATCCGCCCGGCCACTCGATCTCCGCCAGGACGGGCAGGTGGTCGGAGGCTTCCCGGGCGGCGGGGTCGGTCCAGCTCCGGCGCAGGAGATGGCGCGGGCGGCCGTAGATCCGGTCCAGCGAAAGCAGCGGCCGCCGCACCGGGAAGGTCCGTTCCCGCGTGCGGACCGGAAGGATGCCGAGAAAGGCGCGGTCCACGGCACCGCGCCAGCTCCATTCGTTGAAATCGCCCATGGCCAGGGCGGGGCCTTCCACCTGCCGCGCCAGCCCGGCCAGGATGCGCGCCTGATGCCGCCTTTCGCGCCCCTGGAGGCCGAAATGCGCCGAGAAGACGTGAAGCGGCCCGCCGGCCAGGTCCAGCACCGCCGAGATCACAGCGCGCGGCTCGCGCCCCGGCAGGGAGGCGTCATGCACCGCCGCGTCGCGCAGGGGCAGGCGGCTGATCAGCATGTGGCCGTAGCAGCCCCCGGCCTCGCGCATCGTGGCGGCTTCGACCGCCTGCCCGCCGAGCGCCTCCCGCAGCAGGTGGAAGGGTTCCTCGCCATCGTGCCGGTTGCGGCCTTCCACCTCCTGCAAGGCGATCAGGTCGGGCGCGTGGCGCCGCACCAGGGCGATGACGCGGTGGAGGTCGTAGCGCCCGGCGGGGCAGATGCCGGCATGGATGTTCCAGCTCATGACACGCAGGCCACCCGGGCGGGCGGGCGATGGCGCTGGGGCCTTGCGGTGCGGCAAGCTCAGCCCTCGTGCCGCAGGTGCCGGACGAGGCGCTGGAGGGCCCAGGTAACGCCGGCCCAGACGACCATCAGCCCCAGCAGCAGCGCCAAGTTCTCCACCGTCGGATGCTCCAGGATGCGGGTCATCCGGTCGCCCAGCGCCGACATCAGCACCACGCCCGGCAGCAGGCCCAGGAAGGTGCCGGCCATGTAGTCGAAGAAGCGGATCTTCATCGCTCCGGCGACCAGGTTCACCAGCGTGAAGGGCGCCACCGGCAGCAGGCGGATGGCGGTGACCGCCATGATGCCGTTGCGCGCCACGCCCTGGCGGACGCGGTTGATGCGCGGCCCCAGGAAACGCCGCAGCAGGTCCGGCCCCATGCGCCGGCCCATGGCGTACATGGCCGCGGCGCTGAGCATGGCGCCGCCGGTGGCATAGCCCAGCCCCGGCCAGGTGCCGAAGGCGGCGGCGGTGGCGATGATCAGCACGTTGACCGGAAAGGCCAGCAGGCCCAGCAGCAGGAAGAGGCCGATGGCGGCGAAGGGGCCCCAGCCGCCGCCCTCGTCCAGCATGGCGCGGATGGCGGAGGGCGAGACGAGATCCGCCAGCGGCGTGTAGCGCCAGAGCAGGCCGATGGCCGCGACCGGCACCAGGACGAGCAGCGCCTTCAGCAACAGCGGCCAGGGCCTGCCGCCGGGATTGCCGGCGGCGAAATCCGCGAAGAATTCCTCCGCCCCGATCGGGCGGTGCGGGTCGGCGGCCGCTTCCAGCGTGGGCACGCGCTCATGCCGCTTCAACTCGCCATCCTCGATGGGGCGCAGGGAATGGTCCCCGCCATTCAGGGCATCCACCGCCGCGAACAGCGACCCATGCCCGTCGAGGGCCGCCGTGACCCTTTCCGCCGGCACGCCCAGATGCTCGCCAAGCAGGCGGCCCAGGACGCGCCGCATCGCCATGCGACCGGCCTCGTCCCCGGTCTCCAGGATCAGGTCGCATTCCGTGTCCGTGCCCATGGAGCGGTTGCAGAGGTTGGAGGAGCCGGCGCGCAGCAGCCGGTCGTCGATGATCATGACCTTCGCATGCACCATGACCTCATGCTCGGTCCGCTCCGCGCACATGCGGGAAAACCAGCCGGACGCGCCCGCCCATGCCGGCGCGGCGGATGGCGCGCATGAAGCGGATGCGCCCGGCCAGCATGGTGCGGTGTTCCAGCCAGGTGTGATGCGTCTTCGGGCAGACCAGCAGGATCTGGAGCTCCGGTCGCTCCTTCAGGCGCCGGATGAAGGCGCGGGCGATGGTGCCGCAGGTGAGGAACTGGTTCTCGGCGTAGATCCAGCGCTCCGCGGTGGCGATGGTGTCGAGGTAGAGCTGCCGGATCTCGCAGATGGCGGGCTGGCGGCGCCCGGCGCGATCCTCCGTGGCGGGCTCGGTGCGGGCGATGCCCACGGCGATGTCGCGGAAATCCGGCGCCACCCCGTCCGGCCAGAGATCGTGCCACGCCGGCGGGGTGGGCGGCAGCGCCTCGCAGGCGCCACGCTCCCAGCGGCGGCGCACCAGCTCCGCCAGGGCGGCGGCGGCGGGGCCGTCCACCAGCATCTGCGCGTCGTGGAAGGGCGGGTAGGGCGTGCCGCCGGGATCGACGCGCCGCGGGTCGTCCGGGTCGTGCTCCGCCGTGTCCCAGCGCCGGATGGTCAGGTCCAGCCCGCCGGCGAAGGCGATGGCGCCGTCCACCACCACGATCTTCTGGTGGTGCGAGGCGCCGAAGGGGACGGTGTCGTCCAGGCAGAGCTCGACATTGGGCGGCGTGTTCCAGCGCAGCGCCAGCACCGGCAGCAACTCGCGCTCCATGGCGTAGAGGACGGAATAGTCCCACAGCAGGAGGCGGACCGAGAGGCCGGGGTTGCGCGTGGCCAGGGCGCTCAGGAAGGGGCCGAGCGTTTCCGGCAGACCGTCCTCCGCCCGGCCGGAAGGGCCGACCAGAGGCGTGCGGCTGTCGATGTCCCAGCCCACGATGTGGATGCTGTGCCGGGCCTTGCGCAGCGCCTCCCGCAGCGCGCCGTAGTAGGGGGCGGCATCCGTCAGCAGGGTGGCCCGGTCCGCGCGCGCGCCAGCGTCCAGAGATTGTGGCCGGGCTGCAGGAGCGCTGTCCGCTCCGACAGCATCGCCGGCCGCCATCGTCTGATCGCCCTGATGTTACCCACCCGCAAGCCACCTGCCATATCCGAATCGCAGGCCCTAACGTGGGCGGGGCCTGTCCGTTTTGCATCGCGGCCGCTCCGCGCCGCGGGGCCGCGCGTATTGTCCCTGGCCTGTGCCAGTTATGGTTGGGGTGGCCGGGGATCAATCCGCCCGGTACTGGGAGGGGTCGGCGATGCCCATCTCATGGCCTTTGCGATCGAAGGCTTCCTCATAGACCACCGCCAGCCGGGTCTTCACCTCGCCATCGGCATAGTGCTGGCCGCTCGGCTCGCTGGCGCGCGGCGCCTCGGTGCCGAGGGAGACCAGGTAGAGGCCCTGGGCCCGCAGCCCCTCGGCATGCAGGGTCTCCACGTTCAGCCGTGTTTCCGTCTCGCTCAGCTTTTCCCGCAGCGCCGCCAGCTCCTCCCGCAGGGCGGCGATCTCGCGCGCCTGGGCCGCCGTGCGGGCCTTCTCGGCGGCCAGCTCCTCCCTCCGGCTGCTGGCCTGCATGCGGAGCTGGACCACCTCATCCGCCAGCCGCAGGCTCATGCTCTCCAGCGCATCGATCGTCGCCGCCGGGGCATGGGCAAGGGCAACGAGGGGGGCGGGGTGGGCATGCGGTCCTCCTGGCTTTCCGGGATTTTCTCCGGGTCCGGCCGGTTAGGTGGGCCAGGCGGCAGGATTATGGCCGGATCCCGATGGAGGATCGAGAAAGGTCCGATTTTCCCGGCCCTGGCCGCCGGTTCCGGGATTCCGTGCCAGGGGAGGGCCAGGGGAGGGCCAGGGGAGGGCCAGGGTTTCAGGCGGCGGCCCGCCTTTCCGCCTCGCCCACCAGGCTGCGCCCCACCGCCTCGGCGATGCGGATTCCGTCCACCCCGGCGGAGAGGATGCCGCCGGCATAGCCCGCGCCCTCGCCGGCCGGGAACAGGCCGCGGGTGTTCAGGCTCTGCAGATCCTCGCCGCGCCGGATGCGCAGCGGCGAGGAGGTGCGCGTTTCCACCCCGGTCATCACCGCATCCTCCATGGCGAAGCCCGGGATCTGCCGCGCGAAGGCGGGCAGGGCCTCCCGGATCGCCGCCACGGCGAAATCCGGCAGGCAGAGCGCGAGATCGGTGGGCGTCACGCCGGGCCTGTAGGAGGGGATGACGCTGCCGAGCTCCGTCGAGGGGCGCCCGGCCAGGAAATCGCCCACGCGCTGCGCCGGGGCGGCATAGGTGCCGCCGCCGGCCCGGAAGGCCAGTTCCTCCCAGTGGCGCTGGAAGGCGATGCCGGCCAGCGGCCCGCCGGGATAGTCCTCGGGGTTGATGCTGACCACGATGCCGGAATTGGCGTTCCGCTCGGCCCGCGAATACTGGCTCATGCCATTGGTCACGACGCGGCCGGGCTCCGAGGTCGCGGCCACCACCGTCCCGCCGGGGCACATGCAGAAGGAATAGACCGCCCGGCCGTTGGAGGCATGGTGGACCAGCTTGTAATCCGCCGCCCCCAGCGTCTTGTGCCCGGCGAAGGGGCCGAAGCGGGCCCGGTCGATCAGCGACTGCGGATGCTCGATCCGCACGCCGAGGGAGAAGGGCTTGGGCTCCATGTAGACGCCGCGATCGTGCAGCATGGCGAAGGTGTCGCGGGCGCTGTGGCCCAGGGCCAGCACCACATGGTCGGCACGCAGGCGCGTGCCGTCCTGAAGCACCACGCCGCGGACCTGGCGCGTGCCGTCGGCGGCGGTCTCGATCTCCAGATCCTCCACCCGCGCGCCGAAGCGGTATTCGCCGCCCAGGGATTCCACGGTCTCGCGGATGCTCTCCACCATGGTGACGAGGCGGAAGGTGCCGATATGCGGCTTGGAGACGAAGAGGATCTCCTCCGGCGCCCCCGCCTTCACGAATTCCTCCAGCACCTTCCTGCCGAGATTCTGCGGGTCCTTGATGCCGGAATAGAGCTTGCCGTCGGAGAAGGTGCCCGCCCCGCCCTCGCCGAACTGCACGTTGCTTTCCGGCGTCAGCACCGACTTGCGCCAGAGCGCCCAGGTGTCCTTGGTGCGTTCCCGCACCACCTTGCCGCGCTCCAGGATGATGGGGCGGAAGCCCATCTGGGCCAGGATCAGCCCGGCCAGCAGCCCGCAGGGGCCGGCGCCGATCACCACCGGGCGGTTGGCGAAGCCCTCCGGCGCCCGCGCCACGAAGCGGTAGCGCGTGTCCGGCGCCGGGGCGACATGGTGGTCCCCGGCAAAGCGCCGCAGCACGGCGGCCGCGTTCCGCAGCTCCACATCCAGCGTATAGACCAGCAGGATCTGCGACTTCTTGCGCGCGTCATAGCCGCGCCGGGCCACGGTGAAGCCCAGCAGATCCTTCTCCGGCACGCCGAGGCGGCGCAGCAGCGCGGCGCGCAGGGCTGGCTCGGGATGGTCCAGGGGCAGGCGGAGCTCGGTCAGGCGCAGCATGTCGGCGGAAGGATGCGGGTCATCCGGCGAGAGATAGGTCGCCACGCGGCGCGCACCAAGCGGGAGAAACATCGCCCGCGCCATGCGCCCGATGCGCGGCGGGATGCTCCTTCCGGACGTGCGTTCCGCTTCGTGGCTGCCCCGGGGGAGAGGCGCCGCCTCTCCCGCCGGACCCCCTCTCCGCCGGGGACCAAGCCGGTCCCCGGACCCCGGGCTTTCGTGGGCTCCCATGGCTGCCGTTACTCTGTGGTTCGATCCCTGAGCGCAGGTGGGCCGGCGGGGCGCCCGAAAAGAAGGAAAACATCTTCTCCGCGCTGGTGGCACCGGCAGTCGCCGGAGAGCGATGCTCTCCGGCGCGATCCGGCGTCAGCAGGAACCAGCGAATGGGAGGTCCAGGAACCTCAGGTTCCTGGCGGATCAGGGGGTCCGGGGGAAAAGGCGGAGCCTTGTCCCCCGGGACGGCGCGACGCCGGACGCGGAAAGAGCCGCCTCCTCAGGCGGCCGAGGCGGCCCGGAGCTGCCGCAGCACCTTGGCCACCGCCTGCGCGGCCTGCTCGATCTCGGCATCGCCATGCAGGGGGTGGGCGTGAAGCGCAGGCGTTCCGTTCCACGTGGGACGGTCGGGTAGTTGATCGGCGTCACGTAGAGCCCGTGTTCCTCCAGCAACAGGCGGCTGACCTCGCGGCACAGGGCGGCATCGCCGACCCGCACGGGCACGATATGGCTCATCGAGGGCATGGGCTCGACCCCCGCCTCGCGGAAGGCCGACTTCAGCCGGGCCGCCCGCTCCTGATGCCGCTCCCGCAGCGCCGTCGCGCCCTTCACATGGCGCACCGAGGCCAGGGCGGCGGCGGCGATGCAGGGCGGCATGGAGGTGGTGAAGATGAAGCCCGAGGCGGAGGAGCGCAGCCAGTCGATCACCGCCGCATCGCCCGCGACATAGCCGCCATGGCAACCGAAGGCCTTGCCCAGCGTGCCCTGGACGATGTCGATGCCGTCCAGCACCCCGTCCCGCTCCGCCACGCCCGCGCCATGCGCGCCATACATGCCGACGGCATGCACCTCGTCGAGATAGGTCAGCGCGCCATGCCGGCGGGCGACGGCGACGATATCGGCCAGGGGGCCGATATCCGCGTCCATCGAATAGACGGATTCGAAGGCGACCAGCTTGTTCACGCCGGGCTCGGCGCGGGACAGCAACTCGTCCAGATGCGCCACGTCGTTGTGGCGCCAGATCGCCTTCCGGGCGTGTTTCATGCCCGCGATCATGGAGGCGTGGTTCTTCTCGTCGGAGAAGACCTGCCAGTTGCCGTCCATGCTGGCCAGGATGGTGCCCAGTGCCGCCTGGTTGGCGACATAGCCGGAGGTGAAGACCAGCGCCGCGTCCTTCTGGTGCAGCGTCGCCAGCTCCCGCTCCAGCGCCACGTGATAGGGCGTGTTGCCGGAGATGTTGCGGGTGCCGCCGGAGCCCACGCCGTGCTCCTCCACCGCCCGCCTGGCGGCCTCCGCCAGGATGTCCGAGCCGCCGAGGCCGAGATAGTCGTTGGAGGACCAGACCAGGACCTCCCGCCCATCCGGCAGGGTGTAGCGCGGGAAGCCGTGGCGCGACTTGCTGAGGTCGGCGAAGGTCCGGTACCGCCCTTCGGCTTTCATCTGGGCAAGTTCGCGGCGGCAATGATCGTGAAAGGCGTGCATGGCGTCTCCGCGACAGGCGGGAGGGGTATAAGGGAGTGGCCTACTCCCGCCGCAACAGCCCGTCCACGATACGGTCGGCCCAGGGGCGGGAGGTGAAGGACTGGCGAAGCGCGGCCTCGTCGTAATCCTCGCGCAACCAGTCGAGGAAAGGCTTGGGCGCGGCTTTCGCATAGAGCCGGAAGAAGGCGTCGAGAATCCCTGTCCTGCTGGCGGAGATATGCCCCCAGCGCAGGGAAAGCTGTGCCATCGCCTCCTCCACCGGCCGGCCCTGCAGCAGCAGCCAGAGCCCCGCCGCCAGCCCGGTGCGATCGGCGCCGGACTTGCAGTGGATCAGCACCGGCTCCTCGATCCGCCCGAAAAGCTCCGCCAGCCGCAGGATGCGGTCCTTGTGCGGGGCGCCCCGGCTCTCGAAGGGGGCGTCGTAATGCGCCAGGCCCAGGCGCCGCGCGGCCTCCCGCGACAGGGCGTCGGAGCCGCATTCCACCCGCTGGCCCCGGAGGTTGACCACGGAGCGCAGGCCGAAGCGCCGCGCCGCCCGGGCGAGCTGCCAGGGCTGGGGATGGTTGGAGCGGTACAGGCGGCCCGGCTCGACCACGCCCCAGTTCCGCCAGCCGATGCGCAGGATGGAATGGTCGTGCAGGAGGCTGTCCGCCCAGGCGGCGCGGCGCCCGGAGGGGGTGGAGGGATCTTTCGGCACGGCAGGGGTATGGCGTCGCGCCCGGGCCAGGACAAGCGGCAGCCGCCCAGGAGGGAAGACGGGGAGGGGGAGAGAGGGGCAACGCGCCCGGGTCCGGATGCGTTGGTGCGGGTGGGACCAGACAAGGGAAAAGAGAGAACGCCATGAGCAACGCCCATCTCCCGCCGGTACCGCCGGTGAACCAGAACCCCCATGGCGGCAGCAATGCCGGAAAGGGCGGCCTTTCCCCCAAGGAGGCCAAGGCCAACGCCACGCAGCGCGACCCGGCGCAGCAGGGCCGCCAGGGCAACACGCATCAGAACACGACCCACCAGGGCTATCAGCAGGACCGGTGAGCATGTCCACCAGCAAGAAGACCGAGGAGGCCGACCGTTTCGGCGGAGGCCCCGGCAGCAGCCACCAGGGCGGCAACCACGGTCATGCCACGCGCCAGGCCCAGGAGCCCCAACCGGGCGAAGCCACCAGCACGTCGCGGAGCCAGGTCTCCGGTGGCGGTGGCGAAGCGGACCGCCATCACAGTTCCGATCCACGGCGCAAATAGCGGCGATAGGGGCTGGTGATGGCGAGGTTGCGCCGCACCATTCCCGCGATCGCCGGGCGGGCCTAAGTCAGGAGGATCGGACCGGGGCGCCATGCCCCGGCCCATATCCTTTCGACCAAGAGGCCCGATGAGCGATTCCCTCACGATCCTGGCCCTGTCCGGTAGCCTCCGGAAAGGCTCCTACAACACGGCGCTGCTGCATGCGGCCGCGGAACTGGCCCCCGCCGGCAGCACCGTGAAGGTTTTCGACCTTTCCGAGATCCCGCTCTACAACGACGATGTCCGGACCCAGGGCTATCCCGCCCCGGCCGAGGCCCTGCGGCAGGCCGTCGCGGAGGCGGATGCGCTGCTCATCTCCACGCCGGAGTACAACCGCTCCTTCTCCGGGGTGATCAAGAACGCCCTGGACTGGGTGTCGCGGCCGCCCGCGCCGCCGGCCACCGGCAAGGCGGCCTCGGTGATCGGGGCCGGGCCCGGCGTGCTCGGCACCGCCCTGGCCAACTACCAGCTCCGGCAGGTGCTCTCGATCATGGGCTGCCACGTGGTGCCCGGTGGCGAGGTGCTGGTCGGCGGCGCCGGCAGCAAGTTCGACGCGGAAGGGCGGCTGACCGACGAGGGCACCCGGAAGTTCCTGAGCGAGCACCTGGCGAAACTGGCCGATCTGGCGCGCCGCCTGAAGTAAGGCGGTCCCCGCCCCGGCTCCCTCAGGGCCAGCGGACCTCGGGCGGCATGGACATCAGGATCGCCTCGGTGTTGCCGCCCGTCTTCAGGCCGAACAGTGTGCCGCGGTCGTGGATCAGGTTGAACTCCACATAACGGCCGCGCCGGATGAGCTGGTTCTCCCGTTCCTCCGGGGTCCAGGGCTCGTGCATCCGCCGGCGCAGGATGGCCGGATAGGCGGCGAGGAAAGCCTCACCCACGTCGCGGGTGAAGGCGAAGTGCTCCTCCAGCCTGTCCTCCGCGTCGTCCCGCCCCAGCCAGTCGTAGAAGATGCCGCCCAGCCCGCGCGGCTCGTTGCGGTGGGGCAGGAAGAAATACTCGTCGCACCAGGCCTTGAAGCGTGGGTAGTAGGCCGGGTCGTGCCGGTCGCAGGCGGCCCTGAAGGCGGCATGGAAGCCCGCCGCATCCTCCTGTGCCTCGGGCGCCTCGGGCACCATGGGGGTCAGGTCGCCGCCGCCGCCGAACCAGTTCCGCGTCGTGGTGATGAAGCGCGTGTTCATATGCGCCGCCGGCACCCGGGGGGAGCGCATATGGGCCACCAGCGACACGCCGGTGGCCAGGAAGCGCGGGTCCTCCTCGGCGCCGGGAATCGAGCGGCGGAATTCCGGCGAGAACTCGCCCCAGACGGTGGAAACGTTCACCCCCACCTTCTCGAAGACCCGTCCCCGCATCACCGACATCACGCCCCCGCCCCCGCCCGGGCGCTGCCAGGCCCGGCGCTCGAAGCGGCCGGGTGGCATTCCGGCATGGGGGCCGGAGGACAACTCGTCCTCGATCGCCTCGAAGCTGGCGCAGAGCCGGTCGCGCAGCGATTCGAACCAGGCGCGGGCCGGGGCGGCGAGGGGGTGGCGCGCCAGGGCGGTGTCCAGCGCGGCATCCGGGGCACCGGCCGGGGTTTGCGCTGCGGCGCCATCACCAGCCATGCCGGCATGGGGGCTGTCAGGCGGGATCTGTGTCATTTCGGCACCCCGATTGTGTCGGGCGCACCAGGCGGCGTTGCCACCCGTCGCGCCACAGACTTATATGGTCGCAACAAGGGGGTGGAAACGGTGGCCGGAATGGCGACCTTTCGCGTCCCCCCAAGGTCTGACGCCGGACCCGGTCCCCTGGACCGGCATGGCAGGAGGACGAACGGCTGTCTGGTTTCCATGCCTTCCGGGGTAGGCGTGTCCCAGAATGGGCATGCCGCTGAATCGGGTGTCACGGGACATGATGGCCGGGGCACAAGATTTGGCGACGTGGGACGACAAGACGCATGGCCGATCAGATGGCGACCGCGGGTGTATCGGGGTCGATTCCCGGGCTGACGGGATCGGGCAAGACCCAGAGCGAACGTCCGGGCCTGCCACCGCAAGGCGGCCATTCCGGGGGGCGGCGCGACTTCCTCAAGCTGGTGACGGGCTCCTTCGCCCTGGTCGGCGCGGGCGCGATCGCCTGGCCCTTCATCAACTCCATGAACCCGGCGGCGGATACGCTGGCCCTGTCCACCACGGATGTGGATCTGGGGCCGGTGGCGGTGGGCCAGGCCATCACGGTCGTCTGGCGCGGCAAGCCGATCTTCATCCGCCACCGTACCCCGGAGGAGGTGAAGGCCGCGGTGGACACGCCGATGTCGGCGCTGAAGGACCCGGCGACGGACCAGAGCCGCACCAAGCCGGGCAAGGAGCCCTGGCTGGTGGTGATCGGCATCTGCACGCATCTCGGCTGCGTGCCGCTGGGGCAGAAGCCGACGGATGAGCGGGGGGCTTATGGCGGCTGGTTCTGCCCCTGCCATGGCAGCGTCTATGACACCGCCGGCCGGATCCGCCAGGGCCCGGCGCCGGCGAATCTGGTGGTGCCGCCCTATGCCTTCACCAGCGACACCCGGATTCGCATTGGCTGAGGGGCTGTACGCCGGGACGAACCCGGCGACACCGCCTGTCCAGGATTGAGGAGGATCCCATGGCCGCCCCTGGCCTGATCGAGAGCGACGTCAAGAATCCGGTGCTGCGCTGGATCGACCAGCGCATGCCCATCTTCACGATGATGGAGAAGGAGTACGGCTCCTTCCCCACGCCACGGAATTTCAACTACCTCTGGAACTTCGGCGCCATGGCCATGGTGACGCTGGTGATCATGATCGCCACCGGCATCTTCCTGGCCATGAACTACACGCCCAACGCCAACATGGCCTTCGACAGCGTCGAGCGCATCATGCGCGACGTGAACTACGGCTGGCTGCTGCGCTATGCCCATGCCAACGGCGCCTCGATGTTCTTCATCGTGGTCTATGTCCACATCTACCGTGGCCTCTACTACGGTTCCTACAAGACGCCGCGCGAACTGCTCTGGATCCTGGGCGTGGTGCTGTTCCTGCTGATGATGGCCACGGCCTTCATGGGCTACGTGCTGCCCTGGGGGCAGATGTCCTTCTGGGGCGCCACCGTCATCACCAACCTCTTCTCCGCCTTCCCGCTGGTGGGCGAGCATATCGTGACCTGGCTCTGGGGCGGCTTCTCCGTGGACAACCCCACGCTGAACCGCTTCTTCGCCCTGCACTACCTGCTGCCCTTCGTGATCGTGGGCGTGGTCTTCCTGCACATCGCCGCCCTGCACATCTCGGGCTCCAACAACCCGCTGGGCATCCAGCCCAAGGGGCCGCAGGACACGATCCCCTTCCACCCCTACTACACTGCCAAGGACAGCGTCGGGCTGGTCGTCTACTTCATCGTCTTCGCCGTCCTGGTCTTCTTCGCGCCGAACTACCTGGGCCATCCGGACAACTACATCCCGGCCAACCCGCTGGTGACGCCGGCGCATATCGTCCCGGAATGGTACTTCCTGCCCTTCTACGCCATCCTGCGCGCGGTCCCGAGCAAGCTCGGCGGCGTGCTGATGATGTTCAGCGCCATCGCGGTGCTCTTCATCCTGCCCTGGCTGGATGCCTCGCCGGTCCGCTCCATGCGCTTCCGGCCCCTGGCACGGCCCTTCTTCTTCGTCTGGGTGGTGAGCTTCTTCGTGCTGCTCTGGGTCGGTGGCAAGCCGCCGGAGGAGCCCTACGTGACCATCGGCCGCGTCGCGGCGGCCTATTACTTCCTCTACTTCCTGGTGATCCTGCCGCTGCTGTCGCGGCTGGAGAAACCCCTGCCGCTGCCCGAAAGCATCAGCCAGCCGGTGCTGCGGCATGGCGGCGGTCCGTTGCCGGCCGGGGCCGCGGGCCAGCCGATGGAGAAGGTGTGATGATCCGTCGCTTCAAGCCCATGGCCGCGCGCGCCGCCCGGCGCATCACCTTGGCCTCCCTCCTCGCCCTGGCTCCGGCATTGGCCTCGCCGGCCGGGGCGGCCGAGGGCGCGATCGAGATCCCGAAGGCCGGCTTCTCCTTCAGCAGCCCGATCGGGACCTTCGACCGGGCCTCCCTGCAGCGGGGAGCGCAGATCTACATGCAGGTCTGCGCCAACTGCCACTCGCTGCACCAGCTCTACTACCGGAACCTCGGGCAGATCGGGCTGCCGGAAGCCATGGTGCAGGGGGCGGCGGCCTCGGTGGAGGTGCCCGGCGCGCCGGACGACAACGGCCAGGTGAATCCCCGGCCCGGCCGGCCGAGCGACCGCTTCCGCGCGCCCTTCCCGAACGAGAACGCCGCGCGCGCCGCCAACAACGGTGCCCTGCCGCCGGATCTCTCGGTGATCGTCAAGGCGCGGGAAGGCGGGGCGGACTACATCCATGCCCTGCTGGTCGGCTATGCCGACCCGCCCGAGGGCGTGAACCTGCCGAACGGGATGCACTACAACAAGTACTTCCCTGGCCACATGATCGCCATGCCCAAGCCACTGAACGAAGGGCAGGTCGAGTTCGCGGACGGCACCAAGGCGACCGAGGACCAGATGTCCCGCGATGTCGCCACCTTCCTGGCCTGGGCCGCCGAGCCCAACCTGGAAACCCGCCGCGCCATGGGCATCAAGATCCTGATCTTCCTGGTCGTCCTGGGCGGCCTCACTTATGCGGTGAAGCGCAAGGTCTGGGCCGACCTGCACTGAGGGAGATACCCGCCATGCCAGGAAACGGGCATGGTGGGGCCCCCCGTTCCGGGAATCCTGTTCCGGGGATCCCACGCGGCCGCCTTGCGCGGCCGTTGCCCGTTTTCGAGAGGACGCAGCATGTCCGACCTGATCGAACCCGTGATCGGCGTGATCGGAGGTTCCGGCCTCTACGATATCGATGGGCTTGTGGAGCGCGAGTGGCGCCGGGTGGAAAGCCCCTGGGGCGAGCCCTCCGATGAGCTGCTCTTCGGCCGGCTCGACGGCGTGCGCTGCGTCTTCCTGCCGCGCCATGGCCGTGGCCACCGCGTGCCGCCGAGCGAGCTGAACTATCGCGCCAATATCGACGTGCTGAAGCGCGCGGGCGTGACGGAGATCCTGTCCGTTTCCGCCGTGGGCAGCCTGAACGGCGACCTGCCGCCCGGGCATTTCGTGATCGTGGACCAGTTCATCGACCGCTCCTTCGCCCGCAAGAAGACCTTCTTCGAGACCGGCTGCGTCGCGCATGTGTCGATGGCGCATCCCGTCTGCACCCGGCTCGGCGACGCGATGGAGACGGCGGCGCGCGAGATCGGCATCCCGCACAAGCGCGGCGGCACCTATCTCGTGATGGAGGGGCCGCAATTCTCCACCAAGGCGGAGAGCGAGCTCTACCGCGCCTGGGGCTGCGACGTGATCGGCATGACCAACATGCCGGAGGCCAAGCTCGCCCGCGAGGCGGAGCTCTGCTACGCCACCGTCGCCATGGTGACGGATTTCGACTGCTGGCACCCGGACCATGACCATGTCACCGTCGATGCGGTGATCAAGATCATGCACAGCAATGCCGACAAGGCGCGGGCCCTGGTGAAGCGGGTAATCCCCTCGCTGGGCGCGCCGCGCGGCGCCTGCCCCTATGGCTGCGACCGGGCGCTGGAGATGGCGCTCGTCACCCCGCCGGAGAAGCGCGACCCGGCCCTGATGGCGAAGCTCGACGCCGTGGCAGGCCGCGTGCTGGGCAAGGTCGCGTGATCGCGGTGCGGCCCGCGGCGCCGGGGGATGTCCCGGCGCTGGTCGCGCTGATGCGCCAGCTCAGCGGGAACGAGATCGCCCCCGCGATGATCGCCGGGTTGATCGCGCCGGGCAGTGGCCAAGCCGTGCTGGTGGCGGAGGAGACGGGGCGGGTGCTCGGCGCGCTCGCCATGAACCAGTCCCCCATGCTGCACCGGCCGGTCCCCGATGCGCGGATCACCAGCCTGGTGGTGGACGAGGGCGCGCGCGGGCACGGGGTCGGCCGCAGGCTGGTGGATGCGGCCCTGGAAACCGCGAAGGGCTGGGGCTGTGCGCGGCTGGAACTTACCACGCGGATGGGGCGCGACGACGCCCATGCCTTCTACCGCGCGCTGGGGTTCGAGAACTCCTCGATCCGCTTCCACCGCGTGCTGGGCTGAGGCTTCCGGCGCATCGCGCCGGACCTTCCGGAAGGGAGGCGGATGCCCCCCGTCTCACTCGTCCGTGGGATGCCGCCGCCAGACGAGCAGCAGCGTCGCCAGGAAGAGCACGCCGACCACGAGAAGCGGCGCATCGCCGAAGCCCTGCGGGGTGGCCATGGGAATCCAGACCAGCAATCCCAGCAGGGCGAAGCAGAGGATGAAGCGCGAGATCACGCGTGCAGGGCCTTGTCGAGGAAGATCCGGGTGCGCTCCGCCGCCACCGAGGCGTTGGGCGCGCTGAAGGAGGGGCGTTCCTCGCAGGAGAAGCCATGGCCCGCACCGGGGTAGACATAGACCTCGATCCCGGGTTGCGCGGCCCGGATGGCCTCCACGTCGGTGAGCGGAATGCTGTGGTCCTCGGCCCCGAAATGCAGTTGCACCGGGCAGTTCGGCACCGCATCGCGGCTCGCCGCGATTCCGCCGCCATAATAGCCCACCGCCGCCGAGAAGCCGGTCATGCGCGTCGCGCCCCACCAGGCGATGGCGCCTCCCCAGCAGTAGCCGACGATCCCGCGCCTGGCCCCCGCCGGCAGGGCATCGGCGGCGGCCTGGATATCGGCCAGGACGGCTTCCTCCGGGATCTGCGCGCGCAGGGCCAGGCCGCGCTGGGCATCCTCCTTGGCGTAGCCGAGTTCCACGCCACGCTCGGCGCGGTCGAACAGCGCCGGGCAGACCACCGCATAGCCCAGCGCGCCGAAATGGTCGCTGACATGGCGCATATGGCCGTTGACCCCGAAGATCTCCTGCACGACCACCAGCCCGCGCGTGGCGTCCTTCGGGCCGGAGCGGTAGGCGGAAAAGCGGTGCCCGTCCTTGGCGGTCAGTTCGATCTGCATGCTGTACGGTCCTGTCGCTTGGCCGGATACCCGTGCCGCGCTGCGCGGCGTCGTTCGCTGCCAGTCTCGCGTGCTTTCAGGTCCCTGTCACGGGCCTGGGCGATTTCATGGCGCTGCGCGATCGCCTATCCTGCCGCCATGGGCGATATCGTGAATCTCCGTCAGGTCCGGAAAGCCAGGGACAAGGCGGAAAAGGAGGCGAAGGCGGTGGAGAACCGCATCCGGCATGGCCGCAGCGGCGCCCGGAAGGCGGCGGACCGGTTGGCCCGGGAACAGCGCGAGGCGCTGCTGGACGGTGCCCGGCGGGAGGAGCCGGAGCGCCGGGACTGACGCCGTGAGGGGCCTGCCTGCCGTGACCGTGTCGCGGCCGATCCTGTCCCATGCCAGGACCGGCCGCTTTCCCTGTCGGAGGGTGGTTTCGCCCGCTGTCAGCCCTTGCGGGACATGATGGTCTTGACCTCGTCCATCGCCTCGGTGAAGCGGCGGTTGAGCAGGTTCAGCGCCTCGCCATTCGACTTCTGGATCAGGTCGGCCAGTTCACGGATGTTGGACACGGCCCGCTCATAGGTGGCCTTCAGGATCTCCGCCTGCTTGGCAGCCTTTTCCTTCGGGTCGCCCTGCTCGGTGACGGAACGCATGGCGTCAGTCATCTCCGCCATGGACTGCTGCATGATCTCCATGTGCCGCTTGGCCACGGCCTGGGCCCCTTCGAGCGCCACGCGGTTGGCGGCGGACAGGGCTTCCAGGTTGCGCCGCTGCGCCGCCGCCAGCCCTTCCAGGTCGGGCAGGGCGCCGAAGCGCATCTCGGAGAAGATCTTCATGGATTCGCGGAACGGATCCAGATCCGACGGCGGGGTGGGGGACTTCGCCATGTTATGGTTCCTCCTTCGGCAAGGGAGCGCGACAGCCAGGTCCGTCCAGGGGTCGCGCTAACCCAGCATAGGGTCCGTGTTGGCCGGTGGCGATGGTGCTGCGTCCCGGCCCGGAACGATTCTGTCGCGGCCAGCTCCGGAAAGATCGCCATCATCCAGGCGCAGCGTGCGCGCGATCTGCTCCGCGCGGTCCAGGGCCTTGTCCAGCGCCGCCATTGTCGGCCCCAGATCCAGGCTGTTGTCGTCGGCCCAGCTGCGGGAGGCCGCCAGCCAGACGCCGACCAGGCCCTGCACGCGCATCAGCCCGCGCGCGCCGGAGGTATCGACCTCCGCCCCTTCCAGCATCCAGGCCATGGAGGCCATCAGCAGGGGCGAGAGCGAAAGGGCGAGCAGCGGGTGGCGGCGCAGATCGGCCTGGAGCCGCAGGATCCCCGCCCGGTGCGGCTGCAGCGCGTCGAAGCGGCGCATCAGCAGGTCGAAGATCCGGTCCCGGGCCGAGCCGCCCTGGCCGGGAATGGTGGTGGACAACACCTGCCGGTCCACGGCCCGGGCATGGGCGGCCATCAGCGCCATGGGCGTGCCGTAGTGCTCCCGCAGCGAATCGAGGCCCACCCCGCTTTCGGCGGCGATGCGGCCGAAGGTCACGCCGTGCCAGCCGCGCGTGGCCACGACCTGCCAGAGCGCATCAAGGACCCGCGTCTCGTCAAAGGCCGGGGCGGTGGGCGGGAGGTGGGGGTCAACGGGATTCTGCATGGGACCACAATTTGTCCTGCGTGGCAGGTGCGCCAAGCCCGGACCGTGTCGGCCCATGGAGTCGTGAAGGCCCGTGATCCTCGCGGCTGCTCACGCGGAAAGCTCACGCGAACGTGCCGTCGCGGCGGCGATGGCGCGGGAGATCAGCGCGGGCCAGGCATCCTCAGCCATCAGCACGGCCAGGGCCCGTTCCGTGGTGCCTTTCGGGCTGGTCACGTTGCGGCGGAGCACGGCGGCATCCTCCTCGCTCCGTGCCAGCAGGTAGCCCGAGCCGGAGACCGTGGCCCGGGCCATGCGCCGCGCCAGGTCGGCGGGCAGGCCCTGTTCCAGCGCCGCCTTCTCCAGCAGTTCCGCCAGCAGGAAGACATAGGCCGGCCCGCCGCCCGAGACGGCGGTGACGGCATCAAGCTGTGCTTCCTTTTCCACCCAGGCGACCTCGCCCACGGCGCGGAGCAGGGCATCCGCCAGGGATTTCTGCGCCTCCGTCACCCGCGCCCCGGCGAAGGCGGCGGTGAAGCCCTGGCCGATCGCGGCCGGGGTGTTGGGCATGGCGCGCACCACCGCGGCTTCGCCGCCAAGCAGGCTTTCAATTCCCGCCTCGGTCTGGCCGGCCATGATGGAAACGAAAAGTGCGCCCGCCTTCGCGAAGCGGGCATAGGCGGGCAGGGTCTCGGCCGCCAGCTGCGGCTTCACCGCCAGCACCACGGCAGCGGGGCGGAATTCCGGCGGCAGGTCACCGACCTCCGGCACCAGGCGCAGCCCAGCCGGAACCTCGGTGGCATGGGGGTCCACGGCAATGGCCTCGGAGATGCCGCGGGCCAGCCAACCCGTCAGCATCGCCCCTCCCATCTTGCCATAGCCAACCAGCAGGACGGGCGGCAGCGCCTCACTCATGGAACCCCCTTACATCAAATGTCAGGCCTCCCCGAGGCAGTCGAGCATGGCGGCCTGCAGCGCATCCTCCGCGCCACGGCCGCCCCACAGCACGAGCTGGAAGGCCGGAAAGAAACGCTCGCACTCCGTCAGGGCGATGTCCACCATGTCCTCCAGGCTTTCCGCCGAGGCGCCGGGAGCGCCGCGCAGCAGCACCGAATGCCGGAAGACCGGGGTGCCGTCGTCGCCCTCGATCCCGAAATGTCCGATCCAGAGCTTTTCATTGGCCAAGGCCAACAATTCATAGAGCTTGCTGCGGGCTTCGGGCGGCACCTTCATGTCGAAGGCGCAGGTGAAGTGCATGGCGCTGATTTCGGAAGACCACGCGAAATGCAGCCCGTAGTCGCACCACTTCCCCGGGGCCTCGGCGGCCATTTCGCCGGAGGAGCGACGGTCGAACGCCCAGTCGTTGGCGACGACGATCTGCTCCATCACGTCGAGGGGATTGGACGCCTTCTCCCGGCGTCCGAGGGCGAGCGGAGCGGTCATGTGGCACCTCCTTCCCGTCCTGGCTGGGCCCTGACCACTGAGTCTAGATCAGACTCGCGGACCCAGCCCCTAGAACTTGATATTGCGTTGCCATAACCCGGGAACAGCAAGGAATTTCTTCGGCATCAACACCTCCTGCGAAGGATGTGTGGCACCGCCGCCATTCCCGGAGTCCGGGAATACGGGGCTCAGTCGAGCGAACCGGGCTCGCCGGGCCGGATCTTCGGCGCCGACGGCTGGGCCTCGGCCTCGCTGGCGCCGGCCGTCCCGCCCTGTCCTGGCCAGGCGGGGCCCGTGCCCGAACCGCCGCTGCCCTTCAGCGTCCCGGCATCGGCCACCGAGGCTCCCGCCGGAACGGCGGATGCACCCGAGGCCATGCCGGCCACCAGCTTCTCCAGCACGGTCACCCGCGCGGCAAGGCCCTCGGCTTCCTCGCGCGCCCGGCGCGCCAGCTCCATGGCGGCGTCCAGATCCTCCCGCCGCACCAGGTCCAGGCGCTGCAGCATGCTCTCCGCCTGGGCCCGGAACACCGCCTCGGCCTCGTTCCGCAGGCCGGTGAGGGCCGAGAAGGCTCCGCCCGCCACGCCCGCGAGGTCGTCGAAGATCTTGCCACCGCGCCCGAAGCCGGCGCCACCGCCCCCGGGACCGCCCTTGGAGCCACTGGTTCCGCCGAAGCCGCCGTCCTGATCCATCACTTGTCTCCCTTGCCGGGCCCGGCCCGCGCTGCCATCACGCAGTCCACATATGGGCTCCATATGGGGAAGGACGTCCCCTTCGTCCAATTTCCTTCAACGGGCCATCCGGCCGGGCCTCCCCAGGGGAGCGTCCCAAGGGCGGCCAGAGCGGAAAGGCAGCGCCATGTTCCTCGTCACCGGCGGCGCCGGCTTCATCGGCTCCAACCTCCTGGCCGCGCTCTGCGCGCGGGGGGAGGAGGTCATGGTCTGCGACCGGCTGCGGGATGGCGAGAAGTGGCGCAACATCGCCCCGCATCCCATCGCCGGGATCGTGCCGCCGGAGGAACTGGACCGCTGGCTGGACAGCGCCTCGGGGCTGGAAGGGATCTTCCACCTGGGCGCGATCAGCGCCACCACGGTGCGGGATGGGGACCTCGTGGCCGCCAACAACCTGTCGCTGACCCTGAAGCTCTGGGACTGGTGCGCCGAGTACAGGGTGCCGCTGGTCTACGCCTCCTCCGCCGCCACCTATGGCGACGGCTCCGCCGGCTTCGACGACGACATGGCGCCGGAGGCCCTGGCGAAGCTGCGGCCGCTCAATCTCTACGGCTGGTCCAAGCATGCCACCGACCGGCGGGTGGTGGACCTGCTGGCGCGCCACCGCCTCGCCCCGCCGCACTGGGCCGGGCTGAAGTTCTTCAATGTCTATGGCCCCCAGGAGGCGCACAAGGGCCGCATGGCCTCGGTGGTGCTGCACAAGTTCCGACAGATCGCCGGGGGCGAGGCCGCGACCCTCTTCGCCTCGGACCGGGAAGGCATCCCCGATGGCGGGCAGATGCGCGACTTCGTGCATGTGGACGATTGCGTGGCGGCGATGCTCTGGCTGATGGAGCATCCGCACGTCTCCGGCCTGTTCAACTGCGGCTCCGGAAAGGCCCGCAGCTTCCGGGACTTGGTCCTGGCCGTCTATGCCGCGATGGGACGGGAGCCCGATATCCGCTACGTGCCGATGCCTGGGGACCTGAAGGGAAAGTACCAGTATTTCACGGAAGCGCGGATGGACCGGCTGCGGCAACTCGGCTTCAACCGCCCGGCCACGGAGCTGGAGGATGGCGTCGGCCGCTATGTCCGCCAGCTCATGGCCGAGTCCCCGTTGGAGCCGCAGAACCGGGCATGATCCCTGCCATCCTCTTTCCCGCCTTCGACCCGGTGGCCATCCAGCTCGGCCCCTTCGCGATCCGCTGGTATGCCCTGGCCTATATCACCGGCATCCTGCTCGGCTGGTGGATGGTGCGCCGGCTGGTACAGCTCGCCCCCCAGGCCGCGACGCGGGAGCAGGTGGACGACTTCGTGACCTGGGCCACGCTGGGCGTCGTGCTCGGCGGGCGCATCGGCTACGTCCTCTTCTACCGCCCCGGCCACTATATCGAGCACCCGCTGGAGGCGCTCTATCTCTGGCAGGGCGGCATGTCCTTCCATGGCGGCGCGGCGGGCGTGATCCTGGCCCTGTACCTCTTCACCCGGTCGCAGGGGCTGGACTTCCTCAGCTTCTCCGACCGCGTGACCTCGGTGGTGCCGGTCGGCCTGTTCTTCGGGCGCATCGCCAACTTCATCAACGGCGAGCTCTGGGGCCGCGTCACCGACGTCCCCTGGGGCATGATCTTCCCCACCGGCGGGCCGGAGCCGCGCCACCCCTCGCAGCTCTATCAGGCCGGCATGGAGGGGGTGATCCTCTTCATCCTGCTGCAGATCCTGATCCACCGCCCGGCGCTGCGGGCCCGCCGTGGCTTCGTCTCCGGCGCCTTCCTGGCCGGCTACGGCATCGCCCGCATCATCGGCGAGATGTTCCGCCAGCCGGACGCGCAGCTCGGCTTCCTCTTCGCCGGGATCACCATGGGGCAGCTCCTGTCCCTGCCGATGGTGCTCTTCGGGGCCTGGCTGATGTGGCGGTCCCGGCCCGCGGCCGCCCCCACACCGGGCGCCGTGCGGCACGAGGGCGCCTGACATGGCGGTGGCCGAACGGCTGGACCGCTTCATGGCCCGTGCCGTGGCCGCCTATTACGCCGGGCGCGACCCGCTGGGCCGCGACGGCGACTTCATCACAGCGCCGGAGATCAGCCAGACCTTTGGCGAGTGTCTGGGCCTCTGGGCGGCGGTCTGCTGGCAGATGATGGGGGCGCCGCGGCGCGTCATCCTGGCGGAGCTCGGCCCCGGACGCGGCACGCTGATGGCGGATGCCCTGCGCGCGGTGCGGGAGGTCATCCCCGCCTTCGCCCAGGCGGCCGAGCCACATCTGGTGGAGGCTTCGCCCGTGCTGCGGGCGGCGCAGCGGGAGAAGATCCCGGACGCCCAATGGCACGACCGGACGGAAGATCTGCCGGACGGGCCGCTCCTGCTTCTGGCGAACGAGTTCCTCGACGCACTGCCGATCCGGCAGTTCGTGCGGCAGGACGGCACTTGGCGCGAGCGCTGGGTGCGGGACGGTACCTTCCTCCTCCGCGAGATCGAGGAGCCCCCCCGCTGGCCCTTCCCGACGGCGTGCCGGAGGGCACGATCCGGGAGACCTGCGCCCCGGCCCTGTCCCTGGCCGGATGGCTCGCGGGGCGCCTGGCCCGGCAGGGCGGCGCCGCGCTCTTCATCGACTATGGTCATACCGGGGGCGGGAGCGGCGACAGCCTCCAGGCCGTCCGCCGGCATGAGCCGGCCGATCCCCTGCTGGCCCCTGGCACCGCCGACCTGACAGCGCATGTGGATTTCCAGGCCCTGGCCGGCGCCGTCCGCGCCGCCGGCGGCGCCGTGCACGGGCCGGTGCCACAGGGCATGTTCCTGCGCCGCCTCGGCCTGGGCCAGCGCGCCGCCATGCTGGCCGCCGCCAATCCCCGGCAGGCCCAGGCGCACCTGGCCGCGGCGAACCGCCTGACGGCGCAGGAGGCGATGGGGCTGCTCTTCCAGGCCCTGGCCATCACGCCGCCTGGCTTTCCCACCCCACCCGGATTCGAGAACGCATGAGCACCGCCGAGTTCCTCGTCGCCGCCGGTCTGGCGGGCTTGCCGCATGGCTTCTTCACCCGCCGGGGCGGTGTCTCCGAAGGGGCCTTCGCCTCGCTGAACTGCTCGCTCTCCGGCGCCGACGACCCGGCCCGCGTGGCGGAGAACCGCGCCCTGGCCATGGAGGCGCTGGGCCTGCCGCCGGCCGCGCTGGTGGGGCTGCATCAGGTCCATGGCGCCGGGGTGGTGGTGGCGCGCGAGCCCTGGCCCGACACGGCGCGGCCGCATGCGGACGGAGTCGTCACCGACCGGCCGGGCCTGGCGCTGGGAATCGTCACGGCGGATTGCGGCCCGGTGCTCTTCGCCGATGCCGAGGCGGGGGTGATCGGCGCCTGTCATGCGGGCTGGCGCGGAGCCGTGGCCGGGATCTGCGAAGCGGTGCTGGATGCCATGGAAGGGATCGGGGCGCGGCGTGAGCGGGTTGTTGCTGCTCTGGGCCCCTGCATCCGGCAGGCCTCCTACGAGGTTGGCCGCGATCTCTTCGAAGCGGTAGGCGAGCCGGGATTCTTCCAGCCGGGTGTGCGGGAAGGGCACTGGCAGTTCGACATGGCGAGCTATATCGCGGCCCGGCTGCAAAGGGCCGGCAGCGGGCTGGTGCAGGTGATCGACGCCGACACCCAGGCGGACGCCGAACGCTTCTTCTCCCACCGCCGGCGCACCCTGACCGGCGGCGGCCCGATCGGACACCAGCTTTCGGCCATCGCCCTCCGGGGTTGAAGTTCTCTGGGGCCTTTCGCGAGATCGGGCAAATGTGAGGACTGAAATCCTCTCAAGGGGATTCAGTTCTCCTTTTGTTCCTAGAATCGGTTTAGGATCGGGGAATGCCCCCCGACCCTTTGCTCGAACAGCTCGAAAGGACCCTGGCCGACTCCTACAGGCGGGAGATCGAGGCGGAGGAGAATGTCTGGCGCAGCCTGCCTTTCTTCGCCGCGACCCTCGCCCTGCAATTCACCGGGCTGGCCCAGGCGCGCGACTGGCTGCTGGCGATGCAGGGCACCGCTGCCCTCGTCGCCATCGGCCTGCTGGTGCTGGCCGGCGGCTCGACGGCGCTGGGCCTGCTCTTCCTGGCCCAGTCCATCGCCCCCGCCGAGTTCCGCTACCTGTCCCGGGAGAGCGAACTGCTGCGTCATGCCGGCGCGCTGCGCGAACAGGAGCGGGCGGCCGGGCGCGCGGACCCGGAGGCTTCCGCCGCCGCCCTGGCCAGCTTCCGGGCGACTCTGGTGGCGCAGTACGCCATGGCGGTGGATCATAACCGGGCCATCAACCGCCGCAGGACGACGAGGCGGACCAGGGCGGCCCTGGCGATCCTCTGCTCGGTCCTGCTGGTCACGGCCCTGGTGGCGCTGACATTGGGCACCAACATGTCCCATGCCACCGGAGCCGGACCGATCGATGACAGCCAGAAGCCCGCCGAAAGCACCCTCGCCGGAAGCAGAGCCTTCCGGCCAGGCCCCGCAGGAGGAAGTGGCGCAGCAGCACCCCTGGGAGGAGAAGCCGGCCGAGCCGCCGATGGTGGTGGTGCGCGAGGGATGGTGGAGCCGAAAGGTGGCAGAACGGCCGCGCGAGGCGCTGCAGCGGGAGGATGAGGCTAAGAAACGATAAGCGGCGGGAAGGCCCCTGAAGGCCCGACCGCCGCCTCCGTCATGCCTGGAGCCGGTTCTACTCCGGGCGGATCCACTCGGGCTCGTCGACAATGTCAAGGTTGTCGAGGTTCACGATCACTTCCTCGGTCCCGGAACGGACCAGGACGCAGTGCAGGTCCTCGGTGTCGGAGGCGTTCAGCTCCTGATGCGGCAGGTAGGGCGGCACCAGCATGAAATCCCCGGCCTTGGCCTCGGTGATGAATTCCAGCCGGTTGCCCCAGCGCATCAGCGCATGGCCCCGCACCACATAGATGATGCTTTCCAGCGCGCCATGGTGGTGCGGGCCGGTCGGATGGCCCGGCTTGATGAGGTTGGTCCCGGCCCAGAGGTGCTGGGAGCCGCTCCGGCTGCCGCTGATCGCGACCTCACGGTTCATGCCGAGCGTTTCCGGCGTGTCGCAGCTCCGGGCACCGGCCTTCACCACGCGGATGCCATTGTTGCGCCAGTCCGTGGTCTCGCCCGCCGGGGTTGCCGAAGCGGGGGTCTTCGCGATCGTGCCATCAGGCATCGCGGGCATCTCCTTGCAGGGAAAATCCGTCTCTCGGCGCATATTTTAGGGCGTCACCAGCATCATGAAATGGGCGGGTTTTCCAAACTCCCGTGCTTCCCCAGCAAAATTCTCTCCCCTCGCTGGGTGGGCGAGGATGGTTTTCCGAAAGAGGGCTGACGGGCAGGGGCGCCGAAAACCGATGCTCGACGGGAAGCCCGTCACGCGATAAGCGGCCTGCGATGCCTTATATGGTCTTCTTCGTGTTCCTGATCTTCCTGACCGCGTTGGCCTCCTGTGTTGTCGGCTGAACGGCGCGTCCTGGCGGCGCTTCTCCTCCTTCTCCTGCCCCTGGCCGGGTGCGGGGACCTGCCCCAGCCCTATCGCGGACAGCCCGGCGGGATGGCGGCCAGGCTGGTACAGCCGCCCGCCTACCGGATCGCCGTGCCACCCCCGGACGGGGCGATGCTGACCGATGCGGGCAGCAAGCGCTTCGCCTCGGACCTCGCGGACGCCCTGGTGGCGGCGGAGGTGCCGGCCGTGGCCGGGCAGCCCTGGCCGCTCGACTGGCGGCTGAAGGTGGTGGCGAGCCGTGAGGGCCAGACCATCGTGCCGCTTTACTCGCTGCAGAATGCCGATGCGCAGTCCGTGGTGGAGGCCCGCGGCAATCCCGTGCGGATCGAGGACTGGGCGGGCGAGGACCCGAAGATGCTGCAGCGTGTGGCCACCAGCGACGCCGGCACCGTGGCCACGCTGCTGGCGCGCGCCGATGCCGCCCGGCGTGCGGCGGACCCCGCGACGCTGGTGGCGAATGGCCCGCCGCGCCTGCGCTTCATCGGCGTGACGGGGGCGCCCGGCGACGGCGATAGCGCGCTGACGACGCGCATGACCGATTTCCTGGCCGGCAAGGGCTTCCTGGTGCAGCCGCAGGCGGAAGGCTCCCTCTTCAGCCTGGAGGGGCGGGTGAACATGGTGCCTATCCCCGACCGGCAGCAACGGGTGGAGATCCAGTGGATCGTGACCCGCAAGGACGGCCAGGAGATCGGGCGGGCCATCCAGATGAACCAGATCCCGCAGGGGACGCTGAACGGGCTCTGGGGCGACGTCGCCTATGTGGTCAGCCAGGAGGCAGCTCAGGGGGTGCGCGATATCATCTCCAACGCCGGCGGCTTCGGGCCGCCACCTGCCCCGGCCAGCGGATCGGAGGCGAAGCCGCCCGCCGACAAGGCATCCGCCGGCAGGCCGCAGGCTGGTGTGGTGACACCCGATCCGGCAGGAGGCGGAGACTCCATGGCTTCGCCGCTCCTCCTGCCGGAGGACGAAGCCCTGCCGCCTCCCCGGGGCTGACGCAGGAAGGCGGGCGCCGCGTCCAGAAGCAGCCGGGCTGCCTCGCATGAGCGTGGCGGTGGCGATCCGGCGGCGGAAGATTCGCTCACCGGATCGCGATTGCTCTGGCAGAGACTCACCATGCCGCCTACGCTGCATCGCATGATGCCATTCTCCCTGGAGCCGGGGCTGCGTGCGGTCCTGCTGACTGCCGCGCTCCTCGCAGGATGCGCGGCGGGCGATGGCCCGCGAACCGCTGGCGATGCGCCTCGCGGTGCTTTCGGACCCTATCTGGCGGGCCGCTTCGCTTCCTCCGAGGCGGATAGCGCCACGGCGGCCTCCCAGCTCGGGGAGGCGCTGCGGCAGGACCCCGACCAGATCGAGGTGCTGCAACAGGCTTTCGGCGCCGCGGTGATGAATGGCCAGTCCGACGCGGCGCGCCTCGCCCGGCGCCTGCCCGAGGACCAGCTGGCGAACCTGCTCCTCGCCGGGGCGGATGCCCAGGCGGGGCGCTGGGACCGTGCCGAGCAGCGGTTGCGCGTCCTGCCGCGCCGGGGCTCGGCGCAGCTGCTCCAGCCCCTGCTGATCGCCTGGGCGCAGGCAGGGCGGGGCGACACCGCGCAGGCTCTGACCCTGCTGCGGCCCTTCATCGAGGACGGGCGGCTGCGCGGCGTGATCGCCCTGCACGCGGCGATGATCGCCGATCTCGGCCGGCAGCCGCAGGACGCGGCGCGCTATCTGCGCCTGGCGATCGCGGACACCCAGGAGCCGAACCTCCGCCTGGCGCAGATCGGCGCCGGAATTCTCGCCCGGGTCGGGCAGGAGGCGCAGGGTGCGCGGCTCTTCGACGTGATGGCCCGGGGCAATGACGACATCGCCATGGCCGTGACGCCGGCGCTCCGCCAGCAGGCGTTGCAGGGCCGTGCGGTGGCGAGCGCGACCGAGGGGATGGCGGAGGCTCAGGTGGCCTTCGGCGCCGCGCTCCGCGCCCAGGGGGCGCCCGACCTGGCCCTGATGCTGTCGCGCCTGGCGCTCCGCCTGCGCCCGGATTTCGCCCCGGCCTTCCTTCTCGCCGCCGATTCCCTGGCGGACCAGAAGCATGGCGACCGCGCCCTGGCGATGCTGGAGGCGGTGCCGGAGCACGATCCGCTGGCGCCGCTGGTGGCTCTGCGCCGGGCCTCCCTGCTGGATGCCATGGGCCGGACCGCGGAGGCCGAGGCGCTGCTGCGCCAGTTGGGGCAGAGCTATCCCCGTGCCGTGCAGCCCGTGGCGCAACTGGGCGACATGCTGCGCGCGCGGGGACGTTTCGGGGAGGCCGGAGCGGCCTATGACGAGGCGCTGGCCCGGGCCCGCGCAGACGGGTCCGCCGGCTGGCCCCTCTACTATGCCCGGGGAATCGCGATGGAACGGGGTGGGAACTGGGCCGAGGCCGAAGCCTCCTTTCGCCGTGCCCTGGCCCTGGCACCGGACCAGCCCAGCGTCCTGAACTATCTCGCCTATTCCTGGGCCGAGCGGGGCGAGAAGCTGCCGGAGGCGCGGCGCATGCTGGAGCGGGCGACCACTCTGCGGCCGCAGGACGGCAACATCGCCGACAGCCTCGGCTGGGTCCTGCTGCGCCAGGGGGATCTGCCGAAGGCCGTGCAGACCCTGGAACGGGCGGTGGAGCTGGAATCGCGCAACTCCACGATCAGCGAGCATCTGGGGGATGCCTATTGGGCGATCGGCCGGCGGACGGAGGCGCGCTACCAGTGGCGCCGGGCGCTGGACCTCGCCCCGGCTTCCGAGGATGGGCCGCGGCTTTCCGCCAAGCTGCGCGATGGATTGCAGACCCCGCCCACCGCTTCCGCTATGCGCTGAACCATGTCCGACACCATGATGAACTGGCCCCGCCCCGGCGGGGCCGGGGCGGCGGAGTTCGCCCCGGCCAAGGTCAACCTCTTCCTGCATGTCACCGGGCGGCGCGAGGATGGCTACCATCTGCTCGACAGCCTGGCGGTCTTCGCCGGGGTGGGCGATGATCTCGCGGTCTCGCCGGCGGAGGCGCTGACGCTGGAGATCGACGGGCCGGAAGGCGACGCCCTGGCCGCCGAGCCGGACAATCTGGTGCTGCGCGCGGCACGCCTGCTGGCGGAGAGCCATGGCATCCCTGGCGGTGCGGCGCTGCGGCTGACCAAGCGACTGCCGGTGGCTTCCGGGATTGGCGGCGGCTCGGCCGATGCGGCCGCGGCGCTGCGCCTGCTGGCGCGCCACTGGCAACTGCCCCTGCCGGCCGAGGAGAAGGTGACGCGGCTGGGCGCGGATGTGCCCGTTTGCGTCGCGTCCCGGGCAGCCCGCATGGGCGGCATCGGCGAGGAACTGGCGCCCGCGCCGCGCTTCCCGGCCTATGGGCTGCTGCTGGCCAATCCGCGCATTCCCCTGTCCACCCCAGCCGTGTTCCGTGCGAGGGCGCCGGGCTTCACGCCGCCGGCGGAACTGCCGGCCTCCTGGCCGAATGCCCGGGCCATGGCCGAGGATCTCCGCCGCTGCACGAATGATCTGGAGGCTCCGGCGCGGCAGCTCTGCCCCGCCGTGGCGGAGGTGCTGTCGGCGATCGCAAGCCGGCAGGATTGCCTGCTGGCGCGGATGAGCGGTTCCGGTGCGACCTGCTTCGGCCTCTTTCCCGATCCCACCGCGGCCCAGGCAGCGGCCGGGACCCTGCCGCCGGCCTGGTGGCGCTGGGGAGGGGCGCCCGCCTAGTTCCCGGGCGGGTTCTCCAGCGCGATGGGAAGAAACCCGGTCCGGGAGGTCTTTACGGACCCCCTGGGCTCCGATTATCTCCTTCTCCATGCGGTGGGCCGCTACTGGGGCGTAGCCAAGCGGTAAGGCAGCGGTTTTTGGTACCGCCATTCCCAGGTTCGAATCCTGGCGCCCCAACCAGCGATCGCGTTCCGGAATGTCTAGCGCATGGGCTCCAGCCGGGCGGCGAGGCGACGGGCCAGGACATAGCCCAGCATGCCGCCGACCGGCGCGGCTGGAAGGGCCAGCAGCCAGCCGATATGAACGCCCTGGACCACCAGCCCCAGGCCGATGCCGAACATCGTCCCGCCGGTCAGGCAGCCGAGGACCCCGGCGGTCAGGCCGAGGATCAGGATCTCTTCGCGTCTCACCATCGTATCCCAGCAGGTGCAGGAAGCCTGCCGCTTTGACAAGCGGGGGTTTGACAAGGGGGCGGCACGCCGTTAAGGGGCGCCCTCCTTCCTGGGAATGTGGACGCGGCGCCCTGCCGTGCGCCCGCTCTCGGCCTTTCGGGGCCGGGGGACTACCGGGACAAAACCGGCCCATCGGGCCGCCGAAGACGAAAGGACCCGCCGCATGACGAAGCGCGCGGAAAGCAAGTACAAGATCAATCGCCGCCTGGGCGTGAACCTCTGGGGCCGTGCGAAGTCCCCGATCGCCAAGCGCGAGTATGGCCCCGGCCAGCACGGCCAGCGCCGCAAGCAGAAGCCGACCGATTTCGGCATCCAGCTGATGGCGAAGCAGAAGCTCAAGGGCTACTACGGCAATATCGGCGAGAAGCAGTTCCGCAAGTATTACGAGGAGGCCGTGCGCCGTAAGGGCGACACCTCCGAGAACCTGATCGAGCTGCTGGAACGCCGCCTGGACGCCGTGGTGTACCGCATGAAGCTGGCGGTGACGCCCTTCGCGGCCCGCCAGTTCGTCAACCACGGCCACCTGCTGGTGAACGGCAAGCGCGTGAACATCCCCTCCTACCTCGTGAAGGACGGCGACGTCATCGAGGTGAAGGAGAAGTCCAAGCAGCTGACCGCCGTGCTCGACGCCGCGCAGTCCGGCGAGCGTGACGTGCCGGAGTATGTGCAGATCGACCATCGCCAGATGAAGGGCACCTTCATCCGCGCGCCGAAGCTGAGCGACGTGCCGTACCCGGTGCAGATGGAACCGAATCTGGTCATCGAGTTCTATTCGCGCTGATCCTTCGGCCCTCTCCGGGACCCTGTCGGACGCCGCCCTTGGGGACGAACCCCCGGGGGCGGCGTTTCGCGTTTCTGGAGTAAGCTTTGCGCTTTCCTGGGAGAATCGCCTGTGCCGAGTGAGCAGACCCGACGCGTCCTGGCCCTGATCCTGCCGCTGGTGCAGATCGTAGTGGGGTTGTTGCCGCTGGTGGGGGTGGGGACCTCCATGGCGGTGGTGTCGGGGAGCAGCCAGACCCCGGTGGTGCCGGCAAGCTATGCCTTCCCGATCATGTGGACGGTGCTCTTCGCCCTCTCGCTGGCCTATGGCGTCTGGCAGATCCTGCCGATGAATCATGCGGACCCCCTGCTGAAGCGCGTGGGCTGGCCGCTGGTCGGAGTCTTCGCGCTGAACACGTTGTGGGAGGCGGTGGCGCAGTTCTCGGGGCGGAACGGCTTCCTGCTGGTGGCGATCATGCTGCTGAACGTGGTCTGCGCGCTGACGGCCTTCTTCCTGGCGCGGCGCGGGGTGGTGCCGTCGCGCAGCGGGCGCTGGCTGGTGCTGCCGCTGACCGGGCTGATGGCGGGCTGGCTGACGGCGGCCTGCTTCGCGAACATCTCCGGTGCCGCGCGGGTGGCGGGGATCATCCCGGT
Organism: Roseomonas gilardii subsp. gilardii; assembly: GCF_023078375.1. NCBI lineage: Bacteria > Pseudomonadati > Pseudomonadota > Alphaproteobacteria > Acetobacterales > Roseomonadaceae > Roseomonas > Roseomonas gilardii. The sequence continues at coordinate 4,050,465 of NZ_CP095554.1, read as the reverse complement.
GGAGGGGATGGTGGCCACGGTGGCGGCGGTACTGCTGCTGTTGGCCGCCGGGGGGTTCGCCGCGGCGGTGGTCTGGGCGGCCAAGGGCAGCGCCTGGTATCTGGGTGGCGTCGGCTGGGCGCTGGTGGCCGTGGTGGTGGCCAATCTGGGGGCGAACCAGCTCGATCTGCTGGCGGCGCTGACGGCCGCGGTGATGCTGGCGCTGGTGGCGGCGGTGGCCTGGACGCGGCGGCAGGGCAAGCGCCTCGGCGCCTGAGGGCGGATGGGTTTCCGGAGTGGGACGTGATGATCCCGGGGCCATGCGGTGCCAGGGCAAGGGCCGGGCGGGAGTTCGTTGCGGATTGCCTGTGAGGTGGGTGGGAATCGCGGCATTCGGACAAAAGAAACCCCGGCGGGGGCGGGCCCTGCCGGGGTTTCTTCTGGCGCCGGGGCGGATGAGGGCCCTGGCTGGCCGGGTTAGCCTCAGGCGGCCTGGCCCGTGGGGATGTTCTTGTCCTGGAGCAGGGTCTGGAGCTCACCGGACTGGAACATCTCCATGACGATGTCGCAGCCGCCGACGAACTCGCCCTGGACATAGAGCTGGGGGATGGTCGGCCAGTTGGTGAAGGTCTTGATGCCTTCGCGCAGCTCGGGGTCGGCCAGGACGTTCACGCCCTTGAAGGGCACGCCGACATGGCTGAGGATCTGGACCACCCGGGCGGAGAAGCCGCATTGCGGGAAGGCCGGGGTGCCCTTCATGTAGAGGACCACCGGGTTCTCGGTGATCTCCTGCTGGATGCGGGCGCTGACGTCGCTCATCAGGGTTCCTTTCAGTCGGGGGCGGAGGTCTGCAGGGCGAGGGCGTGGAGTTCGCCCCCCATGCGGCCCCGCAGCGCGGCGTAGACGAGCTGGTGCTGCTGGACGCGGGACTTGCCGCGGAAGGCCTCGGACACGACGGTGGCGGCGTAGTGGTCGCCGTCGCCCGCCAGATCCTCGATGGTCACGCGGGCGTCCGGGATAGCGGCGCGGATCAGCGCCTCGATCTCGGCTTGCTCCATGGCCATAGGTCAGTTCCCCTCCATCAGTGCGGGCAGGGTAGCCTCATTGGCGGCCCGCAGCGAAGCCACGGATATGGCGGTGCCGTCCGGGAGAACCAAGTCCTTGCCGCCGGTCTCCCCCAGGATCGTGGCGGGGATGCCGGTGGCCTGGGCGGCGGCGAGGAGGGCCTGTGCGTCCGCCGTGGCGACGACGTAGCGGGACTGATCCTCCCCGAACCAGAAGGCATGGGCGGGGATGGCGCCGGCCACGTCGCGGAGGCGGAGGCCGGTGTCGCCCTCCATCAGCATTTCCGCGATCGTGACCAGGAGGCCGCCATCGGCGCAGTCATGGGCGGCCTGGATGCGGCCTTCCGTGATCTGGGCGCGGAGGAAGTCGCCAGTGTGGCGCTCGGTGGCGAGGTCCACGGGCGGGGGGGCGCCGTCCTCCCGGCCCGCGATCTCGCGCAGCCAGAGGGACTGGCCCAGATGGCCCTGGGTGGCGCCCAGGAGGATGAGGGTGGCGTTGGCGGGGGCGGCGAGGCGGGTGGCCTTCGACACGTCCTCCAGCACGCCCACCGCGCCGATGGCGGGGGTGGGGAGGATGGGGCGGCCCTCGGTCTCGTTGTAGAGGGAGACGTTGCCGCTCACGACCGGGAAGTCCAGCGCCTTGCAGGCGGCGGCCATGCCGCGGACGGCGCTGGCGAACTGGCCCATGATCTCGGGCTTCTCCGGATTGCCGAAGTTCATGTTGTCGGTGATCGCGAGGGGCAGGGCGCCGGTCGCGGTGAGGTTGCGCCATGCCTCGGCCACGGCCTGGGTGCCGCCCATTTCCGGATCGGCCAGGACATAGCGTGGGGTGCAGTCGGTGGTCATGGCCAGCGCGCGGGTGCCCTCGCCGACGCGGACGACCGCCGCATCGGCGCCGCCGGGGCGACGGGTGGTGTTGCCGCCGACGGTGGCGTCGTACTGGTCCCAGATCCAGCGGCGGGAGCAGAGGTCCGGGCTGGCGATCAGGGTTTGCAGGGCCTCGCCGATGCTGGTGGGGCTGGGGATTTCCGCCGGGTTCAGCGTGGGCTGCTTCGGCGTTTCCGCGGTGGGGCGGCGGTAGAGGGGGGCCTCGGATTCCAGGGGGGTGAGGGGGATGTCGGCCTCGACCTGGCCCTTGTGCTTCACCACGATGCGGCCGGTGTCGGTGATGTGGCCGACGACGGCGAAGTCGAGTTCCCACTTGCGGAAGATGTCTTCCGCGATGTGCTCGGCGCCGGGGCGGAGGACGATCAGCATGCGCTCCTGCGATTCGGAGAGCATCATCTCGTAGGCGGTCATGCCGTCCTCGCGCTGCGGGACGTTGTCGAGGTTCATCTCGATGCCCACGCCGCCCTTGCCAGCCATTTCCACGCCGGAGGAGGTGAGGCCGGCGGCGCCCATGTCCTGGATCGCGACGATGGCGTCGGTGGCCATGAGTTCGAGGCAGGCCTCGATCAGCAGCTTCTCCGCGAAGGGGTCGCCGATCTGGACGGTGGGGCGCTTCTCCTCGCTGTCCGCGTTGAATTCGGCGCTGGACATGGTGGCGCCGTGGATGCCGTCGCGGCCGGTCTTGGAGCCGACATAGACCACGGGGTTGCCGATGCCGGCGGCGGCGGAGAGGAAGATGCGGTCCTTTGGCGCGATGCCCACGGTCATGGCGTTGACCAGAGGGTTGCCGTCGTAGCGGGGGTGGAAGTTCACCTCGCCGCCCACCGTGGGCACGCCGACGCAGTTGCCGTAGCCGCCGATGCCGCGGACGACGCCGTCGAGGACGCGCTTCGTGACCGGGTTGCTCGGCGAGCCGAAGCGCAGGGCGTTGAGGTTGGCGATGGGGCGGGCGCCCATGGTGAAGACGTCGCGCAGGATGCCGCCGACGCCGGTCGCGGCGCCCTGGTAGGGCTCGATGAAGCTGGGGTGGTTGTGGGATTCCATCTTGAAGATGGCGGCCAGCCCTTCGCCGATGTCGATGACGCCGGCGTTTTCCCCCGGGCCGTGGATGACCCAGGGGGCCTTGGTCGGAAGCTCCTTCAGCCAGACGCGGCTGGATTTGTAGGAGCAGTGTTCCGACCACATCACCGAGAAGATCCCGAGCTCGGTCAGGGAGGGCTGACGGCCGAGGATGGCGAGGACACGCTCGAACTCATCCGGCTTCAGGCCGAATTCCGCGGCGAGCTGCTTGGCGCGATCCGCCTCCAGTTGGGCGGGCGCGAGGGGGGCGGGGCTGGACATGTTCGCCTTGTGGGAAGGCGCGGGCGCGATGTCCAGGGGTTCGCGCATCGGGGGAGGGTTGCCTGGACGGGTGCTCACGGCCAGGCGTGGCGCAGGCGGTTGGGGAGGCGAGCGCGGCCGCCGGCGGTGCGGTGAAGGGCGGCGAGGGTTTTCAGCCAGTTCCGGTAGGCGGTGAGGGTGCCGTAGCGCGTTGGAAAGGGCGGGATTTTCACCCGACGCAAGGTTTCGGACAAATCCGGATCGGGGAGGAGCCAGGGCGGGCCCGGGAGGGCGGAGCGGAGGCCGAGGCGGCGGGCGAGGAGGATGAGGCGCAGGCCGAGGATGCGGTAGGCGCGGCGGGCGGCGCGGCAGATGCGGTGCTCGATGGCGCGGAGGGGGTGGCTGGGGTGGGTTTCGGCCAGGAGGGTGAGGAGGCGGGTCCAAAGGCCGTTATGGGTGAGGCGGCGGAAGTAGCGGGCGATGGTGGCGGGGTTGCCGTAGTGGGGTGGGAGGGCACGCCAGGGGTCCGGGGTGAGGGCGAGGTGGAAGATGGCGTCCATGCGGAGGCGCAGGTCGGCGATGGGGCGGCCGGCGGGGGAGCGCGGGAGGATGTGGGGGAGGAGAGCGAGCCACTCGTCGTCGGTCAGGGGGCGGAAGGGTTGGGGTGGGGAGAGGCGGGAGGGGTGGCGCATGGGTGGCAGTGTAGCATGGGGGTGGGAAATAGGCAAGTTTTCCTATGTTTAGTTCTCCTTTGCATCGCGAAATGTGGCTGTGTCTACAGCATTGGCTGTGCAATGATATTGTTGTTTGGAAGCTTCCCGCAGGACTGAGGTCTACAATGGAAACTGGAAAGTCGTGGCCGATTGATCAATTTTGGCTGCCAAATATGGGTGTCGAGAAAGCGCTTTCGGACTCGAAGATAAAAGGTTGGTATGGCAAAGCTCAGGCGAAAGATGAATTTGTGGAGCCCAGACTTAGTTTGATAGATGGTGATCCAGAAACATCAAAAATTTTTATCATTTCTGCTCCAGGGGCAGTTGGCAAGAGTACTTTGGCCTCTATTCTCTCTAACAAACTAAACTTCGCATTAATAGATCTCTCCATTACAACTCCGCTTGGTGGGAATTTCTTCAAGGGCGGGTTGGCAAATGCCTTCGGATTTGATGCTTTGCAAAAAGCAGCAGACGGCAAAATTGGGATGATTGTTGATGGTCTTGATGAGGCTCAGCTTCGTGCTGCCCCAAATGCTTTTGAGGCCGCTCTCGCCGATTTAGCGGAAATTGCTGTTAGCCCCAATGCAAAGCCTGTCATTTTATTAGGCAGAGCTGTTGCTGCGGACGATGCTGCAGCTTGGTTGATGAGTGCCAATTTTGATGTATGTCAGATGGCCATTAATTTCTTCGATGAAGAAAAAGCTCTGGCATACATGAAGGCAAAATCAAAAATATTGGCCGCACGTTCGACTGAACTGATGACGGCGTATGAAAATCATTTTTCCGCCTTTCATGATCTTGCGCGTGAAACTAGAGAGCGTCTCAAGACCGTGAACGGTGGTGATGATATAAGGTTTTCCGGCTATGCACCAGTTTTGGATGCTATATGCGAATTTGTTCTTGATCCAGAAAAAAGAAATCCAGCCGGTAGGGTTGCTGAAGTCAAAGGTGGAACGCAGATAGAGTTAGTAAACTCTCTGGCGGACGCAATCCTGATCCGCGAACAAAGAAAGCTTTTAGGTCAGTTGCGCGAAAAACTTGGTGAGAACTACCATGAAACTGCTAGTAAACTTTATAGTATAGAAGAACAAAAAGAGAGAGTGCTTGCACGCATCCTTGGTCTGCAAAGTGTCGAAGTTGAGCCGATTTTGGATGTACACATTCGTGAAGCTTATTCAGAAATGGTTGCTCGCTTTATTCCGCAGCACCCTTTCCTAGATGCTAATGGTACCCGGCCCGCTAATTTGGTGTTCGCGGCGTATCTTTTTGTTTGGGCCCTTAGAAACGGGGAGTTAACGGAGGAAACAAGAAAATTTCTTTCCGGAAATGTTCAGTTTGCATCAGGAATTCTTTTCGACCTTTATTTTCAAGAGATGAGCGCGGAACAACAGCAATATTTACCTATGAGTGAAGTGGGGCTGCTTTATCAAGCACTGCAATCGCAAATGACTGCTCGTCAGCGGGTTTTGTTGGATGTGTCTTCTGCGTCTGATGACATGGATGATATTACAGTGGTATTTGAGGTTATAGAAGCAGATAACGCGTTGGGCGAAAAAATCTTTGGTCCCTACAAGGGGGTAGTAGATGCTCCTCTCGATCTAAAATCACCATTTAGTAACGTATACATAGATGCCCCAATTTTTTTATCTCTTGGCGACGGCGCTATACAACAAATTGGAGCTCCGGTGGAAATATCTGTTTCCGAATTGACCATTGCGGCTAAACAAATTTTCGTTCACGGCAGCAAAATAGATAACAGTAAGGACGCTCTGATTGTTTTTATGTCAGCAGGAGAAGCTGATTGTATGCTTGTGCAAAGCGTTAGCGTAAGTGGTGCCACTCTGGCAGTTTCTTGGCCAAACGATCGTCATCATCCTTGGACGAGTTATATAGCTGACCTAGAGCCGCCTGCTAGCCCAGATCTAAGTTTCATGAGGAGGAGGCTTAGGAAAATATTAACTTCTTTCAGATCGCATAGCAAAGGCGCTCTGGTTCGATTTGCGCCGAAAATCGATGCCCTGAGAATGACAAAAGATGCTAGGGGAAAGAATTTAGTTAGAGCGTTGATTGATGACGGAATATTGAGCAAAGTAGATATGGGAAAATTCTATGTGCTTCACCCTGATAAAATGGCTGAATTTCTAGGTATTGACTACCATGCGCTTCAGCAACAGAGATACGTCCCGCACATTGATGTTTATCTGGAGAGCGTCATCAGACGCTATCCGAGTAACTAAAGCGGGAGGCGCGGGGGCAGAGCCCCTGCGCTGCGACGCCCGGTCCTCAGGCCCCGACCAGGGTTTCCGCGATGCTCTGGAAGAGCGGCAGGCCGTCCTCGCCGCCGGTGAGGGGGTCCGCGTAGTTCTCGGGGTGGGGCATCATGCCGAGGATACGGAGGTTGGGGGAGAGGATGCCGGCGATGTCGCGGACGGCGCCGTTGCGGTTGCGGTCGGCGTAGCGGAAGGCGACGAGGCCTTCGCCCTCCAGCCGGTCCAGCGTGTCCTCATCGGCAAAATAGTTGCCGTCGCCATGGGCCATGGGGGCGCGGAAGGTTTCGCCCTGCTGCCAGCGCGCGGTGTAGGGGGTGCCGGCGCGTTCGACGCGCAGGACGCAGTCCATGGAGAGGAAGCGGAGCCCGGCGTTGCGGAGGAGGGCGCCGGGGAGGAGGCCGGCCTCGGTGAGGATCTGGAAGCCGTTGCAGACGCCGAGGACGTGGCCGCCCTTGGCCGCGAAGTCCTTGATGGACTGCATGATGGGGGACTGGGCGGCCATGGCGCCGCAGCGGAGGTAGTCCCCATGGGAGAAGCCGCCGGGGAGGACGACGAGGTCGAGGCCCGGGGGGAGGGCGTGCTCGCCATGCCAGAGCATCAGGGGCTCGTGGCCCGAGGCGCGCTTCAGGGCGAGGGCCATGTCGCGCTCGCGGTTGGTGCCGGGGAAGACGACGATGGCGGCCTTCATGGGGGGTGCCTTTCCGTGGAGGTCAGTTCTGCCAGAGCTTCAGGTAGTGCAGGCCGCCCATCAGGACGATGGTGAGCAGGGCGGCGATGGCGGCGGCGGTGACCCAGCGGTCGAGGGTGCGCTTGCCTTCCCGGAGGAGGGAGGGGCGGCGGGCGCGGCGGGTCCGTGCCGTGGGCTGGGGCGGCGGGGCGGGGGGGTAGTGGCGTTCCCGCCAGCGCAGGGTCATGGCGACGAGGACGGTGAGGCCCAGCATGAGGAGGAGGGAGGCCTTGATCATGCGCGCGGGGCCCCGCCGATGAGGTGGGGGCGCGGCATGGGCGAGGCTCCCTCCGCCGGGGTCACGCGGGGAGACCTCGACGCGGAAGCTCTCGATGACGGTGTTGGCGAGGAGCTTGCGGGCCATGTCCTCGGCCTGGGCCTTCGCCTTGTCCGGGTCGGTCTCGGTCAGGTCGAGCTCGATGACCTTGCCGGCGCGGACGTCGTGGACGGCGTCGTAGCCCAGGTTGGCGAGGGCGTGGGCGATGGCCTTGCCCTGGGGATCGAGGACGCCTTGCTTGGGCATGACGGTCACGCGGGCTTTCACGGGGTGTGGTCTCCCAAGGGGGTGTGGGGGGGTAAGCGGTGGGGCGGGTGAGGGCCTGGCGGGGGCCGTCACTGCATCGGTTACTGCATCAACTCCGGGCCCTTGAGGTCGCGGACGCCGGCCTCGGGGAGGATGCCGAGGCGGCGGGCGACTTCCTGGTAGCCTTCCTCGACCTTGCCGAGGTCGCGGCGGAAGCGATCCTTGTCCATCTTCTCGCCGGTCTTGCTGTCCCAGAGGCGGCAGTTGTCGGGGGAGATCTCGTCGGCGAGGACGATGCGGACCTCCTCATTCTCGTAGAAGCGGCCGAATTCGAGCTTGAGGTCCACGAGGACGATGCCGATGCCGAGGAAGAGGCCGGTGAGGAAGTCGTTCACGCGCAGGGCGAGTTGGACCATGTCGTCCAGGTCCTGGGTGGAGGCCCAGCCGAAGCAGGTGATGTGCTCCTCGCTGACCATGGGGTCCTGGAGGGCGTCGTTCTTGTAGTAGTACTCGATGATCGAGCGGGGGAGGCGCTGGCCTTCCTGGATGCCGAGGCGGGTGGAGAGGGAGCCGGCGGCGACGTTGCGGACCACCAGTTCGAGGGGGATGATCTCGACCTCCCGGATCAACTGCTCGCGCATGTTCAGGCGGCGGATGAAGTGGGTGGGGATGCCGATGTCGGAGAGGCGCGTCATCAGGTATTCGCTGATGCGGTTGTTGAGGACGCCCTTGCCGGTGATGACGCCTTTCTTGGCGCCGTTGGAGGCGGAGGCGTCATCCTTGAAGTACTGGACGAGGGTGCCCGGTTCCGGACCTTCGAAGAGGATCTTCGCCTTGCCTTCGTAGAGTTGCCGCCGTCGGGCCATCGTCAATCGTCGTCCAGAAATCCGTCGTGGCCGCCGGACCCTGGGTCGTGGGGGACCGGGGGTCGGGCAGCCTGTGGCGGGTGGGTATAGCAGGGGGTGGGGGGTTCTTCCACCGCCGAGGGTGTGCCGTCAGCCCCGCGTGGCCGTGAGGGCGCGGGGCCTTGAAGGGCCCGTCCGTCCGGGCAGGCTGGCTGTCGTGTGAACGGCCAGTATCAACTTTCGGGACGTGGTCTGTCAACGGAAAGGGTTTTGAGCCGTTTACAGGGGCACAGGCGGACGGGCCGGGCGCCCGGTCGGACAACGCCGCAGGTTGATGAGGAGAGCGGGCATGCGGAGCAGTCTCAAGGGCGGTTTTGCGGTGGTGGCGGGGCTGGCGCTGGGGGTGGCGGGATTCATGCCCGCGGCGATGGCCCAGGCCCAGACGGGTGCCAGCCAGCAGGGCACGATCGGGACGCCAACGGCGCCGGGTGGCGGCGGATCGACGATGGCGCAGGGCACGCCCGGAACTGCGCCCGGAACTGCGCCCGGCATGGGGACGGCCGCGCCGATGACCACGCCACGGCCGGCGGGGGAGGCGGGCAGCGGGTCGCAGGCCTCGGGCACGCCGGTGACGGCGACGCCGGAGGCCGGGGCGAACAGCTTCACCGAGGGGCAGGCGCGGAGCCGCATCGAATCGGCGGGATACTCGCAGGTCTCGGAGCTGAAGAAGGACGACGCGGGTGTGTGGCGCGGGAAGGCCACGCGGAATGGCCAGACCGTCGATGTCGGGTTGGATTTCCGCGGCAACGTGGTGACGGGCGCCGCTTCCGCCACGCGCTGAGGCTGCCGGGGTGAGGCGGTGGAGCGGCGGATCACGAAAGAACGAGACGAGAGGAAGGCGAACCATGGCTATGCGGACCATTACCCGGCTTTTCGACACCCACGACCATGCTCTGGCGGCGGTGCGGGACCTGGAGGCGGCGGGCTTCCGGCATGAGGATGTGAGCATCCTCGCCAACAATGCGGACGGGCGCTATGGCGACGCCGCCGTGCTGCCCGGGGAACGGGCCGAGGGGCATGCGGACACCGCCGAGAACAGCGAGTCCGGGGCCGGGATCGGGGCCACGCTGGGGACGGTGCTGGGCGGTGGCGCGGGCCTCGCGGCCGGGCTCGGGGCCTTGGCGATCCCTGGTGTGGGGCCCGTGGTCGCGGCGGGCTGGCTGGTGGCGACGCTCACCGGGGCCGGGGCGGGTGCGGCGGCCGGCGGGTTGCTGGGGGCGCTGACCGGGGCCGGGGTGAGCGAGAGCGAAGCCGGGACCTATGCCGAGGGTGTGCGGCGGGGCGGGACGCTGGTGACGGTGCGGAGCGAGGATGCGCGCATCGACGAGGCGGAGCGGATTCTGGCCAGCCATGGGCCGGTGGATGCCACGGTGCGGGAGGCGGATTACCGCGCGGGCGGTTGGACCGGGTATCGGGACGATGACGATCTGAACACGCTGGAGGCGGGGCGCGGCACGGCCTCGGCGCCGGACGGCACGCCGGGGAACCCGCCCGGCACGGCGGCGACGCGGGCGGCGGATCGCGCGGCGGGCACCAATCTGAGCGGGGCCTATCCGGAGCAGTCGGACGGTACGCCGGCGAATCCGAAGGGCACGGTGGCGAGCCGGGGCTTCGACCGGGTTGCGGGCACGAATACCAGCGGCACCAACCCGACCGGGACGGGGCGCTGAGCTTCTTCGGGTGATCCTGGAGGCTGGGCGGTTCGGCCCGGCTCTTCCCGGGGCAGGCTGACGCGGAGGGAAAGGCCCGTGGCGCCACACTGGCACCGCGGGCCTTTCCGTATCCTCAGGCGCCTTCGCTGGCGAAGACGCGGGCCAGGGTGGCCTGGGTGTGGCGGAAGTCCTTGGCCGGGTCCATGGCGGCGTCGAGCGTCGCGGCGTCGAGCTTGGCGGAGACCTCGGGGTCGGAGAGGAGCTCGTCGCGGAAGGAGCGGCCGTTGGGCGTGCCCAGGGCGGTCCAGGTGGCCATGGCGGCGCGCTGGACGGCGGCATAGGAGGCCTCGCGGCTCATGCCGGCCTGGGTGAGGGCAAGCAGGACCTTCTGGCTGTGGACGACGCCGCCCAGGGCCTCGAGGTTGCGCTTCATCTGCTCGGGATAGACGGTCAGCTTGTCCATCATCGAGGTGGCGCGGGCCAGGGCGAAGTCCATGGTGATGGTGGCGTCGGGGCCGATGAAGCGCTCGACGCTGCTGTGGCTGATGTCGCGCTCGTGCCAGAGGGCGACGTTCTCCAGGGCCGGGGCGGCGTAGCCGCGGATGACGCGGGCGAGGCCGGTGAGGTTCTCGCTCAGCACCGGGTTGCGCTTGTGCGGCATCGCGGAGGAGCCCTTCTGGCCCGGGTGGAAGTATTCCTCGGCCTCCCGCACCTCGGAGCGCTGGAGGTGGCGGACCTCGGTGGCCAGGCGCTCGATGGCGCTGGCGGTGATGGCCAGGGCGCAGAAGAAGGCGGCGTGGCGGTCGCGGGGGATCACCTGGGTGGAGACGGGCTCGGCGCGCAGGCCCAGGCGTTCGGCGACGAAGGCCTCCACACGGGGATCGACCGAGGCGAAGGTGCCGACGGGGCCGGAGATGGCGCAGGTCGCGACCTCCTCCCGCGCGGCGGCGAGGCGCCTGCGGCAGCGGGCGAATTCCGCCCAATGGCCGGCGAGCTTGATGCCGAAGGTCGTGGGTTCGGCATGGATGCCGTGGCTGCGGCCGATGGTGGGGGTGAGCGCGTGTTCCTCGGCCCGGCGGCGGAGGGCGGCGAGGAGCGCGTCCAGATCGGCCAGGAGCAGGTCGGCGGCGCGGGTGAGCTGCACGTTCAGGCAGGTGTCGAGCACGTCCGAGGAGGTCATGCCCTGGTGCATGAAGCGGGCCTCGGGGCCGATGCCCTCGCCCAGCCAGGTGAGGAAGGCGATGACGTCGTGGCGGGTGGTGCGCTCGATCTCGTCGATGCGCTCCACATCGGCGGCGGTGATGCCGGCGGTGCGGAGGTCGCCCTTCTCGCGGATCACGCGCGCGGCCTCGGCCGGGATGGTGCCGAGCTGGCCCATGGCCTCGGCCGCCAGGGCCTCGATCTCGAACCAGATCTTGTAGCGGGTCTCGGGCGACCAGATCGCGGTCATCTCGGGGCGGGCGTAGCGCGGGACCATGGGGGACCTCTCTGAACGGCGCGGTCCCCCTCGCGCGTGGGGGGAGGGTTCGTCAAGGGAAAGCGGTGCGGGGCTGGGGTGCGGGGGGTCTGGAGGCCGGGACCCTGGTGTGCGCGGCGGGCAGGTTGTCTCATCAGCTCTCTCGAAACGGATCAGGGCGCCATCCGGGCCGGCCCTCAAGAGGGAACATTCATGTCACTCACATTGACCGGTCTTCTCGTTCCCACCTACCGGCAGATGCTGCGCATGCTGGCTGGCCTGCTGGACAAGGCGCAGCAGCAGGTGCCGGGGCGGGCGGAGGCCATCCTCTCGGCCCGGCTGGCCGCCGACATGTACCCCCTGGCGACACAGTTGAGATTCGCCGCGCTCCAGGCGCAGGAAGCGGTGTTCAGGCTGCGGGGAGAGCCGATGCCAGGGTCCCTGGATGAACTGGCGGCCGAAGGGCGTCATGCCGGCGAAGCGCCCGGGCTGATCTCGGACGCCCGGGCGCGGATCGACGAGGCCCTTTCGCTCCTCGATGGCCTGGCTCCGGACGCGCTGGATGGCGGAGCCGGCCTGCCGGTCGTCATCGAGCTTCCGGGAGGCATCACCTTCGACCTGACGGGCGAGGAATATGCCCGCGACTGGGCGCTGCCGCAGTTCTATTTCCACGCCGTGACCGCCTATGCGATCCTCCGGAGCCAAGGGGTCGGGATTGGGAAGGCCGACTACGTGCCTCATATGTTCGCCTATCTCCGGCCAGGGTCCATGCCGGGACGCTGAAACTGGGCGAGCCGAGGGGCTTGCCCGGCCCGCCCCGCACTCCGCACAAGGCAGGCAGGACCAGATCGTGCAGGCGGAGGGCCTTCCGGGGCAGTTTCTTGCGCTACAAAGGCATGACGAGCAACGAAACCAAAAGAGCTGGTGCCATGACCATTCCGACCATCCGCGTGACCCGCACCCAGTCTCCGAAGCCGCGCCCCGACGAGGCCGACCTGACCTTCGGCAAGGTCATGACCGACCACATGTTCCTGATGGACTACGAGGAGGGGAAGGGCTGGCACGACCCGCGCATCGTTCCCTATGGGCCGCTGAGCATGGACCCGGCGACCTCGGTCCTGCATTACGGGCAGACGGTGTTCGACGGGCTGAAGGCCTTCCGCGGGCCGGACGGCAAGATCCGCCTGTTCCGCGCCCGGCGGCATGCCGAGCGGCTGAACAAGTCCTGCGCCGCGCTCTGCATCCCGCCGATGGACCCGGAGCTGATCCGCCGTTCCTTCGAGGAACTGGTGGCGGTGGACCATGACTGGGTGCCGCACCGCGCGGGGACGTCGCTGTACATCCGCCCCACGGTGGTCGCGACGGAGGTGCAGCTCGGCGTGCATCCGGCGCACCGGCTGACCTATTTCGTCATCTGCTCGCCGGTCGGCGCCTACTACAAGGAAGGCGTGAAGCCGGTGAAGATCCTGGCCACGGACAAGTATGTGCGCGCGGTGCGCGGCGGGCTGGGCGAGGCCAAGACGGCGGCCAACTACGCGGCCTCCCTCGCCGCCGCGCAGGATGCCGAGGCGCAGGGCTATACCCAGGTGCTGTGGCTGGATGGCGTGGAGCGGCGCTACCTCGACGAGGTGGGCACCATGAACATCATGGTGAAGATCGGCGACGAGGTGATCACCCCGCCGCTGGCCGGCACCATCCTGGACGGCGTGACGCGCAACTCCATCCTGACCCTGCTGCGCGACTGGGGCGTGAAGGCCAGCGAGCGGCCGATCACCATCGACGAGGTGATGCAGGCCGGGCGCGACGGGACGCTGAAGGAGATGTGGGGCACGGGCACCGCCGCCGTCGTCTCGCCGGTCGGGCTGCTCGGCTACAAGGGCGAGAAGATCGTCATCAACGGTGGCGAGACCGGGCCGCTGACGCAGAAGCTGTACGAGGCGATCGTGGCGATCCAGTACGGCACCGCGCCGGATGCCCATGGCTGGACGAGCGAAGTGAAGGTGCCGGCGGCGGCGTAAGGCGGCTCTTTCCGGGCGTTGCGCCGTCCCGGGGGAAGGCGCCGCCTTCACCCCCGGACCCCCCATCCGCCAGGACCCTGCGGGCCCTGGACCCGGTTTGTTGGCACTCGCTGTGGCCGGATCGCGCCGGAGAGCCAGGCTCTCCGGCGGGCTGTCGGCGCCACGAGTGTGGAGATGGTGTTTTTCTTCTTTTGGAGTCCCGCCGATCCACCTGCTTTTCGGGATCGGGCTGCTGGCTGACCTTGCCACCCGGTGCCAGCGAAAGGCGGGGTCTGGGGACATACCATGTCCCCAGCGGCCTCCTGGGGAGGCGGCGCCTCCCCAGGAGGCCGCTGGCTGTTCAGCGCCAGCCGAGGGCGGGGGCGATGTGCTTCAGGATGCCCTCGATGACATGGGCGCAGTATTCGACGCCGAGCTGGTTGGGGATGGTCAGCAGCAGGGTGTCGGCCTCGGCGATGGCCTCGTCCTCGCGGAGCTGGGCGATCAGGGCCTCGGGCTCGGCGGTGTAGCCGCGGCCGAAGATGGCGCGGGTGTTGTCGCCGAGCAGGCCGACCTGGTCCTGCTCCTTGCCGCCACGGCCGAAATACTCGCGGTCCCGGTCGTCGAGCAGGGGGAAGATGCTGCGGCTGACGGAAACGCGCGGGGTGCGGCCGTGGGCCGCTTCCTTCCAGGCCTCGCGGTAGAGGCGGATCTGCCTGGCCTGCTGGATGTGGAAGGGCTCGCCGGTTTCGTCGTCCTTGAGGGTGGAGCTTTGCAGGTTCATGCCGAGCTTCGCCGCCCAGACGGCCGTGGCGTTGGAGCCGGAGCCCCACCAGATGCGCTCGCGCAGCCCCTCGGAATAGGGCTCCAGCCGCAGCAGGCCGGGCGGGTTGGGGAACATCGGGCGCGGGTTGGGGCGGGCGAAGCCCTGGCCCTTGAGCACTTCGAGGAAGACTTCCGCGTGGCGGCGGCCCAGATCGGCATCCGTCTCGCCCTCGGCGGGGGCGTAGCCGAAGTGGCGCCAGCCATCGATCACCTGCTCGGGCGAGCCGCGGCTGAGGCCGAGCTGGAGGCGGCCGCCAGAAATGAGGTCGGCGGCGCCGGCATCCTCCGCCATGTAGAGCGGGTTCTCGTAGCGCATGTCGATGACGGCGGTGCCGAGCTCGATCGTCTTCGTCCGCGCGCCCATGGCGGCGAGGAGCGGGAAGGGCGAGGCGAGCTGGCGGGCGAAGTGGTGGACGCGGACATAGGCGCCGTCCGCGCCCAGCTCCTCGGCCGCCACGGCGAGGTCGATGGATTGCAGCAGGGCGTCGGCGGCGCTGCGGGTGCCGGAATGGGGGAGGGCGTCCAGTGCCCGAAGGAGAGGAAGCCGATCTTCTTCATGGGGTGTGTGGTCCCGGTTGGGAGAGGTGTGGGGCGGGGGGCGCCCGGGGCTGTTGCCGCGGGATATGGGGCGGTTGCGGGCGGGGTGGTCATCACCCGGGGTGATGACCGTCATGGAGGCCGGGCTGGCTCAGCCGACGAGGGTGGCGTCGGGGCCGGCGAGGGCGAGTTCCAGCAGGGTTTCGAGGGCCGGGCGCAGGGTGGCTTCCGCGGGAGCGGCGAGGGCCAGGCGGACGGCATCGGGGGCGTGGCCGGGGCCGGTGGCGAATTCGGCGGCGGGGGAGACGGCGATGCGGCGGCGGGCGGCGGCGGCCACGAAGGTTTCCGCCCGCCAGGGATCGGGCAGTTCGAGCCAGAGGTGATAGGCGCGCGGATCGCCGCGCAGGGAGAGGCCGGCGGCGCCGAGGAGGTCGCGCGCCAGGGCGTTGCGGCGGCGGGCGTCCTGGCGCTTGCGGCGGACGAGTTCCGCGACGCTGCCATCCTCCATCCAGGCGGCGGCGGCGGCGAGGGTGAAGCCCTGGGCGGCCCAGCCGCCGACGCGCAGGGCGGCGGCGATGCGGGGGCGCAGGGCGGGCGGGGTGGCGAGGATGCCCAGCGTCATGCCGGGGGCGACGCGCTTGGAGAGGCTGTCCACCAGCACCACGCGTTCCGGCGCATGGGCGGCGAGCGGCGGGAGGATGTCCTCGGCGAGGAAGCCGTAGACGGAGTCCTCCACCACCAGGATGTCCAGGCTGCGGCAGAGGGCGGCGATCTCCCGGCGGCGGGCTTCGGGCATGCTGGGGCCGAGCGGGTTGTGCAGGTCCGGCTGCAGGTAGAGCAGGCGCAGCGGATGGGCGGCATGGGCCGCTGCCAGGGCATCGGGGCGCAGGCCGTGGCCGTCCATGGCCAGCGGCACGAGGGCGAGGCCGAGGCGCTGGGCGATGCCTTTGGCGAGCGGGTAGGTCATGGCCTCCAGGCCCAGGCGCTCGCCGGGGGCGATGAGGGCGGTGAAGCAGGCGGAGAGGGCCTGCTGGCCGCGGCCGGCGAAGAGCAGGGATTCGGGATCGGGCGCCCAGCCGGCGCGGGTGAGAAGGCTGGTGGTGGCGGCGCGGATGGTGGCGTCGCCGGCGGCGGCGGCATGGGAAAGCAGGGGCTGCAGTGCCTCCGGCCGTGACAGGCGGGCGAGGGCGGGGGCGAGGAGCGCGCCCTGTTCCGGCAGGACGGAGAAGTTCACCTCCAGATCGGTGATTCGGTCGGTGTGGCGTTCGCGTGCCGGGAGGCCGGGCGGGGCCTGTGTGGCGCGGAGGAAGGTGCCGCGCCCGACCTCGCCCACCACGATGCCGCGCCGGACGAGCTCGGCATAGACGCGGGAGGCGGTGGAGGGGGCGATGCCCTGGCGGTGGGCGTAGTCGCGGCTGGGGGGGAGGCGTTCGCCCGGCTGGCGGCGGCCGGCGGCGAGATCCTCCGCGAGGTCGTGGGCGAGGCGGTCAGCGAGGTCACGGAAGTCGGTCACGGGAATATTGTACCGAGGACAATTGCGATGTTGAAGCGGAAATTGGTGCTGTGCCAGAAGGTGAATCGGTGCAATTTGGTGCGATTCTCAGATGTTCGGAGCAATTCCTGGGGTTGATCGGATCAATCCCGCGTTCAACGGCCTGGCTGCGACGGCGGGGCGGAGCCTGTTCAGGCGCATGGCGGCAGGGTTGGCGGTCTGGCACCGCAATGCCGTGACGCGGCGGATGCTGCGGGAGCTTCCGGAGCGGGAGCTGGCCGATATCGGCCTCACGCCGATGGATGCGGCGATGGAGGCGGCCCGGCCCTTCTGGGATGGCACGCCAGGTGTCGTCGCGGAACGGGCGCGCCGGTCATGAGCGGTGGGCGCTATCGCTTCGTGACGGTGGATGTCTTCGCCTCGGAGCGCTACGCGGGCAATCCGCTGGCGGTGCTGCCGGAGGCGGCGGGGCTGGACGGGACGGCGATGCAACGCATCGCCCGGGAGTTCAACCTGTCCGAGACGGCTTTCGTGCTGCCGCCGGAGCTGCCGGAGCATAAGGCAAGGGTGCGGATCTTCACGCCGGTGCGGGAGATGCCCTTCGCCGGGCATCCGAATATCGGCACGGGCTTCGTGCTGGCTTCGGAGATGGCGGCGCGGGGCGAGGCCGTGCCGGAGGTGCTGCTGTTCGAGGAGATCGCCGGGCTGGTGCCGGTGCGGCCTCTGCTGGAAGGCGGGGCGGTGGCCGGGGCGTCGCTGGAGGCGCCGCAGGCCCTGTCGCGCCTCGCTGTCTGCGGCGCGGCGGAGATGGCGTCCTGTCTTTCGCTGCGGGCGGAGGATGTGGTGGTGGCGGGCCATGCGCCGCAGGTCGTGTCGGTGGGGACGCCCTTCCTGGTGGTGGAACTGGCGGGGCTGGAGGCGCTGGGGCGTATCCGCCCGAACCCGCTGGCCTGGGCCGGGACGCTGCCGCGCGATGGAGCGAGCTCGGTCTACGCCTATGTGCGGATGGCGGAGGGTGGGCTGCGTTCGCGCATGTTCACGCGCGAGCTCTATGAGGACCCGGCGACGGGGAGCGCCACGGCGACGGTGGCGGCCCTGTTGCTCGACCTGTCCGGAGAGGAGCGGCTGTCGCTGCCGGTACGGCAGGGGGTGGAGATGGGGCGGGTGAGCCTGTTGCAGGCACGGGCCTGGCGAGAGGGTGGGGCTGTCCGTGCCGGGGTGGCCGGAGGCTGCGCCCTGGTGATGGAGGGGTGGCTGCGGGCCTGAGCGGGGGCGTGGCGGCGCGCTGTTCGTTCCGGGTTCCGCTGTCCTTTGGGGGCGTTGGCCTTGCTCCCGGAGCGCCCTTTGATCCTCACTCCGCCCCCGGGGCCGGCCCCGGAAGCGGCGGCAGGAGCGGTGAGCGAGCGGCGTGGCGGCTGCGGCAGGGCAGGAGCGTTGCGCGATGTTGCCGCAAGATTGCCGAGTGTTTAAGTGGCAGCGCCGCGGGCGGCGGCGCCCGGCGGGTTTCCGGCCGGTCCGATCCGGCCGCGAGGGGGAGCGATGAAGCGCCGATGAGTCTGGATTGGTTGTTGGCCCTCGGGCAGGTGTTGTTGATCGACCTGGTTCTGGCCGGCGACAACGCGATCGTGGTGGGCATGGCGGCGGCCGGGCTGCCGCCGGACCAGCGGCGCAAGGCGATCCTCTGGGGCATTGGCGCCGCGACGATCATGCGGATCGGCTTTGCGGCGATCACCACGCAGCTTCTGGCGATCGTCGGCCTGACGCTGATGGGCGGCCTGCTGCTGCTCTGGGTCTGCTGGAAGATGTACCGGGAGCTGCGGGCGGACCATGCGCAGCACGAGGGCGCCGAGGCCGCGCATGAGGCGGTGTCCGGCGGGACGGGCGCCGCGTCCGGGGCGCCGCGCAAGACGCTGGGCCAGGCGATCGTGCAGATCCTGGTCGCGGACGTGTCCATGAGCCTCGACAACGTGCTGGCGGTGGCCGGCGCGGCGAAGGAGCATCTGGACGTGCTGGTGATCGGCCTCGCCATCTCGGTGGTGCTGATGGGCGTGGCCGCGAGCTTCATCGCGCGCGTGCTGGAGCGCTTCCGCTGGATCGCCTGGATCGGGTTGCTGGTGATCCTCTACGTGGCGCTGAACATGATCTTCGAGGGCTGGCACGAGGTCGGGCCGCATGTCTCCGCCTGGTTCGGCGGGGGTGCCGCCACGCGCTGAGGGAGGCGGGGCGCGCCGCGAGGGTGGCGCCCCGGTCCGTGGCCCCGGTCCGTGGCCCTGGTCCGTGGCCCTGGTCCGTGGCCCTGGCCTGTCGCCGGGGGTGGTTTCCGGAGGGGCGGGATGCCGGTGCATCCCGCCCTTTCCCGTTCCGGGGCGGGCGAAATCCTTGCCGGCCGTTCATGCGGAAACGGGCCGGAATGGGGGCGAAGATGAAGCGCCCGGCGCGGAACGGGCGTGGAGGCCGCCGAAAAGGCGATCCTGCCCGTTGATTCGGTACGGCTTTTCGTCGCCGGGCGCATTCCAGGATGCATGGAACCGGTCTAGCTTCGCCGTCATCTGGGAAGGGCGCTGCACCTCGCCGGGAGGGATCCCGCACGCGTCCGGTGAGGAAATGCGGACATGGAATCGCTGACCGGGATGCTGCCCGGGCTGCTGGAGATCATCTGGCTCAACATCATCCTTTCCGGCGACAACGCGGTGGTGATCGGCCTCGCGGCGGCGGGGTTGCCCGCGCATCAGCGCGCCAGGGCGGTGCTGTTCGGTGTCATCGCGGCGGCGGTGCTGCGGATCGTCTTCTCGGTCTTCGCCACGCTGCTGCTGTCGCTGTGGTGGATCGACCTGCTGGGTGGCGCGGCGCTGCTCTACATCGCCTGGAACTTCTGGCGGGAACTGCGCAGCAAGGACGAGGAGGAGGAGGGCCACGGCAAGGCCGCCGAGAAGACCATCTGGCAGGCGCTGTGGCAGATCATCCTGGCCGATGTGTCGATGAGCCTCGACAACGTGCTGGCCGTGGCGGCGGTGGCGCGCAACGACCTGCCGCTGCTGGTCGTTGGGTTGCTGATCTCCATTATCATGATGGGCGTGCTGGGCGGGCTGCTGGCGAAGCTGCTCGATCGCTGGCGCTGGGTCGCCTATCTGGGTGTGTTCCTCATCCTCTATGTCGGTCTGCAATTGATGTGGGAGGGCCTGGTGACGGCCAATCTCGTTCTGAACCTCGGACTGCCGCTGCCCCTGCCGGCGGAGGGGCATTCGTGAGCCGGGCCTTGCCGGGGGTGCTGCGGGCGGGGGGCTTCGCGCTGGCGCTGCTGGCCGGGGCCTGTGCCCAGCCCGGAGGAGGCGATCCGGATTCGGTCGCGGCGGGTTCCCCCCGCCCGGCCATGGCGGAGGTGCTGGCGCGGTTGCCGGCGGAGGCGGCGGGGATGATGCGGGGCGGGGCGGTGGCTTCCCCCGCGCTCGGCGCCGATGCGCGGACGGTGGATTATGCCACGCCCTCGCGCACCGTGGCGGCGCAGGTCACGCTCTATGACCGGGGCCAGGTGGCGATCAACGGCGCGGCGGTGGAGGCGGAACTGGCGTCGCTGGTGCGGGAATCCACCTCCATCGATGCCGGGGTGACCGGGCGCAGCTTCCGCGAGGTGTCGCGCAGCCAGGTGCCGCTGGCCCATGGCGGGCCGCTGCGCTGCGCGCTGCTGGAAGGGCGGCTGGGGCGTACCCGGATCGAGCGGCATCTCTGCGTCGGGACGGTGGCCGGGCGTTTCCTGCGCACGCAACTGACGATGGCGGCGGATGGGGGTGCGGCCATGGTGGATGCGCCGCGCTTCGCGCGTGAGATCGGGACGGCGCTGCGGGCCGGAGGGTCCTCGCGAAGCTGAGGGCAGCCTGCTTCCCTCGCCGGCTGGCGAGGGGGGCTTTCAGAGCAGGCCCTCCTGACGGAAGGAAAGGGTGCGGCCACGGCCGACGATCAGGTGGTCGTGGACCAGGATGCCCAGGGCCGCGGCGGCGGCGCGGATCGCCCCGGTGGTGGCGAGGTCGGCGCGGGATGGCGTCGGGTCGCCGCTCGGATGGTTGTGGACCAGGATCACCGAGGCGGCGCCGAGTTCCAGGGCGCGGCGCACGATCTCGCGCGGATAGGCCGGGGCCTGGTCCAGCGTGCCGCGCGCCTGGGCCTCGTCGGCCAGGAGGCGGTTGCGGCTGTCGAGGAAGAGGATGCGGAACTGTTCCACATCCTCCCATGACAGGGCGGCCGAGAGATAGGCGGTGAGGCGGGGCCAGTTGTCCAGCACGGGTCCCTGGCGGGCTTCCTGGGCCAGCAGGCGCAGGGCGGCGGCGCGGGCGAGGCGCAGGGAAGCCAGCACGGCATCGCCGACGCCGGGGATGGCGCGCAGATCGGCCTCGCTGGCGGTGATGGCGCGGGCGAAGCTGCCGAAGCGGGCGAGCAGGGCCTTGGCCAGGGGCTTGGTGTCGCCACGCGGCAGGGCGGCGAAGAGCAGGAGTTCCAGCAACTCGTAATCGGGCATGGCCTCGGCGCCGCCGCGCAGGAAGCGCTGGCGCAGGCGGCGGCGGTGACCTTCCGGACCCTCCGGTACGACGGCTGGCGGCCGCTCCGCCGTGAGCGGGGCATCGAGCAGCGAGGCCTGGACCGGGGGGTGGTCGGTGGGGCCACTGGAGCTGGTGGTGGTTTTGCGCGCGATGGGAGAAATTCCGGCTTTTTCTCTCGTTTGAGTTGAGCACGAACCGGAACGTTACTCCAGGCGGCTTTTCCCTCTCCCCTGTCCTCATCGTGGATGTTGTGGGGTTTTGCCGGGACGCGGCTCAGGATGGCAAAGGGCATTCGCCAGGGCGGGGCGTTTGCGGCTCCTCTGACATATCACAGAGCAAAAGAGGCTTGACGCTGTCCGGGCGCTGAACGAAAGCAGACGGCAAGTGCTCGGCAAGAAGGCTTTCCTGCCTGGGGAAATTGCCGCACCGGAGGAACAAATGTTAGGCAGCAAACAGCCTGGGCAGGGCATGGCGCCCGCCGGAAATTACAGATGGTTCATTATCGGTTTACTTTTCGTCATCACGACGATCAACTACATGGACCGGAACCTGCTGGCGGTGCTGAAGCCGACCATCCAGGGTGAGCTGCAGTTCAACGAGAGCGAATACGGCAACATCGTCTTCGCCTTCAGCATGGCCTATGCGGCCGGCTATGCGGGGATGGGTGCCTTCACCGACAAGGTGGGCGTGCGCTGGGGGCTGGCGATCGCCGCCATGATCTGGTCCGCGGCCTCGGCCTCGCACGGGCTGGTGACCTCGGTGAGCGGGTTCATCCTGGCCCGCGTCGTGCTGGGTCTGGGCGAGGGTGGCAACTTCCCGACCTGCATCAAGTCGGTGGCGACCTGGTTCCCGGTGCGCGACCGCGCTCTGGCCACAGGCATCTTCAATTCGGGCAGCAATATCGGCGGGCTGCTGGCGCCGCTGATCGCGGCCTTCGTCACCACGCATTGGGGCTGGCAGACGGCCTTCTACCTTACCGGCCTGGTCGGCATCGTCTGGGTCGTGGTGTGGCTGGCGACCTACCGGGCGCCGGAGGAGCATCCGCGGGTGAACCCGGCGGAGCTGCGCTATATCCAGAGCGACAACGAGGTGGCGCCGCCGTCGCGGAACGTGCCCTGGTCGCACCTGCTGCGCTATTCCGGCACCTGGGTCTATCTGCTGGGGGCGATCCTGACCAACCCGGTCTGGTGGTTCTACAACAACTGGGTGCCGAGCTTCCTGTTCTCGAAGTTCCACGTGAACCTGATGGCGCTCGGCCTGCCGCTGGTCGTGATCTACCTGATGACGGATGTGGGCTCGATCGGCGGCGGCTGGCTGTCGGGGCGGCTGATGCGCTCGGGCTTCGGCGTCTTCACGGCGCGCAAGCTGGCGCTGCTGGCCTGCGCGCTCTGCACCGTGCCGGTCTTCCTGGCGCCGATGACGGAGCAGATCTGGGTGGCGGTGCTGCTGATCGGCCTGGCGATGGCGGCGCATCAGGGCTTCTCGGCCAATCTCTTCACGCTCGTCTCGGACACCATGCCGAAGGAGGCGGTGGCCGGGGCGGTGGGTCTGGGCGGCTGCATCAGCTCGATCCTCGGCGGCTTCTCGGCCGTGGTCGTGGGGCATGTGCTGGACGCCACGAACAACAACTACACGCTGGTCTTCTTCGTGGCCGCCGGGGTCTATGTGGTGGCCGTGGGGGTGGTCCATCTGATGCTGCCGAAGGGCAAGGCGGAAAGGCTGGCCGGGGCGCGGGTCTGATCCGGGTGGCGGAGGTTCCGCCGCCGCCACTTTGCCGCGGGCGAAAGGCGCTGTCTTTCGCCCGGGCGCCCGCTCCGCCGGGGACACATCCTGTGCCCATGCCCCCCGGGGGGGCTAGCGGCCGGTGGCGGGGGCGAGGGGGACGATGGTGCCCGGCTTGTCGATGCCGGCGAGGCTGTCGGGCGAGAGGGATTCGATGGGGGTGGAGGGGGCCCCGCCGGCGGAGGGCGGCGGGGGGATGGAGGCCACCTGCGGTGGGGTGACATCCTGCCAGCCGCCGCCCAGGGCCTTGTAGAGCGAGACGAGGTCCGAGGTCAGGGAGAGCGTGGCCTGGAGGCGCTGCTGCCGGGCCTGGACGAGGCTGCGCTGGGCGTCGAGCACGTCGATGAAGTTGGAAAGGCCGCTGTTGTAGCGGCTGCGGGCGAGGGAGAGGGCCGTTTCGGCGGAGCGGACCGACTGGTCGAGGCTTTCGAGCTGGGCGCGGTCGGTGCGGTAGGCGACGAGGCTGTCCTCGACCTCTCCCAGGGCGTTCAGCACGGTGCCGCGATAGGCGAGCGCGGCCTCGGCCTGCTGCGCGCGGGCGGTGCGGAGATTGGCGGTGAGGCGGCCGCCCTGGAAGATCGGCAGGGAGATGCTGGGGCCGAAGGAATAGAAGTGGTTCGACCAGTTGGTCAGGGAGCTGGCCTCCAGCCCCCGCGTGCCCAGGCTGCCGGTCAGTGAGATGTCCGGATAGAAATTCGCCACCGCGACGCCGACGCCGGCGGTGGCCGCGTGCAGCCGGGCCTCGGCCTGCCGGATGTCGGGGCGGCGGCGGGCCAGGGAGGCGGGCAGGCCGAGCGGCACGGCGGGTGGCGTGGGCGGGATGGGACGGGCCACCTCCAGCTCCGCATCCAGGGTGCCGGGGGGCTGGCCGGTCAGGATGGCAAGGCGGTTCATCGCCTGGCGGACCTGCTTCTCGTAGGTCGGGAGCTGGGCGCGGAGGGTGAGGAGCTGGGTGCGCTGGTTCTCCACGTCCAGCTCGGTGACGAGGCCCTGGCGGCGCTGGCGCTGGGTCAGGTCCAGGATGTCCTGGGCGGTCTGGACGTTCTCGCGCTGCGACTGGGCGAGGGCCTGGGCGCCGCGCAGGCCGGCATAGGCCTGGACCACCTCGGCCTGGAGGGTGACGAGGGCGTCGTTGACCGCCTCGGCCTGTGCCTGGGTCTGGGCCTGGCTCTGTTCCACGGAGCGGCGGACGCGGCCGAAGAGGTCGAGCTCCCAGGAGGCGTCGAAGCCCGACTGGAAGAGGTCGATCGGGCTGGTCAGCTTGTCGATCAGGGCATCGCCGGCGGAGGCGGCCTCGCCACCCAGGCTGTCGAGGCGCCCGGCCAGGCCGCTGCGGCGCACGGTGCCCTGCAGGCCGAGCTGCTGGCGCGTGTAGCTGCCGGTGCCGTTCAGGCTGGGCAGGCCGGCGGCGCGGGCGGCGGCCTCGTTCTGGCGGGCCTGGACGACGCGCAGCACGGCCTGCTGCAGGTCGAGGTTGCCGCTGACGGCGCGTTCCACGAGCGAGGTGAGGATGGGGTCGTTGAAGCCGGTCCACCAGTGCGGGTCGGGGTCGGCGCGGAGGGTGACGGCCTGGCTGGGGGCGCGGGCGGTGTCGTTCCAGCTCTGCGGCGTCTCGGGTTTGGGCGGGGTGAAGTCCGGGCCCACGGTGCAGCCGGCGAGGAGCGAGAGCGCCAGCGGGAGGACGATCGGGAGGGCGAGCGGGGCCGCGATGCGGCGGGCCGGCGGCCGCGGGGCGGGATGGGAATGGCGTGTGGGATGCATGGGGCTCAGTGGGCTCCGCCGCCGCCCTGCACCTTCACGCCCGACAGCATCAGGGCGAAGGGGATGATGCAGGCGGCGATGGCGGCGGTGATGATGAAGACGTCGGAATAGGCGAGGATTGCGGTCTGGGTCTGGAGCTGCTGGTACATCCAGAGCTCCGCCTGTTGCGCGGCGCCGGCGGCGGAGACGCCGTGGCTGATCATCGCGCCCTGCACCTGCTGCAGGGTGGTGTTGTAGGGCTCGTGGAGTGGCGTCAGGTACTGGACCAGATGCGCCTGGCGGATCTGCTGGTGATCGGTGATCAGCGCGGTGGAGACCGAGATGCCGGTGGAGCCCAGCACGTTGCGGAACATGGAGAAGAGGGCGGTGGCGTCGCCGTTCAGCTCGCGCGGCAGAGTGGCATAGGCGATGGTGCTGATCGGCACGAAGAGGAAGGCGAGGCCGACGGTCTGCGAGGCGCGGATGATGACCAGGGCGCGGAAGCTGAGGTCCGGGGTGAGGTGGCTGGAGTACCAGAAGGAGGTGGCGAGGCAGAGGCCGCCGAAGGCGATGAGCCACTTGGCCGGGATGAAGCCCATCAGCCGGCCGGAGACGGGGATCAGCATCACCAGCAGCACGGCGCCGGGCGCGAGGACGAGGCCGGACCAGGTGGCGGTGTAGCCGAGTTGCTGCTGCGCGAGCTGTGGGATCATCACCGCGCTGCCGTAGAGGGCGAAGCCCATCACCGAGATCAGGATGCAGCCCAGGGTGAAGTTGCGGTCGCGGAAGACGCGCAGGTTCACCATCGGGCGCTTGGCATAGGCGAACCAGTAGGTGCCGCCGACCCAGCCGGTGATGGCGGCCAGCGCCGAGATCCGGATGAAGCTGGAATCGAGCCAGTCGTAGTTCTCGCCGCGGTCCATGGCGAGTTCCAGGCCGCCCAGGGCGAGCACGATGAAGCCGAGGCCGATGAAGTCGAAGCGCGGGGTGGTCTTTCGCTCCTCCTGCACATGCGGCGGGTCCTCCACCACCGTGAGCACGCCGAAGACGGCGGCGAGGCCGATGGGCACGTTGATCAGGAAGATCCAGTGCCAGGAATAGGTGTCGGTGAGGTAGCCGCCGACGACGGGGCCCAGGATGGGCGCGACGATGATGGCCAGCGCGGTGACGGCGAAGGCGGTGCCGCGCTTTTCCGGCGGGAAGGTGTCGAGGATGATGGCCTGCTGCGTCGGCTGCAGGCCGCCGCCGAAGAAGCCCTGCAGCGCGCGGAAGACGAGGAGCTGCCAGAATTCCTGCGAGATGCCGCAGGCGAGCGAGGCGACGGTGAAGGCGGCGAGGCAGATGGTGAAGTAGCGCTTCCGCCCCAGCCAGCGGCTGAGATAGCCGGAGATGGTGAGCACGATGCCGTTGGCGACGAGATAGGTGGTGAGCGCCCAGGTGCTCTCGTCGTTGGAGACGGACATGCTGCCGGCGATATGCGGCAGGGAGACGTTGACGATGGTGGTGTCGAGCACCTCCATGAAGGCGCCCATGGTGACGACCAGCGTCACCAGCCAGGGATTGTAGCTGGGCTTCCAGTCGTCGCCGGATTGCGCCGCGCCGCCGCTCATGGCCGGCCGTTCCTTTCCGGCGCGCCTGTCCCGGCGCGGGTCATTCCAGCGTCACCGTGGGGACGACGGAAAGGCCGAGGGGCATGGGCATGTCGGCGGGCAGGCCGCTGTCGATGACGATCTTCACCGGCACGCGGCGGACGATCTTCACGAAGTTGCCGGTGGCGTTCTCGGCCGGGAAGGTGCTGAAGCGGGCACCGCTGCCCATCTGGACGCTGTCGATGTGGCCGTGCAGCTCCAGGTTCGGGAAAGCGTCCACCTCGATCGTCACGCGCTGGCCGGGGCGCATGCGGTCGAGCTGGTTCTCCTTGAAGTTGGCGACGACCCAGAGCTCGGGCGTGACCAGGGACATGATGGTCTGTCCCTGTTGCAGGAAGCCGCCCTGTTCCACGTTGCGGCGGGTGACGTGGCCGTCCTGCGGGGCGCGGATCTCGGTGTAGGAGAGGTTCACCTCGGCCTGGGCGAGATTGGCCCTGGCTTCCGCGAGCTGGGCCTGGCGCTGCCGGACGGCGGCCTCGGCCTGGTCGATGTTCTGCTGCGCCAGGCTGGCGATCTGCAACTGCGCCTGCGCCTGGTTCACCTGGGCGGTGGCGGATTGCAGCGTGGCGGTGGCGGTGTCGATGCTGGTCTGGGTGGTGGCGCGCGGGTCCACCGCGCGCTGGCGGCGGTAGTCCGACTGCGCCTGGGTCTGGCTGGCGCGGGCGGCGGCGAGCTGGGCCTCGGCGCTCTTTTGTTCCGCCGGGAAGCGGGTGCGGGCGATCTCCAGGTCGATCTCGGCGCTGTGGAGCTGGGCCTCGGCGAGTTCCAGGTTGGCGGCGGCCTGGTCGCGGCGGGCGATATAGTCGCGCGGGTCGATGCGCAGGATCACGTCGCCGGCATGGACGAACTGGTTGTCCCGGACGCGCAGCTCGGTGACATAGCCCGAGACCTGGGGGGCGATGGAGATGGCGCGGCCC
This sequence comes from Roseomonas gilardii subsp. gilardii, assembly GCF_023078375.1. Taxonomy (NCBI): domain Bacteria; kingdom Pseudomonadati; phylum Pseudomonadota; class Alphaproteobacteria; order Acetobacterales; family Roseomonadaceae; genus Roseomonas; species Roseomonas gilardii. Next base: position 4,023,497 of record NZ_CP095554.1, on the reverse strand, counting down.
TCGGTATAGGCATCGTCGGTGGAGGCGAGGTTGCGCGTCGTCCACCAGTACCAGCCGCCGCCCACGATGGCGATGACGAGCAGGATGGCGCCGATGATCAGCGGCAGGCGGTTGGTCTTCCGCTCCCGGTCGTCCTTGCCCTTGCCGTTTCCGCTGTCCTTGTCCGGCGGCGGATTCCCGTGTTCCCCATCGCCTTCCGGCCTGCCGTTGCCGGCGTCATCCGCGCGGTCCCGCCGGATGCGGGCGCGGCCGCGGGTGGGCTCTTCCGCGTGGCTGGCCCGGACATGCTGGGGGTCGGCCGGATGCGTGAGGGGATGCGTGTCATCCTGGTGCCGGTCAACCACGAAGTACCTCGTTGCTCAGATCCATGCGCGCCCGATTCCGGCCACGGAGGGGGCGGTGGTGCGCTGCGGAATTACGTACTGACGAGAATGTATGCTAGACACTCTTCGTTGAGTTTCATGGCCGGGCCGTTAACCGATGCCGTCCTTCTCAGCCGGGCGGCGTGGAGGGACCCTCGGAATCTTCAGGATTTTTGCCTGTTTTCAGGGATTTGGCTCGGAAGGAGGCCAGCAAGGCCCGCGCCAGATGCAGCCCTTCCTCGCTCAGGCGGTAGACCTGGGGCTCGCGCAGCCAGAGCTGCATCATGCCCCGGATCTGTACGAAGAGGGCGTCGGCGGCGGTGTCCGGGGTCCAGGGGGGCGAGGGGGTAGCGCGTGGCGGCGAGGTGCAGGAGCTCGCGGAACTTGGCGCGCAGTTCCTCGTCCGCCCTTTGCAGGCGGTGCAGGGCGGGGGCCATCTCGTCCACGTATTCGCAGCGCTGGTAGAAGATGGTGAGGAGGCGGCGGCGGCGCTCGTCCTGCTCGAACTGCCGCTTGGTGGTGGCCATGATGGTGTCGAGCTCTTCCAGCGGGTCGAGCTCGGGATTCTCGGCGAGGCGGGCGACGAGATCCTCATGCGGCAGCTCGGCGCGTTCGTTCAGGGTGAGGAAGAGGTCCAGCTTGTCACGGAAGTGCCAGTAGATGGCGCCACGGGTGACGCCGGCGACGCGGGCGACTTCCTCCAGCGTGGAACGGGCCACGCCGCGCTCGTAGAAGACCTTCTCTGCGGCATCGAGGATCGCTTCGCGCGTCTGCTCCGCCTGAGCCTTTGTGTGCCTTGCCACTCCCCCGCCCATCCACTGCCCGTGCTTACAACCGCGCATGTATGCTGACAGAGGAAATTATGCCAGCATTATGCGCCATGCAAAGCCCGCATAGGGCGGCAGGGGAGTATTCTGTTCTCCGCTTCATCCTCCGCCCCGGCGGAGCGGAAGGGATCAGTCCTGGGTGAGAGGGCCGGCAGGGACGGGGTGGAAGCGGCCCTCGGCCTCATTCAGCGCGCTGAGCGTGCCGTCGGCCACGTCGAACCAGACGCCGTGCAGGCTCAGCTGGCCGGCGGCCTCGCGCTCCGCCAGCCAGGGGAAGGTGCGCAGGTTGCGCAGGGACTGGCGGATGGCGGCGTGTTCCATGGCGCACTGATCGTGCAGCGGGTCCACGCCTTCGCAGCGCAGGACGTGGTCGCGGGCCGGGGCGATCAGGTCCATCCAGCGGGCGACGAAGTCGCCATGCGCCGCGTCCACATGGTCACGCTGGTTGCGGCGGAAGGCGTTGATGCCGCTGCAGGAGGCATGGCCGAGAACGACGACATGCTCGACCTTCAGCGACCGGACGGCGAATTCGATGGCGGCCGAGGTGCCATGGTAGTTGGCGTCGGGCTGGTAGGGGGGCACGAGGTTCGCGACGTTGCGGACCACCACCATCTCTCCGGCATCGGCGTCGAAGACGACTTCCGGCGCGACGCGGCTGTCCACGCAGGCGATCATCAGGATGCGGGGGTGCTGGCCGGCCTCGGCCAGCTGGGCGTAGTGGTGCCGTTCGCGCCGGAAGCGCGTGTAGCGGAAGCCGCGATAGCCCTCCACCAGGCGGGAGGGCAGGGTGGCGGGCGGATTCGTCTGGTCGGTCATACGGGGGGCGTGGTTCAGGCGGGCAGCTTGTAGGGCGGCTTGTGCAGCCCGGCGGGGGAATAGGTGAAGACCTCGCAGCCCGTGGCGGTGACGCCCACCATGTGCTCGAACTGGGCGGAGAGGGAGCGGTCGCGGGTCACGGCGGTCCAGCCGTCGTCGAGCACCTTCACCTCCGGGCGGCCGGCATTCACCATCGGCTCGATGGTGAAGAACATGCCTTCCTTGAGCTTCGGGCCTTCGCCGGGGCGGCCGAAATGCAGGATGTTGGGCGGGGCGTGGAAGGTGCGGCCGACGCCGTGGCCGCAGAAGTCGCGCACCACGGAGAAGCGCTGCTTTTCCACATAGCTCTGGATGGCGTGGCCGATGTCGCCGAGGGTGGCGCCGGGCTTCACCGCGGCGATGCCGCGCAGCAGGCTCTCATGGGTCACATCCATCAGCAGCGCGGCCTTCCGGCCCGGCTCCCCCGCCACGTACATGCGGGAGGTGTCGCCGTACCAGCCGTCGAGGATGGGGGTGACGTCGATGTTGAGGATGTCGCCCTCCACCAGCCGGCGCTCGCCCGGGATGCCGTGGCAGACGACGTGGTTGATGGAGATGCAGGAGCTCTTCGGATAGCCGCGGTAGCCCAGCGTCGCCGGGACGGCGCCGTGGTCGAGCATGAAGTCGTGCAGCAGCTTGTCCAGGGCCTCGGTGGTGATGCCGGGCACCACATGGGGGGTGATCATGTCCAGGCAGGCGGCCGCGAGTTGCCCCGCCTTGCGCATGCCCTCGAAATCCTCCGGCCCATGCAGCGGTATCCGCCGCGCCTCGCCCGCTGACTGTTCCATGAAGGCGAAAATGCGGCGGCGGCGCGTGGCTTGCAAGGCTTGGGCATGCGGCGCAAGGGAGGATTGCACTGGTGTCGGGATTCCGCGGTGCCGGATACCGGGGGGAAAGCGGGCGGGACGTCCATGCGCCCGGGCTCTCCGGGGTGGCATGGCTTCCGGGCTTTGCGGCAAGGGGAGGGGTGTGCATGGCGGCAGGCGGGCGCGCGGGGACGGAGGCCGGGGGCGGCGAGGTGGCGGAGCGACCCGCCATCGGGGGTGGCGGCACCGGGAAGGATGCCGGACAGGCCACCGGGAAGCCCGTCGCCCGGCGCGGCTGGGTGGACGATCCGCGCTTCACCGCGGCGATCGTGGCCAGCGCGCTGATCATGCAGAACCTGGACAGCAGCGTGATCGCGACGGCGCTGCCGGCCATGGCGCGGGACCTGGGCAGCGAGCCGCTGCACCTTTCGGCGGCGATCACCTCCTATCTCGTGGCGCTGACGGTCTTCGTGCCGGTGAGCGGCTGGGTGGCCGACCGCTATGGCGCCAAGCGGGTCTTCCTCTGGGCCATCGCGGTCTTCGTGGCCTCCTCCGCGGCCTGCGGCATGGCACAGGGGCTGAGCGAGCTGATCGCGGCGCGGGTCGTGCAGGGCATCGGCGGGGCGATGATGGTGCCGGTGGCGCGGCTGCTGCTGCTGCGCCGGGTGACCAAGGAGGAGATCGTGCGGGCGACGACCTGGCTGACCATGCCGGGGCTGCTGGGGCCGATCCTGGGGCCGCCGCTGGGAGGATTCCTGACCGACCAGCTTTCCTGGCGCTGGGTGTTCTGGATCAACCTGCCGATCGGGCTGCTGGGGCTGTTCCTGGCCTGGCGCTTCATCACCGCGCCGGAGCAGGAGCGGCCGCCGAAGCTGGACGTGCCCGGGGTCACGCTGGTGGGCCTGTCGCTGGCCTGCCTGATGTTCGGCTTCGAGACGGTGGGGCGCGGCCTGCTGGAGCCTGTCTGGAGCTGGGCGGCGCTGGCGGCGGGGGTGGTGCTGGGCTGGTGGGCGGTGCGGCACTGCCTGCGGGCGGAGCATCCGGCGCTGGATCTGAGCCTGCTGCGCATCCCGGCCTTCCAGGTGACGGTGACGGCGGGGACGATGTTCCGCATCGGGGCGGGGGCGATCCCCTTCCTGGTGCCGCTGGCGATCCAGCTCGGCTTCGGCGCCTCGGCTACGACCTCGGGGCTGATCACGCTGGCCTCGGCGCTGGGGGCCTTCGGCATGAAGCCGCTGATCCACCGGGTGCTGCGGTGGTTCGGCTATCGCGGCACGCTGGTCTGGAACACGCTGCTGCAGGGGGCGATCATCCTGCTGCTGGCGACGCTCTCGCCCGGATGGCCGCTCTGGGGGTGTTCATCCTGCTGGCGGTGAACGGGATCTTCCGTTCGCTGCACTTCACCTCGCTGAACTCGCTGGCCTATGCGGAGGTGCCGCAGAAGGCGCTCTCGGCGGCGACCAGCCTCTATTCCACGGCGCAGCAGCTTTCCATGGCACTGGGCGTGGTGATGGGGTCCTCGGTGCTGGCGGCCTCCACGGCGCTACACGGGCATGGCGAGCCGGCGCTGGGGGATTTCTCCATGGCCTTCGTCGCGGTGGCGGCGGTGGTGCTGGCCTCGCTGCCGCTCTGTGTGCGCCTGCCGCGGGATGCGGGAGATGTGGTGTCGGGATACCGGCGGCGCGGGGGGTAGCGGCGGCCCTTATTCCGCCACTGCGGGGCCGTCCCGGAGGATAAGGACGCCGCAGGGGCCGAGGGCGGCGCGGGGGCCGCTGGCGAGGCGGGCCGCGCTGCTCCAGAGCGGCTCCACCAGCCCTTCCGCCGGAAGGTCGAACTCGCGCGGCGCGTTGCCCAGGTTGAAGACGCAGAGCAGGGATTCCTCCGCGCTGTGGCGGCGGAAGCAGATCAGGGGCTCGGGCGCCGCGACCTGGGCGAGGGTACCGTGGACCAGTGCCGGGTGGTTCCGGCGGAAGCGCAGGAAGTGCCGCCAGGCGTTCAGGGTCGAGCCAGGGTCCCGGCGCTGGGCCTCAGCGGCGAGGGGGTGGTGGGCTTCCGGCATGGGCAGCCAGGGCCGGGTGCCGGAGCCACCGGTCGAGAAGCCGAGATGCGGCGCGTCCTGCTGCCAGGGCATGGGGGTGCGGCTGCCGTCGCGGCCCTTGTAGTCGGGCCAGAAGGCGATGCCGAAGGGGTCGCGCAGGTCCTCCGGGCGGAGTTCCGCCTCGGTGAGGCCGAGTTCCTCGCCCAGGTAGAGGCAGACGCTGCCGCGCATGGTGAGCAGCATGGCCATCAGCAGGCGGAGGAATTCCGGGCTGGGCTGGCCGGGCTGCCCGCCGATCGGGCTCCAGCGCGAGGCGACACGCTCCACGTCATGGTTGCTGAAGGACCAGCAGGGCCAGCCCTCCTGGTGCTCCGTCATCCAGTGCAGGGTGGAGGCGACGGTCTCGTGGGTGAGGTTCCCCTTCATGAAGCGCAGGGTGTAGGCCATGTCGAACATGCCGGGGGCGGTGTAGCGGCGCAGGCGGTCGAAGGCGCCGTCCTGGCTGGAGATCTCGGCCAGGGTGGCGGTGCCGGGATATTCGTCCTGCAGGCCCCGGATGCGGGCGATGACCTCCAGCGTGCGGGGGTGCAGCAGGTCGTGCTGGTGCAGTTGCATGCCGAAGGGCTTGGCCGGGACGGGCTGGCCGGGGCGGTGGGCGGCCGGATTGTCGCGCAGGTCCGGGTCGTGGCACATCCAGTCCACGGCATCGAGGCGGAAGCCGTCCACGCCGCGGTCCAGCCAGAAGCGGCCGATGTCCAGGAGCGCCTCCACCACCTCCCCGTTGTGGAGGTTGAAGGCGGGCTGGCTGCCGAGGAAGTGGTGCAGGTAGTACTGCCGGCGGCGGGGTTCCCAGCTCCAGGCCGGTCCGCCGAAGACGGAAAGCCAGTTGGTGGGCGCGGTGCCGTCGGGGGACGGGTCGGCCCAGACATACCAGTCGGATCGCGGGTTGTGGCGGGAGGCGCGGCTTTCCTGGAACCAGGGATGCTGGCTGCTGGAATGGGACCAGACCTGGTCCATCAGCACCTTCAGCCCGAGCTGGTAGGCGCGGGCCAGGACGCGGTCGAAATCGGCCAGCGTGCCGAAGAGCGGATCGACGTCGCAGTAGTCGGAGACGTCGTAGCCGTAGTCCTCCTGCGGGGAGCACTGGAAGGGGGAGATCCAGATCGCATCGGCGCCGAGATCGGCGATGTGGCCGAGGCGGCCGAGCAGGCCGGGCAGGTCGCCGATGCCGTCGCCGTTCCCGTCGGCGAAGCTGCGGGGATAGACCTGGTAGATGACGGCGCCGCGCCACCAGTCGGCCGTGGTGGAGGGGGACAGGAAGCCTTCGGACCGCAGCAGGCGAAAGGGGGTGGTATCGAAGCCGGCCGTCACGTTGTTCAAAAGGTCAGTCCCTCAAGCCTGGGCGGAGTGGAAAGGCTTGCTCGCCAAGTGTCGTGGGCGATTTAGGGAGCGGAATCCGGCCGGGTCAACGTTGTTATCACGTTTTCGTGAGTTTTGTTGGTGGGGCGGAACGCTTCGTTTCTGATCTGGAAAGGGTGGGAAATCAGAGCTTCTTCAGAAGATTGGTGGGTGGTTGGGCGGTGGATGGGAAAGCGCCGCGTTGCGATGGGCTGGGATCAGCCGGGCGGGTTGCGTTGGGCTGCCATCTGGTTGGCCGGTGGGTTGGAGGAGGCGGATTCCGCCGGAGGATGGCCGTTGCCGGTCCCGGCCGGGGGCAATCCAGGCTGCGCCGTTCCGGCGGGGTGCCGCGCGGGCGGCGTGGGGATGCCGCGCCGGGTGTCGCGGGCCAGGGCCGCCAGGAAGCTGTTCGGCCAGATTCCGTGTTCCGTCATGGGCAAGGCTTCTCGCCCGTCCGGCCCGGGGGCGATGTGACTTGGCGCACGCGGCGGGCGCGCCGCGTGCCGGGTCAAGGGCGTGGTGGTGCCTAGCCCTGCTGGTTCCGCAGCTTCTCGGCCTCGGCGTAGAAACGCTTCTCCCAGGCGTTCTGGTTCTCCAGACCCTCACGGATGAAGGGGGTGAAAGGGGCGAGGTTCAGCAGGAGCCAGTTCACCAGGCGGGCGGGGAAGCGCAGCGGCTTCACGAAGTCCACGAACAGGACGACGCGGGTCTTGTCCGTGTGGTTCCAGGCCTCGTGCTCATAGGCGTCGTCGAAGATGAGGGCCTTGCCTTCCTGCCAGTGGCAGACCTGCTTGTCGACGCGGATGGCGAGCTGGTCGTCCTTCGATTCCGGCACGATCAGGCCGAGATGCAGGCGCAGCACGCCATTGTAGGGGCCGCGATGGGGCGGCAGGTGCTTGCCGGGCTCGAAGATCGAGAACATCGCGGTCTTGAGGCCGGGGATCTTCTGCACGATCCGCCAGGTCTCGGGGCAGAGGTCGATGTTCTTCTGCGAGGAGAGGCCGTAGCCGGTGAGGAAGAAGGTCTTCCACGCCTTGTCCGTGCTGATGGTGCGGACATCGGCGGACAGCTCGTGGAAGCCGGGCAGGTCTTCCTGGCGGAGCAGGACGCGGTCGAGCTCCTTGCGGATGGCGGGCCATTCGCGCTCGATCTCCGCCGCCCAGGGGAAGGTGGCGTTGTCGTAGACCGGCGGGTTGCCGACCTTGGAGTGGCGGAGGTTCAGCCGTTCCGCCCAGGCGACGATGCCCATGAAGATCCGGGTGACACGGCTCGGCCGCTCCATCGCGGCCATGCCGTCGGTGCCGAAAGTCTGTTGTGGAGAGGTGGCCGCGGCGGGGGGCGTCGTCGTGGTGTGGTTCATGGCGTGTCTTGTCCTCCTGCGCGGCGGGTCAGCCAAGTGCCAGGGCAGCGGAGTGGCCGGGGCGAATCCCGGACAGCGGCATAGGCCGGCGTAGGTTACAACCCTATGACGCTGAGATTGAGTCGCAATGCTGTGGGCAGGCATTCGCCGCGTGCGGAGCGCTGTTGCAGGTGAGGCGTTCCGCTGCGTGTTCGGCCTCCGGGGGCAAGGCGCCGCCTTGCCCCCGGACCCCCACTCCGCCGGGGACCGAAGCCGGTCCCCGGACCCCGGGCTTTCGTGGGCTCCCGTGGCGGCCGTTGCCCTATGGCTTGATCCCTTGGCGCGGGTGGAAAGGCGGGGCGTCGACGGCGGAGCCTTTTCCCCCGGGAAGCGAGCGGCCTGGGTTCAGGCAGCCTCGGCCAGGGCGGGGTAGTCGGTGTAGCCATGCGGGCCGGGGGCGTAGAAGGTGGCCGGGTCCGGCGTGTTCAGCGGCAGGTTGCGGGCGAGGCGCTCCGGCAGGTCCGGGTTCGCGATGAAGAGCTTGCCGAAGGCCACGGCATCGGCGTCGCCGCTGGCGAGGATGGCCTCGGCGCTGTCCTTCGTGAAACCTTCGTTGGCGATGTAGGCGCCGCCGAAGGCGCGCTTGAGCTGCGGGCCGAGGCTGTCGGGGCCCTGGGCCTCGCGGGCGCAGAGGAAGGCGATCCGGCGTTCGCCGAGGGAATGGGCCACATGGGTGAAGAGGGCTGCCGGGTCGCTGTCGCCCATGTCATGCGCGTCGCAGCGCGGGGCGAGGTGGACGCCGACGCGGCCCGGGCCGAAGACGGAGATGGCGGCGTCGGTCGCCTCCATCAGCAGGCGGGCGCGGTTCCCGATGGAGCCGCCGTAGCGGTCGGTGCGGCGGTTGGTGCTGTCCTGCAGGAACTGGTCGAGCAGGTAGCCATTGGCGGCGTGCAACTCCACGCCGTCGAAGCCCGCGCGCTGGGCATTGGCGGCGGCCTGGCGGAACTGCTCGACGATGGCCGCGACCTCCTCCGTCTCCAGGGCACGGGGGGTGACGTAGGGGCGCTGCGGGCGGAGCAGGCTGACATGGCCCTTCGCGGCGATGGCGCTGGGGGCGACAGGAGGCTGGCCGCCGAGGAAGGACGGGTCGGAGATGCGGCCGACATGCCAGATCTGGGCGAAGATCCGGCCGCCGGCCTGATGCACGGCGCGGGTGACGGGCTTCCAGCCCTCGACCTGCTCCTCGCTCCAGAGGCCGGGGACATCCGCATAGCCGACCGCCATGGGGGAGACGGGGATGCCCTCGCTGATGATCAGGCCGGCGGAGGCGCGCTGGCGGTAGTATTCGGCCACCAGGGGGCCGGGCACATGGCCGGGGGAGCGGGCGCGGGTGAGGGGCGCCATGATGACGCGGTTGGGCAGGGTGAGGTCACCCAGGCGGATCGGGTCGAAGAGGTTCGGCATCGGCCGGTTCCCGTTCATGCCCGTGGCGGGATTGCCGCGGGCCTGGGGGAGTTGGGCCAACCGCTGCGGCGCAAAAGGCGGTGGGACGGATGGGTGCCATGTTGAAGCCGCATGCCGCCCTGGCGGCGGGGGTGCGGAAGAGGGGAGCGGCCGGGCGGGCGGCGATTCCGTTGCGGCTTTGCGGCATCAAGGGGAGTCTTATTTTGCTGCATTGCATCTCATGCATGGACACGCTTCGGTGAGGTTGCTATCCCGCAGCGCGCCTCCCCCTCCAAGGCTGCCCTTCCATGAAAATCATTGCATGCAACAGCAACCGCCCCCTCGCCGAGGCCGTTGCTGCATCCCTCAACCTGCCCCTGACCCAGGCTTCGGTCCGCCGTTTCGCCGACATGGAGATCTTCGTCGAGATCCATGAGAATGTGCGCGGCGAGGACGTCTTCGTGGTGCAGTCCACCTGCTTTCCCACGAACGACAACCTGATGGAGTTGCTGATCACGCTCGACGCGCTGCGTCGCGGCTCGGCGCGTCGCATCACCGCGGTCATTCCCTATTTCGGCTATGCCCGGCAGGACCGGAAGTCCGGTCCCCGCACGCCGATCTCGGCCAAGCTGGTGGCGAACCTGATCACCGAGGCCGGTGCCGACCGCGTGCTGACGCTGGACCTGCATGCCGGGCAGATCCAGGGCTTCTTCGACATCCCCGTGGACAACCTCTTCGCCGCGCCGCTCTTCGCCCGGGACATCCTGGAGCGCTACAAGGGCCGTGACCTGATGGTCGTTTCCCCCGATGTGGGCGGCGTGGTGCGCGCGCGGGCGATCGCGACGCGGCTGCACACCGACCTGGCCATCATCGACAAGCGCCGGCCGCAGGCGGGCGTGTCCGAGGTGATGAACGTGATCGGCGACGTGCAGGGCCGCGACTGCATCCTGGTGGACGACATCGTGGATTCGGGCGGGACTCTGTGCAACGCGGCCGAGGCGCTGCTGAAGAACGGCGCGAATTCGGCCAGCGTCTATGTGACGCATGGCGTGCTGTCCGGCGGGGCCGTGGCGCGCATCGGCGCGGCGCCGATCGAGAAGATGGTGATCACCGACAGCATCCAGGCCACCGAGGCGGTGCGGGTGTCGAGCAACATCCGGCAGCTCACCGTGGCGCCGCTGCTGGCCGAGGCGATGCGGCGGATCAGCGAGGAAAGCTCGGTTTCCACGCTGTTCAACTAAGCCGGGACCGGGACCATGGCCCGCGCCGCTTCGGGTGCGGGCCGGCAGGCCGGGGGCTGGCCTGGATGGGGTTCGACGGGGTTGCGGGACCGGAGATGACGGTTCCGCAACCTGCGGCTTATAGGCTTCCGCCGCGACCGGCGTGCGGAAGGAGATTTTCCCCGCATCTGTGGAGATGGGCGCCAGGCGCCTGCCGTCTCTCGGTGCTGGAGGCCGAGAGCAGCAGCGACGTGCCGCGTTTCGCGGGCAAGTTCGCGATGGAACGGATGCTGGCCGAGCGCGGCATGGCGGCCACGATCCTGCGCCCGGCTTGTTTCATGCGGATTCCATGCAGAACGACGCGCATCTGCGGCAGCCGATCGCGGAGCAGGGGGTCTATCCCAAGCCCGTGGGTTCGCGCGGCGTGGCGATGGTGGATGCGGAGGACATCGCGGGCGTCGTCGTCGCCGAGTTGCGCCGGCGGGACGCGGCGGAGGAGCCGCTGCCGCGCGAGGTGCTGGAGATCCCCGGGCCGGAGGCGCTGACCGGGGGCGTGATCGCGGCGGCCTGGACGGAGTTGCCGGGGCGGATGCCTGGCTGGATGACCCATGACATGCGGCGGATGTCCGGGCGCTTCCAGGAGGACGGGATGACCGCGGCGTTCCGGCCTGCCCCGCTGGCCGGGCGCGGCCCCGGACGTGGCGGGGCGGGGTGCCGCGCCTGGGTGTTGCAGGAGCGTGAAGGCGTGGTTTCGTGCCGGGCGGGGCCTTGCGCGGGCTGGCGCCGCCGCCGATGCTCCGCGCCACGGGCCTTGGGGGTGGCTGGCGGGGCCTGTGGTTCCGCAGGTCCTCCCAGGCCGATGGGGGAGGTGGCCATGCCGCGCCGCTGGCGCGGGGCCGCCCGGGAAATGGAGCCCGACATGAAGTTCTACTACTCGCCCGGCGCCTGCAGCCTCGGCATCCACGTGATCCTGGAAGAGATCGGCAAGCCCTATGAGGGCGTGGTGGTGTCGCTGAAGGAACAGGCGCAGATGAAGCCCGAGTTCCTGGCGGTGAACCCGAAGCACAAGGTGCCGACGCTGCAGCGGGAGGACGGTTCCGTGGTGACGGAGTGGCCGGCGATCGCGCTGTGGCTGGCCGGGTCCAACCCGGAGACGGCGCTGTGGCCGGCGGAGCTGGAGGCGCAGGTGCGGGTGCTGGAGCTGGTGGACTATGTCTGCGGCACGGTGCATCCGCAGGCCTTCTCGCGCATCTTCGGCCCGGCGCGCTTCGCACCCAGCGAGGCGGACCATCCCAAGGTGCTGGAGACGGGCAAGGCGAATGCCGAGAAGTATTTCGCCACGCTGGAGAAGGGCTGGAAGGGCGGCGACTGGGCGCTGCCCTCCGGGTATTCCGTGGCGGATGCGGCGCTGTTCTTCGTCGAGTACTGGTGGGTGAAGCGGCTGGGCCACCAGCTTCCGCCGAAGCTCGCCGCGCATCTGGAGCGGATGCTGGCGCGGCCGGCGGTGAAGCGGGCGCTGGAGGCCGAGGGGCTGGCGGCGTGACGCTGGCGGCGGGCAGCGGGGCGGGGGGTGCGGCGCCCCCGCGCCTTGTTCTCTGGGGTGCGCGGGGGACCACCTCCACCATCCCGCATCTGCTGCTGGCGGAGGCGGGGGCGGCGTTCGAGACGCGTTTCCTGAGCCTGAAGGACGGGGAACAACGGCGGCCGGACTATCTGGCGGTGAACCCCAAGGGCGAGGTGCCGGCCCTGGTGGTGGGGGACAAGGTGGTGACAGAGATCCCGGCCATCTGCGTCTTCATCGCGGAGACGCATCCGGCGGCGGGGCTGCTGCCGTCCGATCCGCTGGAGAAGGCGCTGGCGCTGTCCTGGCTGCAATGGTGCTCCTTCCGGCAGGCGCAGGGCTTCTTTCCGGCCTTCATGCCGCAGCGGTTCATCGAGGGCGAGACCGAGGCGGCGAAGCTGCGGGCGGCCTCGGTCGGGCGTGTGGCGGAGGCGATGCGGCAGGCCGGGGAGGCGCTGTCGCGGAGTGGCGGCTATCTGGGTGGCGAGCGGCCGGGGCTGGCGGACTACTACCTGTTCATGCAGGAGCGCTGGGCGGTGCGGGCCTTCAGGCTGGACCTGCCGGAGGAGTGCCGCGCGCATTATGCCCGGATGGCGGCACGGCCGGCGGTGGCGCGGGTGATGGAAGCGGAAGGGCTGGAGGCATGACGGAGGTTTCGGGCGCGGTGCCGGGGCGCCGCGTGCCCTTCTGGTTCCTGCGCCATGGCGAGACGGACTGGAACGCGCGCGGGCTGAGCCAGGGCAATGTGGACATCCCGCTGAACAGCGTGGGCGTGGAGCAGGCGCGGCGCGCGGCGCTGGCCCTGACGGAGCCGGGCGAGGGGCGGCGGATCGTCTCCATCGTGGCCTCGCCGCTGGGGCGGGCGCAGCACACGGCGCGGGTCGTGGCCGAGGCGCTGGGGCTGGACTTCTCCACCGACGAGGAACTGCGCGAGGTCGGCTTCGGCGTGCAGGAAGGCCAGCCGATGGCGGAGTGGTTCGACGACTGGGTCGAGGGGCGCTTCACCCCGGAAGGGGGGAGAGCTTCGCGGCGCTGCGGACGCGCACGGTGCGGGCGATCGACCGGGCGCTGGCCCTGCCGGGGCCGGTGCTGGTGGTGGCGCATGGGGCGCTGTGGCGGGCCTTCCGCCAGGCGGCCGGGTTGCCGGCGAATGTACGGACGCCCAACGCGCTGCCGCTCTGGGTGGAGCCGCCGGCGGGCGGGGGCGGTGCCTGGCGGTTCACCCCGGCCGATCTGGCGGGGTAGGGACGGGGGTTCCGGAGGGGGCATCTTCTGGTCCCCTCCCCGCAAAGCGGCCCCGTTCCGCGCGGGGTCAGTCCAGGCTGATGGACAGCCGGAAGGGCTCGGCATAGGCACCGCGGGCGAGCTGGCCGACGCGGATCTGGTAGGTGCGGCGCTCGGTGCGGAAGGTGACCTCGCGCCGGTCCTCCGCGATGCCCGGAACGTCCAGGACGACGTTCGGGGAGGCGGCGAGGCGGAAGCTGGCCGTCCGGTTCGGGGCGGTGGTCAGGGTGTAGCAGAGCATGTCGCGGGGCGGGGCCATGCCGGCGATCTCCGTGCCGTTCTGGCCACGCTCGAAGCGGACGACCTGGCAGGCGGGGGCCGCCCCGGCGGGGCGCGGCGCGGCGAGGGGAAGCAGGGCCGTGGCGGCCAGGGCGGCCGCGACGGCGGTGGGCCGGCCGGGATTGCGCTGGCGGGTCCGGGTGGACGGGCTGGGGCGGAACAAGGGTGGGCGGCTCCCTCTGGCTGTCTCCTGTGGCGCAGAGAAAGAGAGCCACCCGGGCCGGACGTCAACCGCTGGCGCCCGCCCGGGCGGCGAGATTGATCAAGCCAGATGGGTCAGGCCAGGCTGGCGTCGAGGCTGATCTCGGCCGTCATCAGCCTGGAGACGGGGCAGCCGGCCTTGGCCCTGGCGGCGAGTTCCTGGAACTTCGCCTCGTCGATGCCGGGGATCTTCGCCTTGAGGGTCAGGCGGACGGCGGTGATGGCGAAGCCGTCCGGCTGCTTGTCCAGCGTGACCTCGGCCTTGGTGGCGAGTTCGTCCGCCTTGAAGCCGGCCTCCCCCAGGATGTTGCTGAGAGCCATGGAGAAGCAGCCGGCATGGGCAGCGCCGATCAGCTCCTCCGGGTTGGTGCCGGGCGTGTCGCCGAAGCGGGTGTTGAAGCCGTAGGGCTGGTTCTTCAGCGCGCCGCTCTCGGTTGAGATGGTGCCCTTGCCGTCCTTCAGGCCGCCCTGCCAGACGGCCGATCCATGCTTCTTCATGCGTCGCTCTCCTTCGGAGGATGGGTGGGGCGGCTGGCCCGCCGCTGCCTTGCAAGCGGGCCGGGACGGGGGAGGTTTCCTCAGGACGCGCGACGCTGCCGGGAGGGGGCCTCCCGGCGCGGGGGCGGCACCCATGCGGAGTGCGGCGTTGCGCGGGCGGGACGGCTGGGCTAGGAGGGGCGCGCACGCTGGCACCCCTGGAGGCCGGCGCGCGATCCGTTTCACGACATTTCTAAGGATTACGGCCATGGTCCAGACCATCCGGATCGAAGCCGAGGCGCGCGAGCAGGCAGGTAAGGGGGCGGCACGCGCGACCCGGCGGGCGGGACAGGTTCCCGCGGTGATCTACGGCGCGAAGCAGGAGGCGGCGCTGATCAGCCTCGACCCGCGCGTCGTGGTGAAGGAGCTGCAGAAGGGCGGCTGGAAGTCGCACCTCTATGAGGTGGCGGTGGGCGGCCAGACCGTCCGCACGCTGATGCGCGACGTGCAGTTCCATCCGGTGACGGACCAGCCGCTGCATGTGGACTTCCAGCGCCTCGCCCCGGGGCAGAAGATCCGCGTCATGGTGCCGGTGGCCTTCCTGAACGAGGAAAGCGCGCCGGGCATCAAGGAAGGCGGCACGCTGAACGTCGTGCGCCGCGAGATCGAGGTGCTGTCCGATCCGGACTCCGTGCCGGAAGCCTTCGAGATCGACGTGGCCGAGGGCACGATCGGCGACACCTTCCGCTGGTCCAGCGTGAAGGACAGCTTCGGCACCGAGGCGGTGCTGGGCCGTGACTTCGTGGTGGCGACGCTCGCCCCGCCGACGGTCGAGGAAGAGGTGGTGATCGCGGCGCCCGCGCCGGCGGCCCCCGCCGCCCCGGCCAAGAAGGGCAAGAAGTAAGGAACCGCTGCGGTGCTGCTGTGGGTGGGCCTGGGCAATCCTGGCCGGGAACATGCGCGGCAGCGCCACAACATCGGTTTCATGGCGCTGGACGCCATCGCGCGCCGCCACGGCTTCGGGCCGTGGCGGAGCCGCTTCAAGGGCGAGGTCGCCGATGGCACCATCGCCGGGCAGCGGATCACGCTGCTGAAGCCACAGACCTATATGAATGCGAGTGGCCAGTCGGTGCAGCCGGCGGCGGCCTTCCACAAGATCCCCCCCGCCGATGTCTGGGCCTTCCATGACGAGCTGGATCTCGCGCCGGGCAAGGTGCGGGTGAAGAAGGGCGGGGGTGCGGCCGGGCATAACGGGCTGCGCGACATGCAGCGGGCCTTCGGCAGCCCGGATTTCTGGCGGGTGCGGCTGGGCATCGGGCATCCGGGGATGAAGGAGCGCGTGCACGGGCATGTGCTCGGCGATTTCGCCAAGGTCGATACCTGGGTGGAGCCGTTGCTGGACGCGGTGGCCGATGCGGCGCCCCTCCTGGCGCAGGGCCGGCCTGAGGAGTTCATGACGAAGGTGGCGCTGCTGACCCAGGGGATGGACAAGGGGGCGGCATAGCGGCGCAAGGGGCTGCCCTGGAGCTGCTTCCTGGTGGGTCGGGCGACGGTGCGTCCCGGCGGTTGCGGGGGCCGGGTTGGCTACAATTCGGCGGAAAGTCCTAAAATTTCGTCATCTTCCGTTGAGATGGACGCAATCGCGACTGCGCGATCTTAACCATCTCGCAACTGCACAAAGGCTGCTGGCATGGCGTTCGAGGGAAGCTGGCCGGCGCTGGACTATGTGCTGCGCCATGCGCTGACGGGGGGCGGCCTGCTCGTCCTGGTCAGCTGGAGCAGCATGGTGCTGGGCGCGGTGGTGGCCTATGTCTTCCAGACGCCTGGGGAGTTGCGGAAATCGCTGCGCGGCTTCCTGCGCTTCTGCTTTCCGGCGGAGATGTTCCGGCATCGCTCGGTGCGGGTCGATGTGGTGTTCGTCGCCGTCGCCTGGGTGATCGACAAGCTGCTGATCGTGCCGGCGCTGCTGTCGAATGGCGTGGTGACCTTCGCCGTCTGGTCCGCCATGCAGGGCGTCTTCGGCGCGCGGGAAGGCGGGGAGCAGGGCTGGTGGAGCTGGGCAGCGCTGCTGGCCGGCTCCATCGTGTTCCAGGATTTCGTGAACTTCTTCCGCCACTACCTGGAGCACAAGGTTCCGGCCCTGTGGGAATTCCACAAGGTGCATCACAGCGCCGAATTCCTGGTGCCGCTGTCCAACCGCCGGCAGCATCCGGGCGAGCGCTTCATGGAACTGATGAGCGGGGCCGTGGTGGTGGGCGCCTTTGTCGGCGTGGCCTGCTACCTGCTGCGCCTGCCGCCGACCGAGACGGTACTGATGGGGATGGACGCGTATTTCCTGTGTGACGTTCTGTCCTTCTACCAGCTCCGCCACTCGCATATCGCGCTCTCCTTCGGGCGGTTCGAGCGGTATGTGATGAGCCCGGCGCAGCATCACCTGCACCACAGCTGCGAGGTGCGGGACTGGGACGTCAATTTCGGCACCTTCCTGGCTGTCTGGGACCGGTTGTTCGGCACCTTCCGGCCCACCGATATGCAGTACCGCTTCCGCATGGGGCTGGGGCCGGAGGAACAGGGGCGCTACGACAGCGTGCCGAAGCTGCTGGCGGCGCCCTTCCTGGGGCTGTGGCGGATGTTCGGGCCGCGCGGGCGGGTGGCGCCGGAGCCGGTGGCCGGGTCCGTGGAAGGTGGGGACTGACGCATCGGGGCTGGGCTTTGTCCCGGCTGCTGCGCCTGTGGCCCCGGGGGAGAGGCGGCGCCTTTCCTCGGGGGGGCCAGGGACCGTGGCGCGGATGGGGCGTTCCGTCGGGGCGCGATCCGTTTTATCGGTGGGCGGGATGCCGGCCTGGCCGGCGCTGTTTCCGGGAGGGACCTGCCTTGTCCGCCGCCGCTGCCCCCGATGCCGACGAGGGCGTCACCATCTGGCACAACCCCGCCTGCGGCACCTCGCGCAAGGTGCTGGCGGCGATCCGCGCGGCCGGGATCGAGCCGCGCGTGGTCGAGTACCTGAAGACGCCGCCCTCGGCCGAGGAGATCCGGGACGCCTGCGCGCGGATGGACATCGCCCCGCGCAACCTACTGCGGCGGAAGGCGCCGGAATTCGCGGTGATGGAGCTGGACCAGCCGGGGCTGTCCTCCAGGGCGGCGATCGAGGCGATGGTGAAGGCGCCGGCGCTGATCGAGCGGCCGGTGGTGCTGGCGCCGGGCGGGGCGCGGCTTTGCCGGCCGGCGGAACTGGTGGCGGAGATCGTGCCGGGGGCGGTGGTGAAGGGCTGAGGGCCTGCGCCGGGCGCGGATCGGAGGCGGCGGGCCTTACCGCTGGCCCTGCGGGCGCGGGCGGCGTAATGGCTGTGGCCGAACGGGATTGGCCCCGGAGGGGATACGCGACGGGATGCGTGGCGCGGCAGGTCGCGCCCGCCCGCATGGGCGGCGTCCTCTGGGCGATGCCCTTCTGGGCGATGCCCTTCTGGGCGATGCCCTTCTGGGCGATGATTGAGAAAGACGGATCATGGGTTTCAACTGCGGCATCGTCGGGCTGCCGAATGTGGGCAAGTCCACGCTCTTCAACGCGCTGACGCAGACGGCGGCGGCGCAGGCGGCGAATTATCCCTTCTGCACCATCGAGCCGAATGTGGGGCGGGTGGCGGTGCCGGACCGGCGGCTGGACGAGCTGACGCGGGTCGGCAAGTCGCAGAAGACGGTGCCGACCAGCCTGGAATTCGTGGACATCGCCGGGCTGGTGCGCGGCGCCTCGCGCGGGGAGGGGCTGGGCAACCAGTTCCTGGCGAATATCCGCGAGGTGGATGCCATCGTGCATGTGCTGCGCTGCTTCGAGGATGGGGACATCACCCATGTCGAGGGCAGCGTCGATCCGATCCGCGATGCGGAAACGGTGGAGACGGAGCTGATGCTGGCCGATCTCGACAGCCTGGAGAAGCGGCTGGGGACGGCGCAGAAGAAGGCGAAGAACGGCGACAAGGAAAGCGTGGCCTTCGTGGCGCTGGCCGAGCCGATCGTGGCGGCGCTGACGGAAGGCCGGCCGGCGCGCACGGCGGTGCCCAAGGGGCAGGAAGAGGCGGCGGCGCGGCTGCAGCTGATGACCACCAAGCCGGTGCTCTATGTCTGCAATGTCGAGGAGGGTTCGGCGGCCACCGGCAACGCGCATTCGGCGCGGGTCTTCGAGCGGGCCGCCGCCGAGGGGGCCAAGGCAGTGGTGGTCTCGGCCGCGATCGAGGCGGAGATCAGCCAGATGGCGGCCGCCGACCGGGCGGAGTTCCTGGAGAGCCTGGGGCTGGAGGATAGCGGGTTGGACCGCATCATCCGCGCCGGCTACGAGCTGCTGGGGCTGATCACCTATTTCACCTGCGGGCCCAAGGAGGCGCGCGCCTGGACCATCACGCGCGGCACCAGGGCGCCGCAGGCGGCGGCGGTGATCCACAACGACTTCGAGCGCGGCTTCATCGCCTGCGAGACCATCGCCTATGAGGATTATGTGGCGCTGGGGGGCGAGCAGGGGGCGAAGGAGGCGGGCAAGATGCGCGTCGAGGGCAAGGAGTACGTCGTGAAGGATGGCGACGTGCTGCTTTTCCGCTTCAACGTCTGAAGCGGCGGGGCGCCGGCCGGCATTGCACCGGTGTCCAGCCCCGGGAAAAGCTGGACCGGCGAGGCGCTTTTCCCCGGGGGAATCAGAGGCGCTGTAGCCGCGGCAGGTCAGGGAAAGGCGCTGCCGGTATCAGGCCGGCAGGCGGATGCGGGCGCGGAGGCCGCCGAGGGGGCTGTCCTGCAGGATCACGTCGCCGCCATGGGCGCGGGCGATGTCGCGGGCGATGGCGAGGCCCAGGCCCGTGCTGTTGCCCGACAGGGTGGCGAAGGGCTTGAAGGCTTCCTCTCGCTGTTCGGGCGGGATGCCGGGGCCGTCATCGTCCACGATCACCTGCGCCCAGTGCTCGTCCACCCGTTCCACTGTCAGGGTGATGCGGCCGGCATGCTTTCGGGCATTGTCGGCGAGGTTGGCGATGCAGCGCCGCAGCGCGTCGCCGCGCGCGGGCAGGACCAGGCTTTCCGGCGCGTGCAGGGCCACGGCGGCGCCGTCGCGGCGGACCTTGGCGGCGACGTTCTGCGCCAGATCGACGAGGTCCACCGGCCCTGGCTTGCCCTCGACCTCGCCACGGGCGAAGGCGAGGTAGCCGGCGACCATGCGCTCCATCTCCTCCACGTCATGGGTGAGGTCGGCGATGTCCTGCTCGAAGCCGGGATCGTCCGGCGGGACGGGCAGCATGGCGAGCGCGAGGCGCATGCGGGTGAGGGGCGTGCGCAGGTCGTGGCTGATGCCGGCCAGCATGTCCGTGCGCTGGGCGACGAAGCGGCGGATGCGGGCATGCATGCGGTTGAAGGCGGTGGCGGCCTGGCGGACCTCGGTGGCGCCCTCGGGCTTCACCGGGCCCTGGTCGCGGCCCATGCCGAAGGCCTCCGCCGCGGCGGCGAGGCGACGCAGGGCGCGGACCTGGTTCTTCATGAACAGGGCGGCGATCAGGAAGAGCAGGGCCGAGGCGCCGACCAGCCAGATGACGAAGAGGTAGAGCGTGCCGGTGAAGAGGCGCTTGCGGGGCGCTTCCACGTGCAGCACGCCATCGGGGAGCTGGACGCGCACGATGACGCTGCGCGGGTCGCTCTGCCAGTCGGCGTCGAAGCGCAGGAGAAGGCGTTCGCGCAGGGCCTGCTGCAGGTCCTCCTCCAGCGGCAGGAGGGGGAGGGAGGCGGTGCGCGGCTGGTCGCGGCTGGACAGGATGGCGCCGGGTTCGAAGGCCATGGAGAGGTCGAGGCGCCAGGCGGCCTCGCGGAAGATCCAGCTCGTGTCCGAGCCGGGCGGAGCGTGCTGGATCATCTCGACCACCATGCCGATCTCGCCCGCCAGGCCAGCGGCGAGGCGGCGGGAGATGACGTCGAGATGGTTGCCGTAGAAGAGTTGGAGGGCGATGCCCTGGAGCACCAGCATCGGCACCAGCACGATCAGCAGGGCGCGCCCGAGCAGGCCGCGCGGCACCAGGGCGTGCATCCAGCGCCGGAGCCGGCCCATCGGCACGGGCCGGCCACGGCGCGGGGCGGGCGGCGTGGCGGGGAGACTGGCGGGGTCGGCCTCGCCACGGCGGAGCTCGGCAAGGCCGACGCTGTGAGGGGGCAGGGCGGAACCCGGGGGAGCCGGGTGAGGGGCGTCGGCCATGTCTGCTGTCCCTCCACGAGATGGTCCTGGCGGCCCCGCCCCGGATCGTCCGGCTGGCGGGCCATCGGCGATCCTGCCCCCCGGCATCCTGATCTGGCGCATAGCACAGCCCGGGCCGGGCTGCGTAGGCGGGACTGTGCGGCCTCGTGCCGGTCCGCCGCGCCCGGATGGAGCGGGGAGGGCCGGTTCCCGCCGCTGGCCTTCCCCGGGGCTGTCAACCCGCGAGGCGGCGGACCTCCTCCGGGGGCATGCGGACCAGCTTCTCGTAGTCGGAGAGCAGGGTCTCGGTGATCTGGCCGGGGGTGTAGCTGTGTTCGCCGATGGCGCGGACCGGCGTCACCTCGGCGGCGGTGCCGGCCAGGAAGACCTCGGTGGCCCTGGGTAGTTCCTCGGCCCGGATGGTGCGCTCCACCACCTTCATCTGACGGTTCCGGGCGAGGCGCATCACCGTGCGGCGGGTGATGCCGTCCAGGAAGCAGACGGGGGTGGGGGTGTGCAGTTCCCCATCGAAGACGAAGAAGGCGTTGGCGCCGGTCGCCTCGGCCACGTCGCCCTTGAAGTCGAGCATCATGGCGTCGTCGAAGCCCTCGGCCTCCGCCGCGTGCTTGGACAGGGTGCCGATCATGTAGAGGCCGGCGGCCTTGGAGGCGGTGGGGGCGGTGTCCGGGGCCGGGCGGCGCCACTTGGCCATGCCGAGTCGGACGCCCTTCATGCGGTTCGCGCCGAACAGGTTCGGCCAGCCCCAGCAGGCGATGGCGAGGTGGATCTTCGTCTGCTGGGCGGAGACGGCCAGCATCTCCGAGCCGCGCCAGGCGACGGGGCGGATATAGGCCTCGGTATGGCCGTTGCGGCGCACGGTCCCGATCGTGGCGGCGTCGATTTCCTCGGCCGTGAAAGGGATCTCGAAGCCGAGGAGGCGGCCGGACCGGATCAGGCGGTCGGTGTGCTCGCGCAGCTTGAAGATGTTTCCGGCGTAGCAGCGCTCGCCCTCGAAGATGCTGGAGGCATAATGCAGGCCGTGGGTCAGGACATGCAGCTTCGCGTCGCGCCAGGGGAGGAACTCGCCATTCATCCAGATCCAGCCGTCGCGGTCATCGAAAGGCATCAGAGACATGTTTGAAATCCCTGGATCGTGTTTTTGAAATAATATTGCGCAACAAGGCGGAAACTAGACCTTTGATTCGTTTTGTGTCAACAAACCTGACCAAACATGGAGTCATGCCCGCCATGCCTGACGGGCTCCCGGGAGGACATTCCGCCGTGAAGGAGAAGACATCCGTCTCCGCCGGCCGCGAGCATCTCTTCCTGCGCGAGGAGGAGCTTCGCGCGGCGCAGGACCTGCTCTTCTTCGGCTACCGCGACTTCACCGCGGGGGCCGATGCCATGCTGGCCGAGATCGGGCTGGGCCGCGCGCATCATCGCGTGCTGCATTTCGTCGGCCGCCGGCCCGGGCTGACGGTGGGCGAGCTGCTCACCATCCTGGACATCACCAAGCAGTCGCTGGGCCGCGTCCTCACCCCGCTGGTGGAGGGTGGCTATATCGAGCAGGCGACGGGCCGGGCCGACCGGCGGCAGCGGCTGCTCAGCCTGACGGAAGCGGGGCGGGCGCTGGAGCGGCGGCTCTTCGAGCGGCAGCGGGAGACGGTGATCCGAGCCTATCGCGAGGCCGGGCCCGCCGCCGTGGACGGGTTCCGCCGCGTGATGCAGGGGCTGATGGCCCCGGCCACGCGTGGCCTGGTCGAGCGGGTCGCCATGGGCGCGACCGAGGCGGCGGGGCCGCGTGGGAATGCCATGGGGCACCCCGCGGGCGCCATGGCCCGGCCGCCTGCCGGGCCACCCGGGGGGCCATCCGGGGTGCCGTCCGGTACTGCGCCGGGGGCGCCGCCCGGGGGAAATCCAGGGGGACAGCCGGGGGTGCGCCGATGAGCGAGCAGCCGCACCTGCTGGTGGTGGACGACGATCCGCGCCTGCGTTCCCTGTTGCAGCGTTTCCTGGCCGAGCAGGGCTTCCGCGTCTCGGTGGCGGGGGATGCGGCGGCGGCGCGGCAGGCGCTGGGCGCCATGGCCTTCGACCTGCTGGTGCTGGACGTGATGATGCCGGGCGAGACCGGGCTGGAGCTGGTGGAATCGCTGCGCCGCGACGGGCAGGAGGTGCCGGTGCTGATGCTCACCGCCGCCGGGTCGCCGGACGACCGCGTGGCGGGATTCGAGCACGGGGCGGACGACTATCTCGCCAAGCCCTTCGACCCGCGCGAGCTGGTGCAGCGGGCGAAGGCCATCCTGCGGCGCGTCGCCGTCCCGGCGCCGGCGGCGCATTCGCTGGTGCCGGTGCAGCTCGGGTCGCGCTGGTTCGACCCGGAGCGGGGCGAGTTGCGCGGGGCCGATGGCGTGCTGCGGCTCACCGGCGGGGAGGCGGCGCTGCTGACCGCCCTGGCGGGCCGGGCCGGGGAGGTGCTGTCGCGCGAGGAGATCGCCGAGGCGCTGGGCACGCCGGATGCCGGGGAGCGGGCGGTGGATGTGCAGGTGACGCGGCTGCGCCGGAAGATCGAGCCGGACCCGAGGGAGCCGCGCTTCCTGCAGACGGTGCGGCACCGGGGCTATGTGCTGCGGCCGGGGAGCTGAGCCGGCGGGCGGGGCGCCGTGACGAAAGCCGCCACCCCGCCCCGCCTCGCCGCGTTCAGCCGAGTTCCTGTTCCACCAGCGCGGCGAGGTAGCCCGCGCCGAGCGGCAGAAGGTCGTCGTTGAAGTCGTAGAGCGGGTTGTGGACGGGCGTGGCGCCGCGCTCGCCATCCTTCTGCCCGAACATCAGATAGGCGCCGGGGACGCGTTCCAGCAGGAAGGCGAAGTCCTCGCCGGCCAGGAGCGGGTGGCCGTCGCGGCGGACCCTGCCCTCGCCGAGCAGGGCGGCGGCGGCCTGGGCGGCGCGGTCGGTCTCGGCGGGGGTGTTGATGGTGGGCGGATAGGCGCGGCGGTAGCTGATCTCCGCCTTGCCGCCCTGGGCCTCGGCGGTGAGGGTGACGGCGCGGTGGAAAAGGGTCTCGACGCGGTCGCGGATCTCCGGCTTCAGCGTGCGGACGGAGCCGCGCAGCTCGACGGTCTCGGGGATCACGATATCCGAGGTGCCGCCATGGATCTGGCCGATGCTGATGATGGCGGATTCCAGAGCATCCACCTGCCGTGAGGGGATGGCGTTGAGCGCGTTGACGACCTGCGCCGCCATGGCGACGGTGTCGATGCCCTGCTGCGGGTGCCCGCCATGGGCGGAGCGGCCGCGCAGCACGATGCTGAAATAGTCGATCGCGGCCAGCGCCGTGCCGGTGAGCGCCTGTGCCGTGCCGAGCGGCATGTCGGGGCTGTTGTGGATTCCGTAGACGGCATCGCAGGGGAAGCGTTCCAGCAACCCGTCGTCGAGCATGGCCTTGGCGCCGGCGAGGCCCTCTTCGGCGGGCTGGAAGATCAGGTGGACGGTGCCGGAGAAGTTGCCGGTTTCGGCCAGGTACTTCGCGGCGCCGAGCAGCATGGTGGTGTGGCCGTCATGGCCGCAGGCATGCATGCGGCCAGGATTCCGCGAACGGTGGGAGAAGCCGTTGGCCTCCTCCATCGGCAGGGCGTCCATGTCGGCGCGCAGGCCGATGGCGCGGTTGCCGCCCGCGCCGGAGTTGCGGCCGCGCAGCACGCCGACGACGCCCGTTTTGCCGATGCCGCGATGCACCTCGATGCCCCATTCCTCCAGCTTCCGCGCCACGATCTCGCTGGTGCGGTGCTCCTCGAAGCCGATCTCCGGATGCGCGTGGAAGTCGCGGCGCCATTCGGTCATCTCGGGCTGCAAGGCGGCCAGGGCTTCGCGGGGCGAGGTCATGCGGGCGGACTCCTCCGGTGTGTCTTCCGAAGGGGAAGGGTTTCGCGGTGGGGCGTCAATCCGGTGGCGCTGCGCCGTGGCCGGAAAGGCGCCGCCTTTCCCCCAGACCCCCTATCCGCCAGGACGCCCAAGGGTCCCATGGGGCGCCATGGCCCCCATTCGTTGGCGCCTGCTGCGGCCAGATCACGCCGGAGAGCATGGCTCTCCGGCGACTGCCGGTGCCACCAGTGCGGAGAGGGGGTTTTTCTTCTTTTCGGGAGCCCCGCAGATCCACCTACGCCCGGGGATCAGCCAGCAGACTGACGGTAGCCACCGGTGCCAACGAAAGCCCGGGGACCGGGGACCGGCTTCGGTCCCCCATCCTGGTCATGGGCGGAGAGGGTCCGGGAGAGGCGGCGCCTCTCCCGGGGGCGGAGTATCAGGCGGTGGCCTTGCCCTCACCGCCGATACGCTCGATGCGGCCCATGAAGAGGAGGAAGACGAGGGCGGCGAGGATGCAGTGGGCGGCGACGAAGTAGAGGCCGATGCCGTAGCTGCCGGTGCTCGCGACGATGTAGCCGAAGACGATCGGCGTCACGATGCCGGCGATGTTGCCGACGCAATTGAAGACGGCGCCGGCGAGGCCGACGGCCTCCTTCGGCGCGGTGTCGCTGACCACGGCCCAGGTGCCGGCGCCGGCGGCCACGCCCTTGCCGAAGAAGGCGAAGGACATCAGGGCGATGACCATGGTGTTGCTGTCGGAGGTGGCGGCCAGCGCCAGGGTGGCGGCGGTGAGCATGCCGAGGATGTAGGGCGTCTTGCGGGCCCAGGTGACGGACCAGCCCATGCGGATCAGCGCGTCGGAGATGAGGCCGCCGCAGACGCCGCCGAGGAAGCCGAAGATGGAAGGCGCGACGGTGGCGAAGCCGGCGTTCAGGATGTCCATGCCGCGCGCCTGGACCAGGTAGATCGGGAACCAGGTGATGAAGAAGTAGCTGAGCGCGATGGTGCAGTACTGGCCGATATAGGCGCACCAGAGCATGCGGTTGGTGAGCAGGGCGCGGAAGGTGCCGCTGGGGCGGGCGGCGACGGGCGTGCCGATGGTGGCGTGGCGCTGCTGCGGGCTGTCGATATCGACCAGGGCGCCGCCCGCGATGATGTGGTCGAGCTCGGCCTGCGTCACCTTGGGGTGCCTGCGTGGCTCATGCATGAAGTGCTGCCACACGAAGAAGGCGACGAAGCCGATGGCGCCCAGCACGAAGAAGGGCCAGGGCCAGCCGTAGCGCGAGACCAGCCAGCCTGCGAGGGGCGAGAAGATGGCGACGGCGAAGTAGGAGGAGGAGGCGAAGATCGAGGTGGCGAGGCCGCGCTCGTCCTTGGGGAACCACATCACCGCGATGCGGCCATTGGCCGGGAAGGCGGGGGATTCGATGAATCCCAGGGCGAAGCGCAGGGTGAAGAAGAGCACCACGGCGGTGGCGGTGCTGACGCCGAGTTCGCCGATGAAGCCGATCACGAAGGTGGAGAGCGACCAGAGCAGCAAAGCGACGCCGTAGACGGTCTTGGTGCCGAAGCGGTCGAGCAGCAGCCCGCCGGGGATCTGGCCGACCACATAGGCCCAGCTGAAGGCGGAGAGGATGTAGCCGAGCTGGACGGCGGAGAGGCCGAATTCCTGCTTGATGCCGGAGCCCGCCATGGAAAGGATCGAGCGGTCGGCATAGGCGACGGTGGACAGGAAGAGGATCAGGGCGAGCAGCCAGTGGCGCACGCGGCTCTTGCGCGCGGCCATCACGGCGGGGGCTGTTGCGATCGTCTCGGACACGCGGTTCGACCTCCCAGGGGTCATGGGGCCGGTGCTGGCCCGGCCTGTTGGGGTGGATGCCCGCTGGAGTGCGGATCTGGTGGATGGACGGCGGGGCCGCGATGCGGGCATCTGCCTGGCCCTGGAGGGCCATCCCGGCGGCGCCGTGGGGTTGGGCGCCGGGCAGAAGCTCAGGAGAGGGGGCGGAGGCTCAGGCCGTTTCCTCCGGAAAGGCGACACGGAGCGAGCGGAGGGCATGGGCCTGCATCAGCTCCTCGGCACGGTCGGCCTCGCCCGCGGCGATAGCCTCGACGATGGCGGCGTGCTCGGCCTCGGCCTGGTGGAACTGTTCTTCGCCGCCCAGGACGCGGCGGCTGCCAACATGGAAATAGGCGCGCAGGGCCTGCAGGCTGCGGATCAGGAAGGCGTTGCCGGTGATGGCGTGCAGGGTGCGGTGGAAGCTGTCATTGGCCTCCGCCAGGGCGGCGGCGTCGCCCAGCGCCGTGGCGCTGCGGATGGCGGCGAGCCGGGCGCGCAGGGCGGCGATGTCGGCCGGGCTGGCGCGGCGCGCGGCGATACCGGTGGCGGCGCCTTCCAGCGCGGCGCGGATATGGCCGATCTCGGCGAGGCGGGCGGGGGTGAGTTCCGCGACGAAGGTGCCGCTGCGCGGGCGGCTTTCCACCATGCCCTCGCCCTCCAGGCGGCGCAGGGCCTCGCGCACGGGCTGTGGCGAGATGCCGAGCGCGGCGGCGAGGCTGCGCTCCGAGATCTTGCTGCCGGCGGCCAGGGTGCCGTCCACGATCGCTTCCCGCAGGCGCAGATAGGCGCGTTCCGCCAGGGGCGGGTCGTTGCTGGCGACAATGGTGGCGAGTGGCGCTTCCGGCATGCCTAACTGCGTATAGCAGTTGAGCAGGGGCAGCAACCGAATTCCGCAACGATGGGCTGGCGTGTCAGCGGGGTGGCGCTGCCTCCCGCTCCAGCTCCCGCCGGGGCTGGGCCAGGAGCAAGGCGGCGGCGGGGAGAAGCCAGGCGATGCGGGCGCCGTAGCGCTGGTGCGGCTTGCTGAGGGCGCCGGTGGCGAAGGCATTGGCGGCGAGGCCGAGGAGCACGCAGAGGGCCAGGGCGCGGCGCCGCGGATCGTGGCGCCAGCGCCAGAGCAGGAGGGGCATCGCCAGGGCGGCAAGGAGAAGCACGGGCGCCTGGAGGGGCAGGAAGGGCGCGGCGCGCTGGGGCAGGAGGCCGCGCATCTGGGCGGAATCCCCGAAGCGGCGGAACTCGGCGGGGGGAAAGCCGCTGGCGATGCGCAGGGCGAGGCCATCCCCGGCGGCGCCGCGCGGCAGGGTGTCGCCGATGCCGTTGGTGACGAGCTGCCGCGCCGTGTCGCGCAGGGCGTCGCGCAGCACGGCCAGGGGTTCCCGGCGCAGGGCCGCGGCGATGATCTCCCGTGCCTCGGGGGCCAGGAGGGTGCCGCCCAGGAAACGCGGATGGCCTTCCGCGTCGCGGTTCACGGGGCTGTCGGGTTCCCAGAGGAAGACGTCGCTGTCGGTGGGGAGGCGGCCTGCCCAGGCGCAGAGATACCAGCCTCGTTCGGGGCATTCCGCCGCGATGGTGCGGGCGGCGGGGCCGTTGGCCACGAGCCGGGCGAGCAGGAAGGTGCTGCCATAGGGGGACAGCGAGAGCCGGCCGTGACCGATGGCGTTGGTGAGCAGCAGCAGGGCGCAGGCGGCAAGCAGGGGGGCGGCGACGCGAAGGGTGGGGCGGAAGCGGCGGCGCAGCAGGAGGGTGAGGGCGGCCAGGGCGGCGGCCAGGGGCAGGTTCGACAGATGCGCGGCGATGGCCAGGGTGGCGAGGAGCAGGAGATAGAGAGCCTCGCCCCGGGATAAAGCGGGGCGGGCGAAGCCGAGCAGGAAAAGGGCGAGCAGGGCGGACGGGGTGAGGATGTCCGGCATCAGCAGGGCGGCGACCCAGGGAGCGCTGGTGAGCAGCGCCAGGGCCGCGGCAAGGAGGAGATGCCGGGCGGGGGTGGCGGTGCCGAGGGCGCGGGCGGCGAGCCAGAGCAGGTGGGACAGCATCAGCCCCTGGGCGAGCAGGGGGAGCCAGAGGGTCTGGCGCTGATGGAAGAGGTGGAAGAGGGGGCCGTAGATCCAGGGCTTGTCCCAGATCATCAGCGGGCCAAGCGTCTGGTGCAGGAAGGCGCCGGTGTCGCTGAAAAGGATCGGGTAGCCGTTGAGGAAGGCCGGCCAGACCAGGAGGAGGGCGCCGGCCAGGATGGCGGCGAGGGCGGGGGTGCGTCCCGGGGCGGCGGGCAGGCTCAGCGGCGCGGGTCCGGCGGGCTCCAGCGTTCGGCCAAGGCGTCGTCCTCCGCCTTGGCCTCGACCCAGCGGGTGGTGCCGTCGGGGAATTCCTCGCTCTTCCAGAAGGGCGCGCGGGTCTTCAGCCAGTCGATCAGGAAGGCGCAGGATTCCAGTGCGGCCAGGCGATGGGCGCTGGCGGTGAGGACCAGGACGATGGGCTCGCCGGGCAGGAGGCGGCCCACGCGGTGGATCACCGTGGCGCCGAGCAGCGGCCAGCGGCGGGCGGCTTCCTCGCGGATGGCGGCGATGGCGGCCTCGGTCATGCCCGGATAGTGCTCCAGCGTCATGGCGGCGAGGCCGGAATCGGCGCGGCAGAGGCCGGTGAAGGAGGCGAGGCCGCCGATATCGGCGCGGCCTTCCGTCAGCAGGGCGGTCTCGGCGGCGATGTCGAAAAGGGCCTCGCCGACCGCGACGCGGCCCGGGAGCGGGGGGCGGCCATGGCGCGGTCAGCCGCCGGTCACGGGGGGGAAGAAGGCGACCTCGTCGCCGGGGGCGACAGGGTCCTCCGGGCCGCGGAATTCCTGGTTCACCGCGGCGCGGATCTGCTTCGGCTGGGCGAAGGCGGCGGCATGACCGGGCGAGCGCGTGGCGAGCCAGCGCATCAGGGCGCCGACGGTGGCGGCCTCCGGCGGGGGCTCGACCTCCTCGGTGGCCAGGCCGGTGCGCTGGCGTACCCAGGCGAAGTAGAGGACGCGGATCACGGCCAAGGGGTCACGGGTTGAGGGTCATTGCTGGTCGGGCACGATCTGCGGGCTCTGTCCGGGCACGGTGATCACGGTGGAATTGCCCTGCCGCGTGGCGGTGCCGCTGGCGCCGCCGGGCCGGGTGATGCCCTGCACGCTACCCGTGCCGCCCGTGGTGGTATTGGGCACGCCGTCCGGGGTGAAGATGGTGCGGCCGTCCTCGCGCGGTGCCGGCGGGGTGGCGGGGGCGCCGGGCTGGGCAGGGATGCTGAGCTGCCCGGGCTGGTAGGGCAGGGGCGGGGCACTCAGGTTGTCCGGTGGAGTGGTGCTCGGGCGGCGCGAGGGCAGGGTGGTGCCCGGCGGCGGGTTGCGCGGATTCGGCGCGGCGGAGGGCGGCAGGCCCGGGCCGGGCTCGCTCAGGTCCGGCAGGCGGGGCTGCGGGGCGCGGCCACGTTCCCGGGCGGCGCGTTCCAGGGCCGGGGAGGTGACATCCTCACGGAAGGTGTCGCGGTTCGGGTCCATCAGCGTGGCGCGCTCGGGCTCGGCATCCGGCCAGACATTGCCGGCTTCCGGCGTCAGGGGCGCCAGCGCGGGCTCCTGTCCCCGGATTGCTCGGCGGTGGCGCTGTCCGGGGCCACCAGGGCCGGGCGGCGGCCGAAAGGCGCGACGAGCCCATCCGAGCAGCCGGCCAGCGCCAGGGCCAGCAGGATGCACGAAGCCGGCCGCGCGATCATGGAATGCCGCATAAGACTCCCCCAGGACGAAGCGGGCGCAACATGCACCGGTGTCGGTAAGCGCTCAAGGGCGGGTGATCAGGAGCGGCCCCGCAAGGTGGCGGCGGCCTGGGCATCCTGTGCCCCGGCATGGCGAAGGCCGGAGATCATGTAGTCCCAGCCGGTGATCATGGTCAGGGCCGCCGCGACCCAGAGGCCGAGCTCCCCCAGCAGGGAAAGCGGCAGGATACCGAGGCCCAGGGCGCGGGCGCCGCTGTCGCCCGCCAGGAGGACGCCGAGGGCGCCCATCTGGAAGCCGGTCTTCCACTTGGCGAGGCGGGTGACGGGCATGCCGACGCGCAGGCTGGCGAGATATTCGCGCAGGCCGGAGACCAGGATCTCCCGCAGCAGGATGACGATGGCGGGCAGCAGGCCGAGGGGGCTGAGCCGCCCGAGTCCGGCCAGGAGCATCAGGGCGGCGCCGACCAGGAGCTTGTCGGCGATCGGGTCCAGCATCCGGCCGAAGGCGGAGGTCATCTGCCGGTCGCGGGCGATCTTGCCGTCGAAATAGTCGGTGATGGCGGCGATGGAGAAGACCGCGCAGGCGGCCACGTCGCCCCATCCACCGCCGCCATAGGCGAGCAGGACGAGCAGGGGAACCGCCGCGATCCGCGACAGCGTCAGGAGGTTGGGCAGGTCCGTCGGCATGGCGTCGGGGGATCTTCTACCCGGCTGTTTCGCGCGGCGCCACTGCGCCGGGATGGAAGTGCTCGTAGATGCGGCGCGCCATGGAGGGGCCGATGCCGGGGGCGTTCTCCAGATCCTCGAGTCCCGCGTTGCGGACGCCGCGGACGGAGCCGAAATGGTTCAGCAGGCGGCGCTTGAGCGCGGTGCCGACGCCGGGCACCTCGTCCAGCTCCGATTTCACCAGCGCCTTGGAGCGGCCGGCGCGGTGTGTGGTGATGGCGAAGCGGTGCGCCTCGTCCCGCAGGCGCTGGAGGTAGTAGAGCACGGGATCGCGGGGCGGGAGCTGGAAGGGGGCGTGGCCGGTGCGGTGGAACCATTCGCGGCCCGCGTCGCGGTCCGGCCCCTTGGCGACGGCGACCAGGGGGACGTCGTCCACGCCCATTTCCGCCAGGATGTCGCGGGCGGCGTTGAGCTGGCCGAGTCCGCCATCGATCAGCACAAGGTCGGGCCACGAACCCTGCTCGCGCTCCGGGTCCTCCTTCAGCGCGCGGGCGAAGCGGCGCTCGAAGACCTCCCGCATCATGGCGAAGTCGTCACCGGGCGTGACGGGGCCCTTGATGGAGAATTTGCGGTAGGCGGGCTTGATGAAGCCGCCGGGGCCGGCGACCACCATCACGCCATAGGCATTGGCGCCCTGGATGTGGCTGTTGTCGTAGATCTCGATGCGTTCCGGGATGGAGGGCAGGTCGAAGATCTTCGCCACGCCTTCCAGCAGGGCGGTCTGGGCGGTGCCCTCGGCCAGCTTGCGCTCCAGAGCCTCCCGCGCATTGGTGGCGGCGTGGTCCACGGCGGCGCGCTTGTCGCCGCGCTGGGGGCGGTGGATCTCGACCTTGCGGCCGGCCTTGAGGGCGAGGGCCTCCGCCAGCAGGGCGGGCTCCGGGATGTCGTGGCTCAGCAGCACCAGGGGCGGGGGCGGCAGGTCGTCGTAGAGCTGGGCCAGGAAGGCCTCCAGCACCTCGCCGGGCGGGATGTCCTGCCGGGCATGGGAGGGGAAGAAGGCGCGGTTGCCGTTGTTGCGGCCGCCCCGGAAGAAGAAGACCTGCACGCAGCACTGGCCGGCGGCCTGGTGGACGGCGACGATGTCGGCATCGCCCACGCCCTCCATGTTGATGCGGTCGCGGCCCTGGACATGGGTCAGGCCGCGGATGCGGTCGCGGATGGCGGCGGCGCGCTCGAATTCCAGGGCCTCGGCGGCTTCCTCCATCTCGCGGGCCAGCTTCTTCTGGATCGAGGGGGTCTCGCCGGAGAGGAACTGCTTCGCCTGGCGGGTGAGGTCGGCGTAGTCGGCCTCGCTGATCCGCCCGACGCAGGGGGCGGAGCAGCGGCGGATCTGGTGGAGCAGGCAGGGGCGGTCGCGGTTCTCGAAGACGCTGTCGCGGCAGGAGCGGAGCAGGAAGACGCGCTGCAGCGCGGTGAGCGTCTGGTTCACCGCCCAGGCGGAGGCGAAGGGGCCCCAGTAGGAGGCGCCCTTGCGGCGTTCCCCCCGGTGCTTGCCGATCTGCGGGTAGGGGTGGTCCTCGGTGATGACCAGCCAGGGATAGGACTTGTCGTCGCGCAGGACGATGTTGAAGCGCGGGCGGAGCTTCTTGATCAGGTTGGCTTCGAGCAGCAGCGCCTCGGCCTCGGAGGCGGTGGTGATCACCTCCAGGGAGCGGGTCTCGAAAACCATGCGCTTCAGCCGGTCCGGCAGGCGGGCGACCTGGGTGTAGTTGTGGACGCGTTTGCGGAGCTGGCGGGCCTTGCCGACATAGAGGGCATCGCCCTTGGCATCGAGCATGCGGTACACGCCCGGCGAGAGCGGCAGGGTGGCCAGGGCCTTCTCGATGACCTCGCGGCCTTCCATGGGGGCGAGGGGGGCGGATTCTTCGTGGGCAAAGGCCATGGCGCGCGACGGGTCCGGTGGTTGCGGGTTATCCCCGGAAGCTGTGGATAAGCCCGTGGATGAAATGGTGGCTATCGCCCGAAAAGCCACGTCATTCCTGGGTTGCAGCCCTTTGCCTCATCTCTGGGCATGAATCCAGGTCTTTGTTTTTGCACGGAAAATAGGAAATCGTTCAGGTTGCGGTGCGGAAAACCCCGAAGAAGGTGGTTGACGGCGGGCGCGCTTTGCAGGTTGGGGAAAATCGCCCCTTCGTTGCGGCAGGCGCGAAGCCCCGGCTGCTTATGTAACCAAATCATTACACTAGCCAGGCTGTGTGAGGCGCAGGATACCGGGCTTCGTTCCAGGGCGGCGAGGCAGGCGAAACGACGGCCCCTCCCGCCGGGGCTAGGCTTCTTCTTCCGGGGCGTCTTCCCGGAGGCTTCCACGGAGCGCCGGCGTTCCACGGTGACGCCCACGGCGGCGGCGTCGGGCAGGACATCGGGCTTTTCCACCGTCACCATGGCGGACACGATGCGGTGGTCCTCCAGGGCGGCCACGGCGATGCGCTCCGCCAGGGTTTCGGCGAGGCGGATATGGCCGGTGGTCGCGATCTCCCGCGCCCGGGCGGCGACGGCGCCGTAATCCACCACGCGGGTCAGCTTTTCCTCCCCCACCGAGGCGGGGGCGGATTCGTCCTCCACCAGCAGTTCGATGCCGATGATCACGCGCTGGCGGGTGTGCAGCTCGTAGGGGAGGACGCCGAGGCTGGCGCGGACCTCCAGGCCCCGGACGAAGACACGGCGCAGGCGTTGCGCGGCATCGGGGCGATAGGCGCTGCCCGGGATGCTCCCCATCGGGCCGGGGCGGTTCTGGGTCATGGGCAGCTCACTCCGGCTGAGCCGCGCCGCGGGCGGGCGACCATTGCAGGTGCTGGCCGCCATCCAGGGCGAGCATCTGGCCGGTGAAGGAGGGGAGGGAAAGGATGGCGAGCAGGGCGCGGGCCACTTCCTGCGGCGAGGTGCCGCGGTGGAGGGGGTGGATTCGCACTGGGCGCGGAACTGTTCCTCGCTCTGACGGGGGCTGGGCAGGGCGGGGCCGGGGCCGATGCCGGCGACGCGGATGCGCGGCGCCAGGGCGAGGGCGAGGCTCTGGGTCAGGGCCCAGAGGCCGGCCTTGGAGAGGGTGTAGCTGGTGAAATGCGGGGTGAGGGACCAGACGCGCTCGTCCAGCATGTTCACCACCACGCCTTCGGCCATTTCCGGCAGTGCCTTCGCGAAGGCCTGGGCCAGCACGAAGGGGGCGCGGAGATTGGGCTCCAAATGGTGGTCCCAGCTTTCCCGCGTCGCGTCGTGCCATTCGTCGCGTTCGAAGGTGGAGGCGTTGTTCACCAGCACGCCGATGGGGCCCAGCGCCCCGGTGGCGGCGGGGAGGAGGCGGGTGGTCTCGGCCTCCCGCGACAGGTCGGCGGACAGGATGGTGGCACGGCGCCCCAGGGCGTGGATCTCCGCCGCGGTCGCTTCCGCCTCGGCCCGGCTGTGGCCGTGGTGCAGGGCGATGTCGAAGCCGGCGCCGGCCAGGGCGAGGGCCATGGCGCGGCCCAGCCGCTTCGCGCCGCCGGTCACCAGGGCCGCCCGGGGAATGGCGGCGGGGATGGCGGAGGGGATGTCGGGCATGCGGGGGGTTTAGAACATGATCGGCCCGCGCGGTATCGGGGAAGAGGCGCGGAAAGGACGGAAGGGAGCGCGGGCGCATCGGCGTTTTGCCGGATGCGTCGCCGGGGCGGCAGACGCTGCCCTACCGCCGGAAGGGCCGGCGAGGGCGCGTTCCGGGAGGCTGAGGCCCCCGCCGCAGGCACCGGGTATCATCTCCGGAACCCCGCATGCTGGGGAGGCGCCGGGGGTGCTTCAAGCGCCGTGCCAGGCGGGAAGGTTCAGAGATTCGGGTCCTGCGTGGCGCTGTGGCCGTAGAGGCGGCTGGGGGCGTCGTTGCTGGGCTCCTCCGGGTCGCCGCCATCGGCGCCTTCCAGATGCGACTTCAGGCTTTGCAGCGCCGCCTCCATGCCATGGGCCAGCGCTTCCTGCGGGGTTTCCTCCTCCGTGGGGTCGGAAGGCAGGGCGGCGGCGGCATCGACATGCAGGTGCAGCACGGCGCTCTCGCCCTGGCCCGTGACCCGCCATTCGCCCGGCGGGTCGAAGTCCCAGCGGATGGTGCGGGCGTCCTCGTCGGCGGTCAGGCCGGAGTCCGGCAGGTTGCCATCGTCGCGGCGCAGTTGCGGCACCCAGTGCGGGATATGCGCGGTGTCCGCGACATAGGCGAAGACCTCCTCGGCGGGGCGCTGGATGGAAATCTTCTGGTCCATGGATGGCGTCCTGTGGGCTCTCGTTCTTGTGGGACAGTGCGGAGGGGCAACGCGAGGCCGCCGCGGGGTTGCCAGCAACGGGAGCGGCAGTGGCCGTTGCGCTGGCGAATCCGTGCCGGGCGGCGGGGCGATGTTAGCATGGCCCTCCGGATGCCGGTTCCGGCGTTGCGTCGTGTGGCTGGCCGGCGGGGGAGAGGCGGTGCCTTCTCCCCCGGGGACAGAGCGGCGCCGGGTGTGGAAGTCAGCCCTTGCGGGCCGCCGCGCGCTGGCCACGGGAGCGGCCGCCGCGGGTGGTCTTCTTGGGATCGTAGCCGCCGCCGCCGGGGCCAAGGGGCTTGGGGCGCCAGTCGCCCTTGGCGCGGATGTCCTTCGCGTGGGTGACGGGGCCTGTGTCGAGGCCAAGTTCCATGGCCTCCAGGCGCTTGATCTCGTCGCGCAGGCGGGCGGCGGTCTCGAACTCCAGGTCGGCGGCGGCGGCGCGCATGCGGCGTTCGAGCTCGGCGATCGAGGCGCGCAGGTCCTTGCCGACGAACTCCGCCGTTTCGGAACCCTCGACCGCTTCCACCGTGACGTAGTCCTGCTCATAGACGGATTGCAGAACGTCGGAGATGTCGCGGCGGATGGTCTGCGGCGTGATGCCGTGTTCCTCGTTATAGGCCATCTGCTTGGCGCGGCGGCGCTCGGTCTCGCCCAGCGCGTTGGTCAGGCTGTTGGTCATCCGGTCGGCGTAGAGGATGACGCGGCCTTCCGCGTTGCGGGCGGCGCGGCCGATGGTCTGGATCAGCGAGGTGGTGGAGCGGAGGAAGCCTTCCTTGTCGGCATCGAGGATGGCGACGAGGGCGCATTCGGGGATGTCCAAACCCTCGCGCAGCAGGTTGATGCCGACGAGCACGTCGAAGACGCCCTTGCGGAGATCGCGGATGATCTCGATGCGCTCCAGCGTGTCCACGTCCGAGTGCAGGTAGCGGACCTTGATGCCCGTTTCCGTCATGTACTCGGTGAGATCCTCGGCCATGCGCTTGGTGAGCGTGGTGACGAGGACGCGGCCGCCCTTGTCGCGGATGGCGCGGCATTCGGCGAGGAGGTCGTCCACCTGGCCTTCCACCGGGCGGATCTCGCAGACCGGGTCGATCAGGCCGGTGGGGCGGATCACCTGCTCGGCGAAGGTGCCGGCGGTGCGCTCCATCTCCCAGGGGCCGGGGGTGGCGGAGACGAAGATCGTATTGGGCCGGAAGCTCTCCCACTCCTCGAACTTCAGGGGGCGGTTGTCCATGCAGGAGGGCAGGCGGAAGCCGTGCTCGGCCAGGATGGATTTGCGCGCGAAGTCGCCCCGGTACATGCCGCCGATCTGCGGGACCGTGACATGGCTCTCATCGACGACGAGGAGGGCGTTGGCGGGGAGGTATTCGAAGAGGGTCGGCGGCGGCTCGCCGGGGCCGCGGCCGGAGAGGTAGCGGCTGTAGTTCTCGATGCCCTTGCAGACGCCGGTGGTTTCCAGCATCTCGATGTCGAAGGTGGTGCGCTGTTCCAGGCGCTGGGCCTCCAGCAGGCGGCCGGCGGCGTTGAGCTCGTCGAGGCGCTGCCTGAGCTCCAGCTTGATCTGCCGGATCGCCTGGATGAGCGTCGGGCGCGGGGTGACGTAGTGCGAGTTGGCGTAGATGGCGATGCGCTCCATCTCGCCGGAGACCTCGCCGGTCAGCGGGTCGAACTCGCGCAGCCCGTCCACCTCGTCGCCGAAGAGGGAGATGCGCCAGGCGCGGTCCTCCATGTGGGAGGGCCAGACATCCACCGTCTCTCCGCGCACGCGGAAGGTGCCGCGGGCGAAGGCGGCGTCGTTGCGGCGGTACTGGAGTTCCACCAGGGCCTTGAGCAGCGTGTCGCGGGCGATGCGGCCGCCCTGTTCGAGGCGCACGGTCATGTTGCCGTAGGTCTCGACCGAGCCGATGCCATAGATGCAGGAGACGGAGGAGACGATCACGACGTCGCCGCGTTCCAGCAGCGCCTGGGTGGCGCTGTGGCGCATGCGGTCGATCTGTTCGTTGATCGCGGAATCCTTCTCGATATAGGTGTCCGTGCGCGGGACATAGGCTTCCGGCTGGTAGTAGTCGTAGTAGGAGACGAAGTATTCCACCGCGTTGTCGGGGAAGAAGGACTTCATCTCTCCATAGAGCTGGGCCGCGAGGGTCTTGTTGGGCGCCAGGATCAGGGTTGGGCGCTGCACGGCCTCGATGACCTTGGCCATGGTGAAGGTCTTGCCCGAGCCGGTGACGCCGAGCAGGACCTGGTCGCGCTCCCCCTGCCGCAGGCCGGCGACGAGGTCGGCGATGGCGGTGGGCTGGTCACCGGCGGGCTGATAGGGGGATTCCACCCGCAGCGGCTTCTGCGGCTCGGTGGCCGGGCGCCTCGGTGGCTGGAACAGGATGGGGGCGGAGGCGGTCATCAGGTTCATGCGGGCCTGATCTGGTGCGGGGACACGGGGTTTTCATCGGGCGCGGCGCGGCGGCGGCGTTCCTCCCGGCCTGCCGGACGTTAAGGAAGGCGTCGCGAACCGCAAGCCCAGGTATTGATGAACGATCGGACGGACTTCCCCGAGAGCATCCCCCATGGGGAATCCCCCAGGAATTCCCGTCACGACCCCAGGCCCGACCCTGCGGCGGCCGGCGGCCGGCGGCAGTCCATCGCGCCGGAGAGCGAGGCGGATCGCGGGGCGGTGACGGCCGGGGACGCAGGGCAGATGCCGGATGGGCGCGACATCTTCTTCGCCGCCATCCAGACCACCCGGATGCCCATGATCGTGACCGATCCGCGGCAGCAGGACAATCCGATCGTCTTCGCCAACAACGCCTTCGTGCAGATGGCCGGCTATGAGCGGAGGGAAGTGATCGGACGGAACTGCCGCTTCCTGCAGGGGCCGGAGACTGACCGCGACACCGTGGCGGCGGTGCGGGAGGCCATCGAGGCGCGGCAGGAGGTGGCGGTGGAGATCCTGAACTACCGCAAGGACGGCTCATCCTTCTGGAACGCGCTTTTCGTCAGCCCGGTCTTCGATTCCGACGGGACGCTGGTCTATTTCTTCGCCAGCCAACTCGACGTCTCGCGCCGCCGGGATGCGGAGGAGGGGCTGCGGCAGGCTCAGAAGATGGAGGCGCTGGGCCAGCTCACCGGCGGCATCGCCCATGATTTCAACAACCTGCTGCAGGTGGTGCTGGGCTATGTGGATGTGCTGCGCGGGATGGCCGGGGAGAGGGGCGATGCCCGCTCCCTGCGGGCGGTGTCGCGGATCGAGGAAGCCAGCCGCCGCGGGGCGGTGCTGACGCAGCAACTCCTGGCCTTCGCCCGCAAGCAGCAGCTCGACGGGCGGCCGGTGAACCTGAACCAGCTCGTGCAGACGCTGAGCGGCATGGCGGAGCGGGTGCTGGGGGAGGCAGTGGAGATCCGGCACGACTTGTCGCCGGGGCTGTGGACCGGCCGGCTGGACCCGGTGCAGGCGGAGCTGGCGCTGCTGAACGTGCTGATCAACGCGCGGGACGCGATGCGGGATGGCGGCACGGTGACCATCCGCACCGCCAATCTGGAGGCCGGCCGGCCGGGGGAGGGTGGCGAGTTCGGTGACCTCCCGCCAGGGCGCTATGCGGTGCTGAGCGTGTCGGACAACGGCGAGGGCATGCCGCAGGAGGTGCTGAGCCGGGTGATGGAGCCCTTCTTCACCACCAAGGAGGAGGGCAAGGGCAGCGGGCTGGGCCTGTCGATGGTCTATGGCTTCATGAAGCAGTCCGGCGGCGCGGTCCGCATCCGCAGCACGGTGGGCCAGGGTACGGTGGTGAGCCTGGTTTTTCCCGTGACGGAGCAGGAGGCGGCGCCGGGCGCCGCCCCGCGGCCGGCACGGCGGGAGGATCTGGCGCATGGCGAGACGATCCTCGTGGTCGAGGACCGCGCCGAGGTCGCGGAACTGGCGCGGCTGCTGCTGGAGGATGCGGGCTATGGCGTGCTGGTGGCGGGCAATGGCCGGGAAGGGTTGCAGCGGCTGGAGCAGGCGGGGCGGGTGGACCTGCTCTTCACCGACCTGATCATGCCGGGCGGCATGAACGGCGTCGCCCTGGCGCGGGAGGCGCGGCGGCGGCGGCCGCATCTGAAGGTGCTGCTGACCACCGGCTATGCGGAGGCAGGAATGGAGCGCCAGGATGTCGGGAGCAGCGGCTTCGAGCTGATCAACAAGCCCTATCGCCGGGCGGAACTGCTGCGCCGGGTGCGGCAGGTGCTGGAAGGGCCGACCGGGGTGGGGTGAGGGGCGCCCCGCCAGGCGGCGGGGGTGTGCGGTGTGGCGGATTCGGGAGGGCGAGGGGCGGATCGTGCTTGAGATCGCCGCCGGCGCGCCGATAGAGTTTTTCGCGGCACGGGAAACATCCAGGCTGGAGCGTTGCGCATGCCTTTCGATGGTTCGGGTTTCCGGATGCGGGATACGCCGCCGGAGCGCTCCACGGGGCAGGAACGCTTCTGGGTGACGGTGGTGCTGATCACCGCCGTGCTGCTGCTGGTCCTGCCGATCTCGGCCCAGGGCTTCGTGGACATCGTGCATTACGTCCGGGGGCGGTAGCGAGGGGTGTTGACGGGGCGAGGGGTGCCTGATCCGCAGGGTGCCACCGGCTGGTGGCGTCCGGGCCCGTCGGATGGAAGCGGCGCGGAGATGGGCTCGACCACGCCGCATTGCCCGGGGCGCGGGCAGCAGCCGGACGGGCCGGCGCATTCCGGTGCCGTGGAGGCGGGGTGGGCGTGTTGACGAGGCGGGAGCAGGCTTCGCACTCTTTCCGGAATCATAACCGGGATGTCGTGACGATGAAGCGCCTTCTTCTTGCCCTGGCCGCCTGCACGGCCGCGTTGCTTGCAGGTCCAGGCCCTGCCCGGGCTGGGGCCACGCTGGACGCGATCCGCGCGCGAGGGCAGCTCGTCTGCGGCATCCATACCGGCGTGGCGGGCTTCGCGCTGCCGGATCTGCGCGGCGTGTGGCAGGGGCTGGATGTGGATCTGTGCCGGGGCCTCGCCGTGGCGCTGTTCAACGATGCCGGCAAGGTGCGCTTCACGCCGCTGCCATCCTCCAGCCGCTTCACGGCGCTGGCCTCGGGCGAGATCGACGTGCTGTTCCGCACCAGCACGGAAACGATGCTGCGCGACGTGACGCTCGGGTTGCGGGCGATCACGCCGTATTTCTATGACGGGCACGGCTTCATGGTCCGCGCCAATGCCGGTATTTCGAAGGCAGCCGAACTGAACGGCGCCACGATCTGCCTGATCCAGGGCACGACCAACGAGCAGGTGACGGCGGATTATTTCCGCAGCCAGGGCCTGACCTTCAGCCCGGTGCTGTTCCAGCGGAACGACCAGGCCTCGGACGCGCTGCAGGCCAATCGCTGCGATGCCTTCGGCACGGATGCCTCGCAGCTCGCGGCGGTGCGTTCCTCCATGCCCAATCCCGCGGAATGGGCGATCCTGGGGGAACGTTTCTCCAAAGAGCCCTATGGCCCCTATGTCCGGCGCGGCGACGACGAGTGGTACGACGTGGTGCGCTGGTACGTGAACGCGGTGATCCAGGCGGAGGAGAGCGGCGTCACCGCCGCCAATGCGGAGGAGGTGAAGCGGAGCACGACCAACCCGGACACGCGCCGCCTGCTGGGGGTGACACCGGAGCTGGGGCAGTCGTTGAAGCTGGACCCGGACTGGGTGGTTCGGGTGGTGAAGGCGGTCGGCAATTACGGCGAGATGTATGATCGCCACATGGGGCCGAAGACGCCGGTCGGGCTGGCGCGCGGGCCAAACGAGCTCTGGACGCGGGGCGGGCTGCTCTACGCGCTGCCGATGCGCTGAGGACGCGGCAGCCGCGTCCTCGGTCGGCCCCCAGGGCGGCCCCCAGGGCGGCCTCTGGGGGCGGCCCCGGGGGTGCTGGGTTGGGAAGCTCCGCCTCCCGCCCCGGAACCCTCCTTCCACCGGAGATCGGAGCAGACCCCGGCGCGGCGCTCCGGATGGCGCGGGGCGTGTCAGGCCCGGGCGGGTTTCCAGGCCAGCAGGCGCAGGGCGTTCAGCGTGACCAGCACGGTGGCGCCGGTATCGGCCAGGATGGCGGGCCAGAGGCCGGTGATGCCGGCCAGGGTGGTGACCAGGAAGAGCCCCTTCAGCCCCACCGCGATCCCGACATTCTGGCGGATGTTGCGCAGCGTGCCGCGCGACAGGGCGACGAGTTCGGCGACGCCCGCGACGCGGCCGTGCAGCAGGGCGGCGTCGGCGGCCTCCAGCGCGGTTTCCGTGCCGCCGCCCATGGCGATGCCGGTGCTGGCGGCGGCCAGAGCCGGGGCATCGTTGATGCCGTCGCCGACCATGGCGACGGGGCCGGCGGATCTCAGCGTGGCGATCTCGCGCAGCTTGTCCTCCGGCAGCAGCCCGGCGCGGGCTTCCAGGCCGAGCCGTGTGGCGATGGCGGCGGCGGTGCGGGGGTTGTCGCCGGTCAGCATCACCGTGGCGATGCCCTGGGACTTCAGGGCGGCGATGGCCTGGGCGGCATCGGGGCGG
Organism: Roseomonas gilardii subsp. gilardii; assembly: GCF_023078375.1. Classification (NCBI taxonomy): domain Bacteria; kingdom Pseudomonadati; phylum Pseudomonadota; class Alphaproteobacteria; order Acetobacterales; family Roseomonadaceae; genus Roseomonas; species Roseomonas gilardii. Next base: position 3,982,277 of record NZ_CP095554.1, on the reverse strand, counting down.
GGCTCGTCGCGCAGGGCGAGCAGGGCCAGGAGGCGGCCATCGGCGACCAGGGCGGAGACGGTCTTGCCCTCGGCCTGGAGGGCGTCGCGGCGTGTGGCCAGGGTGGCGGAGAGGGGGCCGGCCTCGGACTCGGCCCAGGCGAGGCTGCCGACGCCCGTCTGGCGGGTGCCGATGCGGGCGGTGACGGCCTTGCCGGGGATGGCGGCGGCGGCGCGGGCCTCGGGGACAGGGAGGGCGCGGGCGGCGGCGGCCTCGGTGACGGCGCGGGCCAGGGGGTGGGCGGAGCCGGATTCCACGGCGGCGGCCAGGGCCAGGAGGTCGTCCTCCGTCCATGGGCCGGGCTGCGGGCCGGCGGGGACGAGGTCGGTCAGGCGCGGGCGGCCCTCGGTGAGGGTGCCGGTCTTGTCGAAGGCGATGGTGCGGGCGCCGCCGATGGCCTCCAGCGCGGCGCCGCCCTTGACCAGCAGCCCGTGCCGGGCGCCGGCGGACAGTCCGGAGGCCATGGCGGCGGGCACCGAGATCACCAGGGCGCAGGGGCAGGCGACCAGCAGCAGGGCGAGGCCGCGATAGAGCCAGACCGACCATTCGCCGCCCAGGAGGAGGGGCGGGACGAGGATGGTCAGCGCCGCCATCGCCATGGCACCGGGTGTCCACCAGGCGGCGAAGCGCTCCACGAAGCGCTGGGCGCGGCCGCGCGAGGCGGCGGCCTCCGCCACCAGGGCGGCGATGCGGGCGAGGGTGCTGTCCTCCCCGGCGCGGGTGACGCGCAGGCGCAGCGCGCCGTCGGTGGCGATGCTGCCGGCCACCACCGGCTCGCCGGGGCCGCGCGGGACGGGGATGCTCTCGCCGGTGACGGGGCTTTCGTCGAGGGCGGAGCGGCCTTCCTCGATGATGCCGTCGGCGGGCACGCGCTCGCCGGGGCGGACCAGGACGCGGTCGCCCGTCGCGAGGTCGGCGGCCGGGATCTCGGCGGTGTTGCCGGCGGCGTCGAGGCGCAGGGCGGTGCGCGGCATCAGCGCGACCAGGGACCGGATGCCGGCGCGGGCGCGGCCGGCGGCGACGCCTTCCAGCAGCTCACCCAGGGCGAAGAGGAAGACCACCGTCATGGCCTCCCCCGCCGCGCCGATGGCGGCGGCGCCGAGGGCGGCGACGACCATCAGCGTCTCGATGGAGAAGGGGCTGCCGGCGCGGGCCAGGGCGAAGGCCCGCCGGGCGAAGGGGAAGACGGCGAGCAGGGTCGCGGTGGCGTAGATCCCTTCCGCGGCGCCGGGAAAGAGGCGGGCAAGCAGCCAGCCGAGCAGGGCGATGAGGGCGATGCCGGCCAGCAGGCGCGCCTTGGCGGTGCGCCAGAGGGGGAGGCCGGCCTCGGCGGGGTCGTCATGGTCGTGGGCATGGGCGGGGCCGCCATGGCTGTGGGTGGCCGGCGCGGGGGTGGCGTCGCCACCGGGAGCATGGCCGTGCCCATGGTGGCCGTGCCCGTGGTGGTCATGGTCCGGCGCCATGTCCTGGCCCGGCGGGGCGTGATGGTGGCCATGGCAGCCGCAGGCGGCTCCGCCGTGAGCATGTTCCGGGGCCGCGTGGGGGGCCGCGTGGGGGGCCGCGTGGGGGGCCGCGTGGCCGGGCAGGCGGTGGGCCTGGTAGCCGAGCCGGGCGAGGCTGGCCTCGACCTCGCCCGCCAGGACGTCCGGCCGGGCGCCGGCGGCCGGCGTCAGGCTCAGCCGCTCCGCGGTGAAGTTCAGGCGGGGGATTCGACCCCCGGCAGGCGGGAGACGGCCTTTTCCACCTTCGCGGCGCAGGAGGGGCAGTCCATGCCCTCGACCCGCCAGGAAAGCTGGTCCCCGCTTGTCACCTGTCCGGCCATATCCCCATCTCTTCCATGTCCGGGGTGACAGGTGGGACCTCCAGCGGCTGGAGGTTCAAGGGGCGATCCACCGGAAATCCTCGCGAGGCGGAGGCAGGCATGACCGGGCAGGAGAGGACGCAGGGTGGGATGTTGCTGGGGATCGGCGAACTGGCGCGGCGGACGGGGGTGAAGGCGACGACGATCCGCTTCTATGAGGCCGAGGGACTCCTGCCGCCGGCCTTGCGGACGGAGGGCGGGCACCGGGTTTTCGGCGCGGCACATCTGCGGCGGCTGGGCTTCATCCGCCATGCGCGGGAACTGGGCTTCACCATGCCGGCGATCCGGGAACTGCTGCACCTGGCCGAACATCCGGGGATGGACTGCGCCGCGGCGCATGGCATCGCCCAGGCCCAGATGGCGGAGATCGACCGGCGGGTGGCGCGGCTGCTGGCGCTGCGGGGCGAACTGGCGCGGATGGCGGCGCCAGGGGATGGCGGGGTGACGGAGGATTGCCGGGTGCTGGAGACGCTGGCGGATTTCGACCATGGGCATTGCGGCGACCCGCGCCACGGGGCGGCGGGGGAGGCGATGCCGGCGCTGGAAGGATAGGGGACAGGCGCGGCCGCCCCTTTCCGGGCCGGCGGGGCGTACCGAGATTCCGCATCATGTCCGACGCTTCCCAGTCCGCCCTGGCCTCGCTGCTGCCGGCCTCCCTGGCCACGCCGCTCAAGCGCAGGATCATCCGTGAGGTGCGCGGGGTGTTCAACGATGCCTCCCGTGGCGAGCGGCCGGTGGCGCGGCGGGGGGATGGCTGGTTCGGGCCGGATTCGGTGGCGTGGCGGCTGCATGGCGACGTGGCGGCGATGATGGTGGGCGGCATCGCCGGGCTGCTGCTGCAGATGCTGCATCCGGCGGTGCTGGCCGGGGTCTGGGATCATTCGGACTTCCGGGCCGACATGGGCGGGCGGCTGCGGCGGACGGCGCGCTTCATCGCGCTCACCACCTATGGCGGGCCGGAGGAGGCCGCGGCGGCGGTGGCGCGGGTCCGGGGAATCCATGCGCGGGTGCGGGGCGTGCTGCCGGATGGCACGCCCTATGCCGCCGATGACCCGGCGCTGCTGGCCTGGGTGCATGTGACGGAGGTGGTGAGCTTCCTGGAGGCCGGGCTGCGCTATGGCGCGGCGGAGCTGAGCGGGGCGGAGCAGGACCGCTACGTGGCCGAGATGGCGCGGGTCGGCGAGGCGCTGGGGGCCGCGCCGGTGCCGCGCAGCCGGAGCGAGGCGCGGCGGCTGATCGAGGCGATGCGGCCCGGGCTGCGCTGCGACAGCCGGACGCGGGAGGTGGCGGGGCTGGTGCTCTCCTCCGGGCAGGGCGGGGCGGAGCCGCTCCGGACCCTGGCGGGGCGGGCGGCGGTGGACCTGCTGCCGCTCTGGGCGCGGCGGATGCATAGGCTGGAGGTGCCGCTGCTGGCCGCGCCGCTGGTGCGGGGCGGGGTGCGCGGGGTGGCGCGGACGCTGCGCTGGGCCTTCGCGTGAGATCAGCCCTTCGGCGGGAGCCTTTCTCCCGGGGGGAGCGGAAGCGGGGACGCCCGGAAGGCCCCGCTGCCGGTCTCAGCCCGGCCCGGCCTCCCAGGCCGCCAGCGTGTCGGCGTAGAGGCGCAGGAAGCGCGCATTGTCGGCGGTGAGGCAGATGGACTGGGAGGGCAGGTTGTCCCAGGGGCCGGGGGGGTAGCGGATACCCTCCACCTGCTGGATGGTCTGGCCGATGGCGATGCCCTCGGTGACGGCGCGGATGGGACCGCGGCGCTCGGTGAAGAGGGTGGGATCGATGGCGCGGGCGACGGCCAGGGCGTCGTGCGCGTTGATGCCGTCGATGCCGTCGCGGCTGCGGTAGAGCCCCTCGTAGAAGCGGGTGATGTCGTAGAGGAAGCCGCCGATGCCGGGCGCGCGATCGCGCAGCGCGGCCATGTAGGCGCCGCTCATCACGCAGAGGGTGGTGACGTCGAGGCCGACCATGCGCACCGGCCAGGGCGCGGTGAGGACGCGGTCGGCGGCATGCGGGTCGTTGTAGACATTGGCCTCGGCGACCGGGGACACGTTGCCCGGGCGGCCGGCCGTGCCGAAGGCGCCGCCCATCACCACCACCTCGGCGGCGAGGGAGGCGATACCGGGGTCGAGGTCCAGCGCCATGGCGAGGTTGGTGAGCGGGCCGACGGCGATCAGCGTGATCTGGCCGGGGGCGGCGCGGAGCTGTTCCACGATGAAATGCGCGGCATCGAGCGTGTGCGGCCGGTCGGCGGGGTCCTGGCCGGTTTCCTCCAGGCCGGGAAGGGGGTGTCGCCGAGGCCGTTCTCGCCATGGATGAAGGTGGGGAAGTCGCGCGGCGGGCAGGCGAGCGGCCGGGCGGCGCCGCGGGCGACCGGGGCGGCGAGGCGGAAGCGGCGGCGGAGATAGAGCGCGTTGCGGGTGGTGGTCTCGACCGTGGCATTGCCGAAGACGCTGGTGATGCCGACCAGATCCAGCGCCGGGCTGGCGGCGATCAGCGCCAGGGCGCAGGCATCGTCGATGCCGGGATCGGTGTCGAAGATGACTTTCCGCGCGGTCATGCGGCGGCGCTCCGGAAGGGTTTCGGGGGCCGTCCACCGGGGGCGGCGCGGCGGCATTGGTCCGGGGGGCAGGGCGGGAGTCAAGCCGTGGGCGGGGAAACGGATCGCGGGCGGGGCGTTGTCCCTTGGGTTGGCCCCTTGGGTTGGCCCCTTGGGTTGGCCCCTTGGGTTGGGAGGATTGACGATGGCGGAAGCGGATGGTGGCGGGACGGTGAGGGACCGGCGCGGCTTCGCGGTGAGCGGCTACCTGGCCCTGGGGGCGATCCTCCTGCTGGTGGCGGCGGGAGTGCTGCTGTTCCTCGGCTCCGCCGCGACGGGACATCCGGGGCGCGTGGTCCCGGCCGGGCTGCTGGTGGTGCTGGGGCTGTTCCTGCTGCGCGGCCTCTATGTGCTGGCGCCGAACGAAAGTGCGGTGCTGCTGCTCTTCGGCGCCTATCGCGCCACGGATGGCATGGCGGGGCTGCGCTTCACCAATCCGCTCTACACGCGCAGCAAGGTATCGCGGCGGCTGCGGACGCATGAGATCGCGGCGCTGAAGGTGAACGATGCCGTGGGCAACCCGATCGAGATCGGCGCGGCGGTGGTGTGGTGGGTGTCGGATTCGGCGGCGGCGCTGCTGGAGATCGACGACTACGAAGGTTTCGTGCGGGTGCAGAGCGACACGGCGCTGCGGCGGATCGCCGGGGCACATGCCTATGACGCGACGGAGGTGGCCATCGTCAGCGGCGTGGGTGGCACGGAGGCCGAGGCGGCGGTGGCGGCGCGGGCGCCGGTCACGTTGCTGGATGGCGGCGACGAGGTGGTGCAGGGGCTGGTGCGGGAGTTGCAGGAGCGGGTCGGGCGCGCGGGAATCCGCATCGGGGAGGCGCGGATCACGCATCTCGCCTATGCGCCCGAGATCGCCGGGGCGATGCTGCGGCGGCAGCAGGCGGAGGCGGTGCTGGCAGCACGGCGCAAGATCGTCGCGGGGGCGGTGGACATGGTGGAGGACGCGCTCTCCGCGCTGGAGCGGAAGGGGCTCGCGCTCGACAACGAGCGGCGGGCGGCGATGGTGCCGAACCTGCTGCTGGTGCTGGTGGGGGACAAGGACCCGGTGCCGGTGATCAATGCGGGGACGCTGGACCACTGACGCCGGGGGAGAGCGGGGCGCAGGTCCCCGCCCTCTCTTTTCAATCCCCTGTGTTCAGCCGGTGAGCGTGTCCGCGATCAGCTTCACGTTCAGCACCACGACCAGGGCGGTGATGGCCCAGCCGAGCAACTGCTGCCAGCGGGGCGTGACGAGGTTGCCCATCAGCCTGCGGTCGGAGGCGAAGAGCATCAGCGGGATCACCGCGAAGGGAAGCTGCAGCGACAGGACCACCTGGCTGAGGATCAGGAGCTGCGCCGTGCCGCTTTCGCCATAGATCCAGGTGACGATCAGCGCGGGGAGGATGGCGAGGCCGCGGGTGATGAGGCGGCGGACCACCGGGGACAGGCGGAAATGGATGAAGCCCTCCATCACCACCTGCCCGGCCAGCGTGGCGGTGACGGTGGAGTTGAGGCCCGAGAGCAGGAGCGCCACGGCGAAGAGGATGGGCGCGGCGGCGCCGAGCAGCGGGGCGAGGAGGTTGTGCGCGTCCTGGAGCTCCGCGACCTCGTGATGGCCGCTGGAGTGGAAGGCCGCGGCGGCGACGATCAGGATGGCGGAATTGACCAGCAGCGCGATGGTCAGCGCCGTGCAACTGTCCCAGGTGGCGAAGCGCACGGCCTCCTTGCGGCTGGCATCGTCCGGCGCGACGGCGCGCGACTGCACGGCGGCGGTGTGCAGATAGAGGTTATGCGGCATCACCGTGGCGCCGATGATGCCGATGGCGATGTAGAGCTGCGTCTGGTTGGTGAGGATCGAGGCGGAGGGCAGGTAGCCGCGCAGCAGCTCGCCCCAGTTCGGATCGGACAGCGCGACCTGGATGGCGAAGCAGGCGCAGATCAGCGCGAGGAAGCCGGCGACCATCGCCTCCAGCCAGCGCATGCCCTTGTGCTGCAGCCAGAGGATCAGCAGTGCGTCGAGCGCGGTGAGCACGGTACCGAGCAGCAGCGGAATGCCGAAGAGAAGCTGCAGGGCGATGGCGGTGCCGATCAGCTCCGCCAGGTCGGTGGCGCAGATGGCCAGTTCGGCCAGGAGCCAGAGCGGCACGGCGAGGGGGCGGGGCAGGCGTTCGCGGCAGAGCTGGGCGAGGTCGCGGCCGGTGGCGATGCCGACCCGCGCGCAGATCGCCTGCAGCAGCATCGCCATCAGCGAAGAGAGCAGCGCGATGGAGAGCAGCGTGTAGCCGAAGGCAGAGCCGCCGGCGATCGCCGTGGCCCAGTTGCCCGGGTCCATGTAGCCGGTGGCGACGAGGTAGCCCGGGCCGGCGAAGGCGAGGAAGCGGCGGAAGGTGCTGCCGCCGCGGGGGATGCCGACGCTGCGATGGACTTCGGGGAGGCTGCCGAGCCGGGTTTCGCCGACGGAGGAGTTCGCGCCGTTCATTGGTGCTGGCTCCATCCCCGCACCGGACGAGCCGTCCAATGCCGCAAATCCCTGTTCAGATGATGATCTCGCGAGAGGTTCGCGTGGCTGTGGTGCTTCATGGGACATCATCCGCGACGGCTTTTCCGCATGCAAGGGGCCTGTGGGCATCGGGAAAGCCGGCGTGTCGCCGCCGTGGCGCGGATAGTCCCGGATGGGCGGAAGTGGGGCGCCGTCACGACGCCGACAGGGTGGCGTCCTGGCCGTGCGGAGGGTTCACGTTCACGAGGCGCAGCAGCTCGCGCACGGTGCGGGTGAGGTCCTCCGCGCGAAAGGGCTTGGCCAGGGCGCGCTCATCCTGGTGGAGCTGGCGTCCGTCGAAGACCCAGGGGCGGCCGCTGACATAGACCACGGGCAGGCCGGGCCTGCGGCGGCGGAGCTGCGCGGCGACGTCGAAACCGTCCTGCGGGGTGCCGAGATTGATGTCGGTGATGAGCACGCGGCAGTTCTCGGATTCCGTCACGACCGTGGCCTCGTCGGGGGACGCCGCCTCGCGGATGCACCAGCCTTCCATCTCCAGGATCGAGGAGAGAGTGGCCCGCACCAGCTCGTCGTCATCCACCACGAGTATGTCGCACATACCGGCCTCCTTGCCCCTATCGTTGCGTCCTGGTCACGGATTAAGCGCCGCAAGGCGGTAAAGGTTCAGTTTCCGGACCTCGGGGGCAGGGTTGAAGCTGGAGCGCGGCCAGGACATGGGCCTGCGGGAAGGGGGGCGGATCGGGCCGTGCCTCCCGCCGGCTGAGCGGACCTTGACCCCCGGCGGCTGCCGCGTGATCCCTTAGGGGCCCGGGAGGCGCCGGCATGGCCGGACCAGCCGCCCCGGGGCAACCCTCCCCCTCAAGGCCACCCCCGGGGCCGGAATGGCGGCCGGACGGAGTGTTCATGGACGAGATCGACCGCAAGCTCCTCGCGATCCTGCAGCAGGATGCCACGCTTTCCATCGCCCAGATGGCGGACAAGGTTGGGCTTTCCGCCACGCCCTGTTGGAAGCGGGTGCAGAAGCTGGAGGCAGCCGGCGTGATCACCCGCCGGGTGGCGCTGGTGGCGCCCGAGAAGGTGGGGGTGGGACTCAGCGTCTTCGTGGCGGTGGAGGCGGGGGACCATACGCCCGAATGGCTGGACCGCTTCGCCCGGGCGGTGGATGCCATGCCGGAGGTCATGGGGGCCTACCGCATGGCGGGGGAGGTGGACTACATGCTCCACGTCGCGGTGGCGGACATGGCGGAGTTCGACCAGTTCTACAAACGGCTGATCGGGACGGTGCCGATGCGCAACGTGACCTCCCGCTTCGCCATGGAGCGGATCAAGCACACCACCGCCTTTCCCCTCAACCGCGCGGCGTTCCGCGACCGCGGCCAGCCCCCGGAGGGGGCGGAGGAGTGACTTCCCCGGAGGGGGCGGAGGAATAACTCCCCCGGGCCGGGCGGGTGGGGGAAAGCCATCCTCCCGTGGCGTTGAACTTCGATAAACCCGACTATTTATCGCGAATAACCGCCTGCCTATCCTTCGCTCCATGATCGAGATGTCGTGGAAACCGAGGCAAGAGGCCGTGCCCGGCGGGCCTATCGGGGGCCCCCGGGGTCCTGTTCCGATGGGGCCGGCCTGTTGTCGCGGCCGGGTCCGGTCCTGTCGGGCCGGCCCCGGCCTGCCGGGCTGAGGCCCGCGCCATTCCCGCCCCGGCCACCCGCCCCAACGGCGATCCCTCCCCTGGCCGGGTTCCACCACCTCTCCCCTTTCGCGGACCGCGCGGCGCTTCCTCTCCCTCGGGGGCCAGCGGCCGAAATGGAGCCAGCATGTCCGACACCCAGGTGATCGGCGCCACCCGGCGCTCCTCCTCTCTTTCCGACCGCAGCCTGGCCCGGGCGGCGCGCGGGCGCTGCTGCCCGGGCGGCTGAACCTGGGCAAGGCGCGGCGCTTCGTCTCGCCACTGGTGATCGTGCTGCTCTGGCAGGCAGCCTCGATGGCCGGGCTGATCTCCCCCCGCACCCTGGCGGCGCCGAGCACGGTGATCGCCTCGGCCTGGGAGCTGACGCTCTCGGGCGAGTTGCCGCACCACCTGCTGGTCTCGCTGGGCCGGGTGGCCTTCGGCCTCGCCATCGGGGTGACGGCGGGCGTGGGCTTCGCGCTGGTCGCCGGCCTGTCGAAGCTGGGCGAGGAGATCGTGGACGCGCCCTTGCAGATGCTCCGCACGTTGCCCTTCCTGGCGCTGGTGCCGCTGTTCATCCTGTGGTTCGGCATCGGGGAAACGCCGAAGATCGCCCTGGTGGCGCTGGGGACGAGCTTTCCCGTCTATCTGACGCTCTTCGCCGGCATCCGGGGCGTGGACCCGAAGCTGATGGAAGCGGGCAAGGTCTTCGGGCTCGACCGCCGGGGCATGGTACGGCACGTCATCCTGCCGGGAGCGCTGCCCTCGGGCATCGTGGGCCTGCGCTATGCCATCGGCACGGCCTGGCTGAGCCTGGTGATCGCCGAGCAGATCAACGCGACCTCGGGCATCGGCTACCTGATCAACGACGCGCGCGACTTCCTGCGCACCGACGTCATCGTGGTGGGCCTCGTCGTCTATGCGCTGCTGGGACTGTGGGCGGACGCGATGATGCGCTTCGTCGAGCGGCGGGCGCTGGCCTGGCGGCCGAGCCTGATCAAGGCGTGAGCGGGGGAGCGGGGACCATGAGCGGACACGACAACGCGCGCGCCGTCTCGGTGCGCGGCCTGACCCGGCGCTTCGGCCAGAACACCGTGCTGCACGGGCTGGATATCGACCTGGAGCCGGGCTCCTTCACCGCGCTGCTGGGCCGCTCTGGCTCCGGCAAGACGACGCTGCTGCGGACGCTGGCCGGGCTGGACCCGGTGCCGGAGGATGCCGAGGTGCGGCTGCCGGAAAGCGTGGCGGCGGTGTTCCAGGAGCCACGGCTGCTGCCCTGGAAGAAGGTCTGGCAGAATGTGACCATCGGCCTGCCGGGTTCCAGCGGGCAGGGAAGCGCGCGGGAGCGGGCGGAGCGGGCGCTGGGCGAGGTGGGCCTGTCGCACCGGCTGAACGCCTGGCCGCTGACGCTGTCGGGCGGCGAGGCGCAGCGCTCCGCCCTGGCACGGGCGCTGGTGCGGGAGCCGCGGCTGCTGCTGCTGGACGAGCCCTTCGCCGCGCTGGACGCGCTGACGCGCATCCGCATGCATGCGCTGGTGCTGGATCTCTGGCGCGCGCATGGGCCGACCACGCTGATCGTCACGCATGACGTGGATGAGGCGATCCTGCTGTCGGACCGTGTGCTGGTGCTGGATGCCGGGCGGATCGCGGCGGACATCCCCGTGGCGATGGAGCGGCCGCGCGCGCATGGCGATGCGCGCTTCGTCGAGTTGCGGCAGCGGCTGCTGGCGGAGCTGGGTGTCGAGGAGAGCGTGAGGCGCGCGGCATGAGCAGCGTGCTGACGCGGCGCGGGGCGTTGCGGGGTGCGGTGCTGGCGGCACCGGCGCTGCTGCTGGCGGGGCGCGCGGGGGCGCAGGGCGCCGTGCCGGCGGGCGTGACGCTGCGCGCCGCGCAGTACAAGGCGGGCGACCAGCTCCTGCTGAACCTGTCGGGCCAGGATCGCGGCCGTTCCTATCAGGTGGCATGGTCGGAGTTCGGCAGTGGCAACCTGATGGTCGAGGCGGTGAATGCCGGGGCGATCGACCTCGCCTATGGCAGCGAGATCCCGCCGGCCTTCGCCGCCGCCTCGGGCGCGCGGATCAGGGTGATCGCCGTGATCCGGGGCGATGTGAACGAGCAGGTGGTGCTGGTGCCGAAGGGCTCCCCGGTGCGGAGCATCGCCGACCTCAAGGGCAAGCGCGTCGGCTATGTGCGGGCGACGACGACGCATTACTACCTGAACCGGATGCTGGCCGAGGCGGGGCTGAGCTTCGCCGACATCCAGGCGGTGAACCTTTCCCCCAGCGATGGGCGCGCGGCTTTCCAGAACGGCGCGCTCGATGCCTGGGCGATCTATGGCTATTCCGTGCCGATGGCGCGCGAGGCCGGGGCGCGGGAACTGCGCAACGCGCGGGGCATCCTGTCGGGGAACTACCTGGTCTTCGCCAGCCCGGACACGCTGGCCGAGCCGGGGCGGCGCGCGGCGATCACCGACCATCTCGCGCGCATCTCGCGCGCCTTCCTGTGGATGGACAACCACACGGCGGAACTCGCCGCGGCGCAGTCGAGGCTGCTGAACGTGCCGGAGGCGACGATCCGCGCGCTGCTGGAGAATGTCAGCCAGAAGCGGCGGCTGGTGGCGCCGGACGAGGCGGCCATAGCCTCACACCAGGCGGTGGCGGACGATTTCGCCGCCCTGGGGCTGCTGCCAAAGGGCGTGCGGGTGGCACCGCTCTGGGATCGTGACTTTGGGCATGGGCTGGAGCTGGCGGCATGATGGACGGTTTGCTGTTGCGCCCCGATCCGCTGGGCGATCTGGTGCGGGGCTTCGCCTCCCGCGCGGTGGCGCATGACCGGGACGGGAGCTTCCCGCACGCGAACTTCGCGGCGCTGCACGAGGCCGGGATGCTGGGCCTGACGGCGCGGCGCGAGGATGGCGGCGAGGAGATCGGGCTGGAGCGGGCCTGCGCGCTGGTGGGGCGGGTGGCCGAGGGCTGCCCGGCCACGGCGCTGGTTCTGGCGATGCAGCTGATCCAGATCCGCGGGCTGGTCGCCGATCCGCATGTGCCCGAACATATCAAGGCGCTGGTCGGGCGCGAGGCGGTGGAGCGCGGGGCGCTGATCAACGCGCTGCGGGTGGAGCCGGAACTGGGCTCGCCGGCGCGCGGAGGGCTGCCGGCCACGCTGGCGCGGCGCACCCCGGAGGGGTGGCGCATCAGCGGGCGCAAGATCTATTCCACCGGCGCGCCGGGGCTGCGCTGGATGCTGGTCTGGCTGCGGACGGACGAGGAGCGGCCGCGCGTGGGGGCGGTGCTGGTCCGCTCCGACACGCCGGGCGTGCGGATCGAGGAGAGCTGGGACCAGGCGGGGCTGCGGGCCTCCTGCAGCCATGACGTGGTCTTCGAGGATGCGCTGGTGCCGCTGGAACACGCGGTGGATCTGCGGTTGCCGGAGGAACGGGGCGGGCCGGGCGCGCAGCATGGTGCCTGGAACACGCTGCTGGTCGCGGCGCTCTACACGGGTGTGGCGCGGGCGGCGCGGGACTGGCTGATCGGTTTCCTGCGGGAGCGGGTGCCGGCCAATCTCGGCCGGCCGCTGGCCACGCTGCCGCGCATGCAGGAAGCGGTGGGACGGATCGAGGCACTGCTGTCCACCAATGCGCGCCTCATCGCCTCGGGCGCGCGCGACGCGGCGCTGGAGCCGGCCGAGGCCGGGCTGATCAAGACGGTGGCGGCAGAGAACGCGATCGCGGTGGTGCAGGAGGCGGTGGCGCTCTGCGGCAACCACGCGCTGGCGCGTTCCAACCCGCTGGAGCGGCATCTGCGCGACGTGCTCTGCGCGCGCATCCACACGCCGCAGCCCGACAGTGCCTTTGGCGCCGCCGGGCGCCGGGCGCTGGGTGCGAATTGAGACGAGTGAAGGGAGAAAGCCGATGACGGTGAATGGGTCCCATCTGAACGATGTCGAGTTCATCGGCATGGTGCAGCCGCGTGAGCAGTCGGAGATCCATCCGCCGCGCGGCGAGGCGATCGACCTCGGCTATTTCCGCGAATCCATGCGGGTGCATGACGAGGGCGGCTTCGACCGGGTGCTGATCGGCTGGTACAGCAACGGGCCGGACGGGTTCCTGCTGGCCACGGATGCGGCGGCGCATACGAAGCGCGTGGGCTTCCTGGTGGCACACCGGCCGGGCTTCCTGGCGCCGAGCCTGGCGGCGCGGAGCTATGCGACGCTGGACCAGCTCTCGGGCGGGCGGGCGGCGATCCATGTGATCTCCGGCGGCGATGACGTGGATCAGGCACGGGATGGGGACTGGCTCGGCAAGGACGACCGCTATGCGCGGACGGACGAGTATGTCGGGATCCTGAAGGCGATCTGGACCGGCACGAAGCCTGTGGACCACGAGGGCGCCTATTACCGCATCAAGGGCGCCTCGCCCGAGGTGCGGACGGTGCAGAAGCCGCGCATCCCGGTCTATTTCGGCGGTGCCTCCGAGGCGGCGCTGCGCGTGGCGGGCAGGCATGCGGATGTCTATGCGCTCTGGGGCGAGACGCAGGCGCAGGTGCGCGAGATCGTGGGCCGGGTGCGCGAGGAGGCGGCGAAGCATGGGCGCGAGCAGGATGTGCGCTTCTCGCTGAGCTTCCGCCCGATCCTGGCGGAAACGGAGGAGGCGGCCTGGGCCAAGGCGGAGCGCATCCTGGGCCGGGTGCGCGAGGTGCGCGGGCAGGCGGCGCTGGGCCCGGCGAACAAGGCGCCGGCCAATGCCGGTTCGCAGCGGCTGCTGGCGGCGGCGGAGAAGGGCGACCGGCCGGAAGGGCGGCTCTACACCGCCATTGCGCGCGAGACCGGGGCGCGGGGCAACACGACCGCGCTGGTGGGCACGCCGCAGCAGGTGGCGGAGGCCTTCCTGGAATACTACGACCTGGGCGTCACGACCTTCCTGATCCGCGGCTTCGACCCGCTGGAGGATGCGGCGGAGTATGGGCGGACGCTGCTGCCGATCACCAAGGCCCTGGTGGCGGAGCGGTTGGCGCAACGCCGCGCGGACAGCGTGCGGGTGGCGGCGGAATGAGGCTGCATCGCCGGGGGGTGCTGCTGGCGGGGGCCGGTGCCGCCGCCATGCTGGCCATGCCGCGCGTGCTGCGGGCCCAGGCCTCGCCGCTGCGGGTCGGGGACCAGCGCGGCAATGCGCGGGCGGTGCTGGAGGCGTCGGGCGCGCTGAAGGGCTTCGAGGACCGGATCGTGTGGAGCGAGTTCCCGGCCGCGGCGCCGCTGGTGGAGGCGCTGAACGCCGATGCCATCGACACCGGGCTGGTGGGGGACGCGCCCTTCACCTTCGGTGCGGCGGCGGGGGTGCCGGCCAAGGCCATCGCCGCGACGCGCGAGGACCGGGGCGGGCTGGCGATCATCGTGCCGAAGGACAGCCCGGTGAAGGGCATCCAGGACCTGGTGGGCAAGCGGATCGCCACCGGGCGGGGCTCGATCGGGCACCAGGTGGTGCTGGCGGCGCTGGAGAACGCGAAGCTGCCGCTGGATGCGGTGCAGTTCGTTTTCCTGCTGCCGGCGGATGCCAAGGCCGCCTGGTCGCGCGGCGCGGTGGAAGCCTGGGCGACCTGGGAGCCCTATGTGTCGCAGGAGGAGATCCTGGGCGGCGCGCGGATCGTGGCGGATGGGCGCGGCATCACGCCGGGGCTCGGCTTCCAGGCGGCGCGCGACGATGCCATCGCGCGGCGGCGGGAGGATCTGTCGGAACTGGTGCGCCGGCTGGCCCAGGCGCGGGAATGGGCCAATGCGAACACCGCCGGCTATGCGCAGACCTGGTCGGGGCTGATGAACGTGCCGGCGCCGGTGGCGGAGCACTGGTTCGCACGGGCGAAGACGCGGGTCGTGCCGGTGGACGATGCCGTGGAGCGGGACGAGCAGAAGAACATCGACCTCTATCGCCGCGCCGGGCTGGTGCGGAAGCCGGTGGAGGCGAAGGACCTGCTGGACCGCAGCTTCACGGAGGCGATCCGGGCCGGGCTCGGCGCGGCGTAGCGCCGCCCGCCTGGGGGAGCGGCCCGGAGGCCCTGGAGAGCTGACGGTTCACGGAATCTCCACCTGACTCGTTTCAGATGCGCGACATGGTTCTCTGGAGAAGCACCGTGTTGAGGCGACTGACGATCCGGGCGATTCTGTGGGGGGTGATCGGCCTCCTGGGCGTGCTCATGATGGGAAGCCAGGTCCTGGATGGATGGCAGGACTGGTGGCAGCGCGAGAGGGCGCAGCAGGTGACGGCGCTGGCGCATGCGGATTCCCAGCTGTTCAACCTTCTCAGCGATATCCGCGTCGAGCGCAGCATGGTGCTGACCTCGCTGCTGTCTACCGGTGCCGCCACGGATGACCGGTTGCGCCAGCTCCAGAAGATCCGCGATGGCATCGACACCAGGTTTGGTGGGGTGCGGGAGCGTCTCTCGATGCTCGGAGACGTGGAGCCGGTCAGCGCATTGCTCGGTCAGGCCGCCCAGGAACTGCCGCCGTTGCGCCGGCGCGCCGACACGATGCTGCGGGACCCACACAGCGGTGTGCCGGAGGCGCGCTGGGTGGAGCAGGAGATGACGCGCGTGGTGGGGATGCTGAGCCGGGCGGAACAGCAACTGACGGTCCGGCTGCGCACCCTGGCCCCGACGACGAATCAGATGCTGACGCTGAAGCAGGCGGTCTGGATGGCACGGCAGAGCGCCGGCGAGGCAGCCAGCATATTGCACGCCGCGATGGCTCAGCGGCGGGCACCGACCCCGGCGGAAATGCAGCAAATGACCGAGAAGCGGGGGGAGGTCATGGCGAACTGGATTCTCGTGCGCGAAATCGTGGCCCGTGGCGATACCGCCAGGGAGGTGCGTGAGGCGCTGGCGGGGATCGGCACGAGCTTTCCGGAGGATTACCTGGCACGCTACCAGCGCAAGGCGGATGAGCTGATGGCGGGGCAGGCCGGGGCGGACGTGGAGGAGTTCCAGGATCGTGGGAGCGCCGAACTGGTCAGGGCGACCGATGTGGCGCTGGCGGCGTTGAGGGCGATCGACGGCATGGCCGAGGAGATCTCCGGCCGGGCGGCGGCGCAGATGCTCGGCATCGCGGTCCTGATGGGGGTCACCATCCTGCTGACGCTGGCGGGCCTGCTGGTGGTGTCGCGGCGCGTGACGCGGCCGCTGGCGGCGATGACCGATGCCCTGCAGGGCCTCGCATCCGGCAGGCTGGATCTGCAGGTGCCGGGGCTCGGGCGGCGGGATGAGATCGGCCGCATGGCCGCGGCGGCGGAAGTGTTCCGCGAAAGCATGCTGTCGGCGCGGCGGCTGGAGGCCGAGCAGGAGGCCGGGCGGCTGGCCGAGCTGCGGCGGGCCGAGACGCTGGGGCAGCTCGTGCGCGGCTTCGAGGGCCAGGTGGGCGAGATGGTGGGGATGCTCTCCGCGGCCTCGACCGAGCTGGAGGCGACGGCCCAGGGCATGTCGGCCGCGGCACGGGGCACGGATGAGCAGGCAGCGCGCGTCTCGCTCGCGGCCGGGGAGGCCAGCCAGGGCGTGCAGACCGTGGCGGCGGCGGCCGAGGAGCTGAGCGCCTCGATCCAGGAGATCAGCCGGCAGGTGATGCAGGCGAGCGCGGTGACCTCCCGCGCCGTGGAGGGGGCGCGGCGGACCGATGGGACGATGCGCGCCCTGGCCGAGAGCAGCGGGCGGATCGGCGATGTGGTGCGGCTGATCGCCGACATCGCCGGGCAGACCAACCTGCTGGCGCTGAACGCCACGATCGAGGCGGCGCGGGCGGGGGATGCCGGCAAGGGCTTCGCGGTGGTGGCCTCCGAGGTGAAGAACCTGGCGGCGCAGACGGCGCGGGCGACCGAGGAGATCGGCCAGCAGATCGCGCAGGTGCAGGCGGCGACCCAGGGCGCGGTGGGGGCGATCGAGGAGATCACCCGCACCATCGGCGAGGTCAGCGAGGCGACGGTGACGATCGCGGCGGCAGTGGAGGAGCAGACCGCGGCCACGGCGGAGATTGCCCGCACGGTGCAGCAGACGGCGCATTCGACCGGGGTGGTGACGGCGAGCATCGACGCGGTCAGCCAGAGCGCGCAGGAGACCGGACAGTCGGCGCAGCAGGTGCTGGCGGCGGCGGGCGAGCTGTCGCAACAGTCGGAGCGCCTGCGCGGCGAGGTGGGCGGCTTCGTCGCGCAGGTGCGGGCGGCCTGAGGCGGAGGTGGGCCCGTTCCGTCAGGCCCCGTTCCGTCAGGCTGTGAGCAGTCCGTTCTCGGCGGCCACCGCCTCGCTGCCCGGGAAGGCGCGGGCGATGGCCTCCGGCGCGAGGTGGAGATGGTCGCGCAGCAGGCCCTTGGCGATGGCGCGCAGGTCGCGGGTGGGGGCGAGGTCGCGCTTCTCGAAGAGCTGCCCTTCGGTGAGGCCGGGCCAGTCGGCCAGGACCCGGCCGCCGGACACGGCGCCGCCCATCAGGAAGGCCACGCCGCCGGTGCCGTGGTCGGTGCCGTTGTTGCCATTGGCGCGGGCGGTGCGGCCGAATTCCGTCATCACCAGCACGGCGGTGTGCTTCCAGGCCTCGCCGAGCTGGCCGCGCAGTGCCGCCATGCCGTCGTCGAGCTGGCCCAGCACGGGGTTCAGGCGGCGGGTCTGGTCGGCATGCGTGTCCCAGCCGCCGATCTCCATGGCGGCGACGCGGGGGCCGTCCTCGCGCGCCAGGAGGCGGCCGGCGGTGGCGGCGAGGCGGGTGAAGCCGCCATTGTTGCCGCCCATGCCGTCATTGCCGAGCACGCCGGCGGCATAGCCGCGCCCGCGCAGCCCGTCCGCCACGGCGGGGCCGAGTTCCGGGTCGGCGTGCAGGAGTTCCGCCATGCGGGCATAGAGATCCGGCGGCGGACGCACCGGACGGGGTGGGGCCCACATGCCGACATGCTGTGGCCCGCGCATCAGCAGCGGCAGGTCGAGGCCGATGGCGATGCCCTGTTCCGGCGCGCTGGGGCCGGGCTCGGGCATGCCGGACAAGGCGCGGTTCAGCCAGCCGGAGGTCAGGCGCTCGGGGGCGCCGCTCTCCATCATGTCCTGCGCCTCGAAATGGCTGCGGTTGCGGTAGGGGCCGGCGACGGCGTGGATGGGCAGGAGTTCGCCCTGGGTGAAGAAGCCGTGCAGGCTGGCGAGGCGCGGGTTCAGGCCGAAGAAGCCGCCGCAATCGAGCAGCCCGTCATCCTGGCCGGGCTCGGGCAGGGCGATGGAGCCGCGCAGGTCGCGGTAGTTCGCGTCGCCATAGGGGGCGAGGGCAGCCATGCCGTCCATGGCGCCGCGCAGGATCACCACGACGAGGCGCTGCGGCGGGCGGGGCGCGCCGGCACCCGCATGCACCGGGGCCGGAGTGTCGGCGAAGGCGAGGCGGGCATTGGCGGTGACCGCCAGGGCGGTGAGGCCCAGCAGCAGGCCGCGGCGGCCGAGGCGGGGGAGGTGCTCTCCGCTGGGGAGGCTGTCGGGGAGGGGGAGGCGGCTCATCGGCGCTGGAACTCCGCGCTGGCGAGGAGGAGGGCGATGGCCTCGCGCGGGGAACCCGCGCGGGCGACGGCCAGGCGGGTCTCGTCGCTGGCCAGGGGGCCGAGGGCGGTGTCGAGCACGGCCATCGGGTCGAGCCGGCCGAAGCGGCCGGCGGTCTCGAAGGACCAGTCGAGGCGCTGCATCACCGGCTCCGGCCCGAGCCAGTCGGGCGCGCGGTCGGGCCAGCCATTGGGCTGCAAGGCGGTCCAGATCGGCTGGTTGAGCGTGTAGCCGGCGCCATAGGCGATGCGGGCGACATCCTGCCCCTTGGCGCCGCAGGCGCGGAAGGCGGCGGCGATGAAGTCCTGCGGCGCGCGCAGCTTGCCAAAGGGCTGCGACCAGGCTTCCGGCAGGCGGGGAAGGAGGCGGGCGACGGCGCCGAGATCGCCATCCGTGTCGCGCCAGCGGCCGGCGATGCGGGCCACCACGTCGGGCGGCGGGTCGTCGGCCACGAAATGGCGGGCGAGCTTGAGCGCGACATGGCGGCGGGTGGCGGGGTGGGAGGCGAGGAAGCGCAGGGCCTGTTCGGCGGAATCCGGGCCTTCCTCGAAGCGTTCGCCCATCACCGTCTTGGGGCCGGGCTCGTGGTTCGAGGGGCGGAAGAGGGTGCCGAAGGGGTCCTTGTTGCGCTCCACGCCCCAGCCGGTGAGGAGGCGGGCGAATTCCGTCACATCGGCCTGGGTGTAGCCGCTGGCGGGGGAGAGGGTGTGGAGCTCCATGATCTCGCGCGCGAGGTTCTCGTTCAGCCCGCGTCCGCTGCGCTTGCCATAGGGGCTGTTGGGGCCGACCGAGGCGGTCTGGTCCAGGTAGTAGAGCATGGCCGGATGCCGGAAGACGGCCAGGAGCATGTCGGTGAAGCGGCCGGTGACATGCGGCCGGATGGCCTCCCGCAGATAGGGGCCGATGGTGGTGGAAACGGGATAGCCGGCGCGTTTGCTGACGGTGAAGTGGTTGGCCCAGAAATCGACGAGGCGCTCGCGATAGGGCTGAGGCGTGTCGATGCGCCAGGCGAGCTGGGCGGTGGCCTCGGCGACGAAGTTCTCCTCGATCGGGTTCTTCTGGCCGGGGGCGGGCTGCCCCATGGCGTCGAGGTCGCGCCAGATCTGGAAGCCGTCCGCCACGGTGCGGTAGCGGTCCTGTCCGGGCGGCGGCGGGGGCGGGGTGTCGGGACCGTCGAGCTGGCTGTCGAGCCAGGCGAGGGCATCGGTGGGAAGGGGCTGGTCCGGTCGCGGCCCGAGGCCGAAGCGGATCGCCGCTGCGAGCGGAAGCATGTCCATGCACCGGATGCTGCCCGCAGCAGCCGCCGGACCGGTCGTCAAGAAGAGTAACGAAGCGCAACCCGGGCTTCGGAAGGGGGGATCCTTACCGGAAAAGCGGGGTTTTCCAGCGGGCTGCCCAGTGGCTGGCGGCGCGTGGCCGCGTGCCGCAACACGCTTGGGACGGTTGACTTCCGGCGGAATTCATGGACGAACGTTCATCCACCCGCCCGGATCGTTCAGGCTTTTTCGGCCGGGGGTGGGGAAGGGCTGTGGCCGAGGCGCTTGTCGATCTCCAGCCGCAATTCCTCGGCCAGCAGTTCGGTCTTGGGGTCGATGGCCTCCAGCGTGGTGAGGAGAGTCTGGCAGAGGTCGCGCAAACCCTCCAGGAAGGCGTTGCCGCCCTGCTTCTGCGTCACCGCGGCCTGGAGGCGGTCGGCCTCGGCATGGTGCTCCTGTTCCCGCAGGTGGCGGACCAGGGTCTCGGTCTTGGCGACGGGGTCTTCGGTCATGGCTCCAGCCTATCCTGTCGCGGTCGGGGCCGACACGGGCGGCTGCGTCCCGCGATCGCGCCGGCTCCCGGTTCCTTGGCGGCGGGTCTGTGGCGCGGACCCGCCTGGATGGGGGCCGGATTGGCGCCCCAGGGGCCAGGATGCGCCAGCCCCTCCCCGAGAGAAAGGGGGGCGATCCTGAGCCCCCCGTGGCGTCTCAGCCGAAACGCCGGACATAGGCGGCCTTGATGGGGCAACTGCCTTCGGCCCCCCGCCAGGCGAGATAAGAGCCGGCACCCAGGGCCAGGATGTTCAGCAGCGGGTTGGGCCGGGGCCTGGCGCCGGCGGCGGCCAGTGCGAGGCCGCCCACGACATAGAGGGCGCGCTGGCCCAGGCTGAGCGTGGCGTCATCATCCCCGCCGGTGCGGGCGGGAAGCTGGCTGTCATAGGGCTGGTTGCCATAGGGCATGGGCTGAGTGGCCTGCTGGTCCATGGTCTGGGATTCCCTTGTCCGGAGGTGGTGCGTGCGCCATGCCGGGCGCTGTCTCCGGGACAACACCGCAGCCGGGGGAGGGTTCCATGCCGTGCGGGCCGGTGGGTCGCCGCGCTGGGAAGGCCGCGCGGGGCGGCCTTCCCCATTCTGGATTCCTTCCTGGGCCGCCTTCGTGTGGCCCCTGCGGGTGTGTCAGGCCGTTCGCCGGGTGGGCCGGCCATAGAGCCAGCCGGCGATGGTACCCAGGACGACCCAGAAGAGCAGGCTCGTCGCCGTGGCGGTCACCAGGAAGCGCCGCGCCAGTTCCGGCGGGGCAAGGGCGGCGTGCCCGGCCGGCTGCGGCGCGCCGGCCAGGTGCGGCAGGAGCAGAAGCACGATCGCCAGCGCGGCCCAGCCCGGATTCCGGGTGAAGGCGATCAGCGCCAGGGCCGAGGCGGTCAGGGCGGCGGTGGCCAGCCACCAGACCTGCCGCTCGGCCAGGGGAGCGGCCTCGGTGCCGGGGAGCTCCGGCGGCAGGCCGAGGCCCGGGGCCAGGGTGAAGACCGCGAAGCCGGCCAGGCCCCAGAACAGCCCCTGGCGCCAGCCGAAGGAGCGGTCGTCGCCGGGTGGCGCGCGCAGGGCGAAGCCCGACACCAGGAGAAGGGCGAAGCCGATCCCCGTCAGCAGGTCGGCCAGCAGCGTGTAGGCGATCCGCTCCGCGCCATCCGCGGGCGACCAGCCCCCGTCGTCATGCGCATGAGCCTCCGCGGGGGGCGCCGTGGTGGACGCTGTGGGGGGCTGGGCCGGGCTGGGCGTGGCGTGATGCGCGGGCGCCTCGGCGGCCTGCTCGTAGGTTTCGGCCTGCAGGATGATCGGCACGGTGCCGAGATTGTGCAGCACCGTGGCCAAGCCGCCGGACAGCAGGCCGGCCAGCAGGGCGGTGAGGAGAAGCCTCGGGAAGAGGTGCATGGCGGCGGCTCAGTGGCAGGGGAAGCCGTTCGAATGGCGCGTGTCGTGCGCGGCGTTGTGCAGGGCGTCGGCATGGGCGAAGCCGACGCCCCACAGCAGGACGGCCCCCAGCGCGGCGCTGAGCAGGGCGGCCAGGGCGGCGCGAGGCGGGCCGGGCGGCGAGGCCGGCGGTGGGGGAAAGGCTGTTGTGCATCGTGCTGTCTCCGGCCACCGCACCCCGCGGGGGCCATGAAGGTGTGTCCTGTGCCGGCAGGTCTCCTGGCTCGCGGCGCGATGGCGGGCGGCCTGCCTTCCCGGAGCCTGGAAGCTCCAGTGGCCCACCTCCGATGGGGGTGGAAAGGCCGCCGGCTCGCCGCTGACAGTTGCGGGGGCAGCCGCCGACTTGCCCATGGCGTGGGCGCACGGCGTTCCCTCTTCGCCCGCTCGCGCGGGACCGGCACGGGGCGAGGTTAGGGGCGAATGGCCCGGGGAAGGAAGAGGCGGGTGCGCGATCGGCTGGGAAGCCGGGCGGCGTGTTCTTTTTCGGGACGGTGGAAGGGGCGCATGGCTGGTTTGTCGAGTCCGGGGAGGCTGTTACAGGGAACGGCGTCTAAGGTTTGTGGGAAATTTTCCCACTGAGTGTATCCGGCATGTCTGACCATGACGGGATGCCGAAGCAGCGGCAGGCCATCCGCAGCCGCCCATCCGAAGGCCCGCAGCGGCCTGCCCGGGCGAGGAGCCGATGGGATCGGCGGTGGAGAAGGCTGGGCAAGGCGCTGATGCGCAGCCGGGCGGTGACCTGGCTTCCGTCCTGCTATCTGTCGCTCTGCCAGCGGACGATCCGCTGGGAACTGCGCGGCACGGAGCATCTGCGCGACCTGGCGGCGCGCGAACAGGGCTTCGTCCTGGCCTTCTGGCATGAATGCCTGCCCCTGATGCCTCTGGCCTGGAGCGCCTTCTGGCAATCCTCGCAGGCCGGGGTGGCGCGCAAGCCTGGACTGGTCCTGGTGTCGCGCAGCCGCGACGGCGGCCTGATCGGGCGGATGCTGCAGCGCTTCGGGCTCTGCGCCGTGGCGGGCAGTTCCTCGCGCGGCGGCATGGCGGCGGCCCGCCAGTTGCTGGAGGGGTTGCGCCAGGGCTCGATCGCCGTGGTGGTGCCGGACGGGCCGCGCGGGCCGCGGCGGCAGGTTTCGATGGGCGCGGTGCGGCTGGCCGCCATGGCCGGTGTGCCGGTGATCCCCTGCGCCGCGCATGCCCTGCCGATGCACCGGCTCGGCACCTGGGACCGGATGCTGATTCCCCTGCCCTTCGCGCGCGGCGTGGCGGTGGCCGGGCGCCCGATCATGCCCGGTGGTGGGATCGAGGGTGGGATCGGCGGGGAGGCGGCTGCCTTCCATGCGGCGGTGCTGCAGGACGCGCTGGACATGGCCGCCGACCGGGCGGCCGAGGCGGTGTGCGCATGACCGGCTGGATGCAGGGCGGGAGCGGCGGGTGGAACGTGCCGCCAGGGAACGGGCCGGCGCGGGGCGTGGCGATGGGGAATCGGCCGGTGAGCCAGGTGGGCGCGGGGATTCCGGCAAATGATGCCGGCGCCGGGCCAGGGGCGGACAGCCTGCCCTGGACGGTGCGGGAGCCGATCCGCCAGGGCGGCTGGCGGTGCATGAGCCGCTTCCCCGGCCTCCAGAACGTGCCGGTGCTGGTGCTGGACGTGGTTCTGGGCGAGGTGCCGGCGGTGTTCCGCTGGATGCCACGCAACACCGGGACGACGGAGGCGCGGCGAGGGGAATTCGCCTGGTTCGTGCCGGGAGGGATGCGCATCGAGCCCATCGGCTGGAAGCCGCTGCCCGAGGGCGGCGCATGGCCATGAGGCGGCGGGCGGGCGTGTTACAGGGCATGAGGTGCCGGGGGGACTGCCGCGACGGTGCATCGCTTGTGGCGGGAAAGGGGAACTCCGCATCCTGCCCGCGCAGATCGGGGGAGCAGCCCCCGCGGGATGCCGTTCCCCCTGATGACAGCGGCATCCCGGACCATGGGACCGACCCCAGCCGTCCAAGGGCCCAGGGTTGCCGGAGTAGCGCCCGGCCTGCCTCCCCATCCCGAGGATGTGAGAGGGGATGTGACTCCAGGCCGCACAGGGGTATGGGGCGTGGGGAGGCTGTTCCTGCCGCGCCGCGGGAAGCCGGGAGCGCCGTCGGGCGTTCTAATGGCTTATCCTTTCTTGGCGAGGTCCGGCATGAAGGCAGATTCCTCCCGCCCGCCAGTGACTCCGAGGCCCACGGACCCCTTCGATCTGTGGCTGCGGCAAAGCCTTCGGACACAGTTCGGCGACGGGGTTTTCGGCGATGGCGTCGCAAAGTCGGTGCCGCAGGACCTGTTGCGCCTGATCTGCGACAGCAAGGCCGAATGGGACAGCTATCGCGAGCGATGGCTGCCCGGCTCCAGCCTGGAGGGAGGCGAAGGGACAGGGACCGCCACGGGGGATCGCCAGCAGGACGGGATATCAGCCCCGGTGCCGGGCCCGGTCCAGCGCAGGACCGGCTGAACGGCACGGGATGGGGGCTGGAATGGGGGCTGGACTGCCCCCATCCGCCTGGATTTCATTCCGGCTTCGCGATATGTGCCTGCGCGGACGTGCCGGCCCCGCCGGTGGCGGGGCCTGATAGTGCTCCGGCACGCCCCTTCCTGAACCACCGCCGCGCGTGGCGGGAATCCGTTGGATAGCCCGCCCGTGGAACTACTGGTTTGGAGCCTGGTGGTGCTGATCTTCGTGCTGGCGGCGCTGTCCTTCCTGTTCGGGGATGATCCCTGAGGGGGTGACTTGCGGGGTGAGGCTGGTGCCGGGTGAGGGATTTGAACCCCCGACCTTCTGATTACAAAAACGCCCGGACAGCCCGCCACGGCCCGCCGCGACGCGACAGGCGCCGACAGAAGTGAGTTAAAACAGCATATTGAAGGATGGGGTCGCCGCCAGCGTGCGACAGGAACCGCCCTCACTACCCGTTCAAATGAGTCCGGGATGAGTCCGGGAAACCGGCGTCAGAGCCCTGTGCAGGGTCGGGCGTTCGGTCCATGTTCTGCTGCGGCGGGGAACACCAAAAATGCGGTGTTCTAGGTGTTCTTGGTGTTCCACACATAGAAATATAAGCAGTTTCAGTGTTCTAGGGTGGGTGTGGCTGGAACACCTTACATTTCGTGAGGTGTTCTTGGTGTTCCAAGCAATAACAAGAGGTTAGCGAATTGGGCGCCCCCGATGGTCCCGCGCGCAGGCGGATGAAGCTGGGAAAACGGGAGATTGACGCCCTCTCGTGCCCGCCTGGGCGACGCGATGTGATGGTGTTCGACGCCGAGCTGCCGGGCTTCGGGGTTCGCGTCACGGACACCGGCCGCAAGGTCTTCCTTTTCCAGTACCGCCTCGGCTCGGGTGCGGTGCGTCGCCTCACGCTGGGTGACTATGGCGCGATGACGCCAGCGCAGGCGCGGGCGGCGGCCGAGCAGGCCCGCGCGCAGGCCCGTGGCGGTGGCGACCCGGTGGCGGATCGGCGGGAGAAGAACCGCTCTACCCTGGCCGCTGAGGCGGCGGCGAGGAAGCAAAGCGAGGCCGATGCACTGACCTTCGGGGTCTTGGTGGAGCGTTGGGCCTCTATCGGCCTGCGGGACAGGCGGCCGAGCTACCGTACCGAGGCGCGCCGCGCGCTTCTCGTGAACCTCGCCAAGCTGAAGGAGAAGCCGGCGCACTCCATCGACGCCGCTGGCGCGCAGCGCGCCCTCGACGGCATTTCCGAGGACCGAGGCCCTGTCATGGCCCGGCGCAGCCTCGCCTATGCCCGTGCCATGTTCGGTTGGGCGACACGGCGCGGCCTGGTGCCGATGAACCCGTTCTCGGGCCGAGTGACAGAGGGCAGGGACGTGCCCCGCGACCGTTGCTTGTCGGACGCTGAACTGGGGGCGGTGTGGCGGGCCTCTGCTGGGCTGGGCTTCCCATACGGTCCCTGGGTGCGGGTCCTGCTGCTGACGCTGCAACGAGAGGGCGAAGTGGCCGGAATGCGCTGGGCCGAGCTGGCGGCGGACCTGTCCACTTGGACTGTGCCAGCCGAGCGGGCGAAGAACGGCAAGGCGCATCTCGTCCATCTGGCAGAACCGGTGCGCGCAGAGCTGCGGCGCATCCCTCGGCCGAAGGGGGCCGAGCTGGTGTTCAGCACCACGGGCAAGACACCGATCTCCGGCTTCTCCAACGCCAAGGAGCGCCTATTGCGAATGATGGCGAAGGAGGCGGCCGAGGCCGCCGACACCGCCACCGATGAGGGCGAAGCGCCACCGGAGCCGCCAGCGTGGCGCTTCCATGACTTTCGCCGCACGGGTGTGACGGCGCTGGCGCAGGAAGGCGTGGCGCCGCACGTCGCGGATCGGCTGCTCAACCATGTCCAGGGCACGATCCATGGCGTCGCGGCGATCTACCAGCGGCACGAGTTCCTGCCCGAGCGAGAGGCGGCGCTGCGGACCTGGGCACGCTACGTGCTGCGCGTCGCCACCGTGCCCGACCGGCAGGCGCAGGCTAGCAACGTCCTCCTGCTGCCCGTCCGGCCCCGGTAGGGCACCGCCAGCGGATCAAGGCTCCCTGTGCCAGCCCGATCCAGCACGAGTGTCTAAATAGAGCCTGGTCTATTGAGGCGTCTCACGCCGTCCCCGAGAAGCGCCCCAAAGTGTCTCGTACGAATTGCTCTTGCATTTTGGGACAATTGCCCCTTAGGACGTTATAGACCCTATGAGACAGTTTGCCGCCATGCAGATCGGTTACGCCCGCACCTCCACCGTGGAACAACTCGCCGGGCTGGAAGGACAGGATCGCGATCTGCGCGCCGCCGGCTGCGAACGCATCCTGTCCGAGCGCGTGTCGTCGGTGGCGGCCCGGCCCCAACTCGACGCGGCGCTGGCGCAGCTCCGGGCCGGGGACACGCTGGTGGTCACGAAGCCTGACCGCCTCGCCCGCTCGGTGGCCGATCTTCTGGCCCTGGTGGCCCGCATCGAAGCGGCGGGGGCGGCGCTGCGGGTCCTGTCCATGGGGGGACAGGAGGTGGACACGCGCACCCCCACTGGGCGCCTGATGCTGACCATGCTGGGGGCGGTGGCGGAGTTCGAGCGCGGATTGATGCTGGAACGCCAGCGCGAGGGTATCGCCAAAGCCAAGGCGGAAGGGAAGTACCAGGGCCGCGCCCCGACTGCGCAGCGGCAGGCGGCCGAAGTGATGCGGCTCAAGACTGAAGGGGTGCGGCCGGTGGACATTGCGCGTCGCCTGGGGATGGGCAGGGCCTCTGTGTATCGCATCCTCGGCAGCAGCACGTTACCGCCTACAGGTAACGTGCCCGAGCAGAAGTAGCCAGAATCGTCTCAGTGGTTTGGCGGTGGTGCTAGCGACATGAACAGATTCGCTGCCTAAGCCTCCTTAGCCAGCTGCCTATCCCAACCGCCTCGAAGTTCTCCGGCCGCTGGTTGAGGTACCGATCGCGGTTCGATCGTCGCGGTGAGAATGTCATGCTGTCGGCAGCATTCGGAGCTGCCAACAGCATTAACCCCTGGCCTCGTCTCGCCAGCGGATGCGACGCCACGGGCCAGACCACTGTCCGGCCCGGATGGTGCGTTCCCACATCCAGGGGCCTTGTCTTCCCACCTGCCCGAAGGCCGTGCCGTTGCCGGTCTTCTCGTCATGGAAGCCCGCCATGAGGGGATACCGGCGGGAAGTGATCCGAAGAAATGCCAGGCGGCTAAGAAGGGGATCATGCATCCTGCGGACAGGAGATCGGCGCCGGGGCAGGGAACGTCCCGCCCCACTCACGATGGCGCGTCCGTCTTGCGCAGCCTCACCCCAGCCCCGCCACCGTTCTCGGGGATGAACTCGACGCCGGCCCCTTCGAGGGCAGTCCTGATAGCGTCCACCGTGCGGGCGTAGAGGCTTTCGCCGCGTTCGAGACGGGCGATGGTGTTTGGGGACACCGAGGCCAGGGCTGCGGCCTCACGCACTCCAAGCTGAAGTGCAGCTCGCGCCATGCGGCATTGGGCCGCGTCCATGCTCATGAGTAACACCGTTACCAACTTGTTGACTGCGGTGAGCCCGCTTGGTAGCGATGTTACCAGCTTGAGGCAAAGCCACAAGCAAAACGGCCGAGCGAGAGGTAGGAACTCTGCGCCCGGCCTGACCGCAACCCGGAAGCATGAGGCAACCGGATCATGGCTACCTGCGCCCATAGCACGCTCGGCGGCGTGCGTCCCCACGCGCCCGCATTGCCAGTGGGCCCTTTTCCCCCGTTTGGGGGAAAACCCCTGGCATCCCGTTCCCCCGTTTCGGGGAGCGGCTTTGGTTCCCCCGAGCTGAGCGACCAAACCGAAGTCCTGCATCAGCTCCGCCAAGCCTTCTACGCTGCCGGCCGGATGCTCCCGGTGGACCTGCCTGACCGCATCGCCTTGCTGGAACAGCGCGGACGCATCCTCGACCTGGCTGCCGCCCTGCTGGCCCTCGCGGACGCCATGGATGCTCCTGCGGCGGAACTGGAACCGGAACCGTTGGACGATGACGGCGAGGCCGAGGCGTCGGCACAGCCGGCCACCCTGTGCCCGGATCGGGCGCTGCTCCGCCGCGTCCGGAGGGCCGCATGATGGCCAGCATCCACCGTCGCGCCTTGCTGGCCGGTGCCCCTGCCGCACTCCTGGCGCCGCCCTGCGCCCCCGATGGGGTGGGCGTTTCGCCCAACCAGAAGCAGGGTGAAGCCGCCCTCCGCCACTATGCCGAGGTCATGGCCCGGCGCGGTGACGCGGCTATCTCGGATGAAGCCTGTTCGGCGTGGTGCGACCAAGAGGCCGATGCCGTGCAGGCCCTTGCCGATGCGCCGGCCGGCGATCTGCGGACCCTCTTGCGGTTGGTGGAAGTCATCGGCGACCGCCTGGAAGAAGAGCCCCGGCGGTGCCTTATGGACGTTGAGGTGGACCTGATCCTCGCCATCGGTGAGCAGGCGAAAAGCCTGCTGAGGACGGGCGCCGCGTCATGATCCCTGCCAGCCACACCGCCTTGCCCGCCACCGCCTCGCCCCCCAATCTCCTGCCGGGCGCGGCTAGGTCTGGCCACCGAACGCCGGAACCTCATGCCCGGCCCGCCGCGCCACCTTCCCACCATGAGGACAGCCGGCATGAGGCGGCGGTGGATCATCCAGCCCAGGAACAGGGGGCGGCCCGCTATGGCCTGCCCCTGCGCGACGCGCTTGACGCCTTCTCCCCTGAGGATGTGCGAGCCGCTTTCTACCGCCCGCCCGCGCCCACCGAGGCAGAGGTGCAAGGGCAGCTGGCCGAGAGGCGGCGCGCCGAGGAAGAGCGGGCGCTGCGTGATTGCGACCGGCGGGTCACCTTCGAGCGGCGCGATTGGTTCGGCAGAGCGACCTCGCGGCCGTCACCCCATGACGAAGCGCACCGCCGTCTCGCGAAGGCTTCGCAGGAGGCGGCGGAACGTGCATTTCGCGGCGCGTTCCTGGGGCGGCTACGAGCGGGCGAGCTGATCGCGCATGGCCGTGCTGGCGGCATCGGTGGCGCCTGGACGCGGATCGAGCCCGACATGTGGCCGCATCTGAAGACGCAGGATTGGAAGGCAGGGGCGGTGGTCTCGAAGGTCAAGGGCGACGCCACCGCCTTCTACGGCGTGCGGGTGGGCTGGCCGGAAGCCGGCCTGTCCTGGCGCAACGCCGTGCTGGCCTGCTGCGAGCATGGCAAGGTGAACCACATGGCCGGGCTGATGGCGGACGGCTATCCGCGTCGCGGCGCCGGCTTCCTGAACTCTGGCTATAGCCAGGGCAAGGAGGACGAAGCCCTGGCGCTGTGGAAGGCGGCCGAGCAGCGGTTGTTCGGTGATATCCGGGCCGGGCGGCTGCGCGTCACCGCCAACGATCCCGAGAAGGATTATGCGGAGTGGCAGGCGCCGCCGAGCCTGGGCGAGCTGATCCGTAGTGGCCTTGCCTTCATTGGCGCCAGCAGTATCCCCCCTTCCCGTTTGGAAGAGGTCACGCACCTCATCAACCCTGACTTCGCCACCGATCAATGCCTGTGGCTGTCGCCGAACGGGCGTTTCATCAGGTCGCTGGAGGTGCGTGAGATTCGAGTCCTGACCACGCTCCGGGTGAAGCCCGGTGTGCCTGTCGCGGCGCCTACGGCCGTCGCGTTGGCGGAGGCGACGCCGCCAGCGGTCATTCCCGAGCCGCTGCTGGCGCCGATGAAGCCCAGGCGTAGAGGTGGTGCCGACTACAGGAACGAGGATGCGCCGCTGCTGGCCGAGATGGCGGAGCTATGCCGTGCCGGTAGGGCGAAGGATGCCCAGGACGCCGCGCGCCAAGTGTTCCGCAAGGCTGTGGGTCACGGGAGTGACGCAAGCAAGGTTGACCGCCTGCGCAAAGGGTTCAGCAAGCTGTACCCGCAACATGTCACGAAGGCTTCCGTGGAGCCTGTGGAGCCCTGACCCCGAACGCCACAGGCCCCACGGACACCATGCTTCGTCATGCGTCAGTGGTGGCGGTGCCAGGGCCGCAGGGGTGGCTCTAGGCGGTTTGGAGCCGACACCATGAAAGACACATCCGGGGCCGCGTCTCGCCCTGAGGACCGATGGCTGAGCCGCCGGCAGGCAGCGGACCACGCCAGCTTGTCCGTGCGGACGTTGGAACGCCTCGCCCTCGACGGTGCAGGGCCGCCCTTCTCGCTGGTGGGGCGCCGCGCGCTCTATCCGCTCGCCGATCTGAACATGTGGCTGCGCCTGCGCCTCGCCACCTCAACCTCCGCCGCCACCGTGCGGGCGGAAAGGGCTGGTGCGCAATGACCGGCGAATTGACCGCCTTCCCTCGAATCCTCTGGCGCGAACCGGAGGGATGGCCGCTGGGCCGTCTGGTGATGATACTCAATGAGGCGCGCGCCCTCCACGACGCATATCAGGGCGGGGATGCGGAAGACGGAAGCCTTCTGGACAACTCCCTGGTGGTGGCCGAGACGGGGGCGCCGGAAGATGCGTGGGCAGCCCTGGTGGAGCTGCTGAAGGCGGGCGAGCGGCTCGACGCTGAGCTGCGGTACTGCGACCGCCTGTTCGGGGCGAGCTACCAGGGTGACAACGTGAGCCAGTGGCGGCGGCCCCGGATCGGCGTGGCGATGCGCTTGCTCGTCCAGGCTGCCCGTCACCAAGCTGATATGCTGGCTCTGTGGGGCATGGCGGCTGAGCGCGAAGCGGGGCGGAAGGATGAAGCGGCGGGCCATCTGATCGAGGGACGCGCTTATGTCGCGCCCGATGGCTGGGTCATCGAGAAGCACGTCACGCACGGAAGGGCGGACTCCCTGCCGTGAACCCGCCCCGGAGACACGACGCGCGGGACCTCGCCACCGCCCTGGCGCAGCGGATGCCGGCCCTCGCGCCCGAGCTGCTGCCAGGAGGGCGCCGGGACGGCCCAGAATGGCGCTGCGGCAGCCTCGCCGGTGAGAGGGGGCAATCGCTCGCGGTGCGGCTCCACGGCGAGCGTGCGGGCGTGTGGTCCGACTTCGCCAGCGGCGAGCGCGGCGACGCCCTCGATCTGGTGGCGGCGGTTCTCTTCGGTGGCGACGTGAAGGCCGCGATGGGCTGGGCACGGCGCTGGCTGGGCCTGCCAGACGATCCGCGCGCCGCACCGCTGCCCGCCACGATGCGCCGTGCGCCAGCGCCGGCCGATGACGCGGCGTCCGAGGCGGAGGCAGAGGGCCGCCGCCGGGCGGCGCGCGGGTTGTTCGGGCACCCTGACACCTTGCACAACATCGCGGGCACGCCGGCCGCCTTCTACCTCGCGGGGCGTGGGATCGAGCTGGCCGAGCTGGGCCGCATCCCGCGTGCCCTGCGCTTCCATCCCGGCGTGTGGTGCCAGGAAGCCGGATGCCCCCTGCCTGCCATGCTGGCGGCGATCCACGGCCCAGACGGCGAGCATGTCGCCACACACCGGACGTGGCTGGCCGAAGCCGAGGGGGTGTGGCGCAAGGCGCCTCTCTCCAAGGCCAAGAAGGTTCTCGGCGGCTTCGCTGGCGGCACGGTGCGGCTGTGGCGCGGCGCCACCGGTCGGCCGCTACGGGAGGCGCGGGACGGCGAGGCCGTGGCGCTGGCCGAGGGGATCGAGACGGGGCTGTCCGTGGCGCTGGCGTGCCCCGAGCTGCGCGTCCTCGCCGCGGTGAGCCTGGGCAACATGGGCTCCGTGGCGCTGCCGCCCGCGATCCGCACGGTGATTCTGTGCGCCGACAACGATGGCGACAACCCCGCCGCTGCGCGCGGCCTGCAACGCGCCGTGGACCGGTTCGCGGGCGAGGGGCGGGAGGTGCGTGTTGCATTTCCTCCTGACGGGCACGCCGATTTCAACGACGCGCTGAACGCGGAGAAGAGTGCATGAGCGGCGCCAGCAAAGGTGGCCGGAAGGCGGTGCGCGGTGCCATCGAGGGGGCCGCAGCCGCCAAGCCCAGCGCGTCGCCACCACCACCCGCGAACGATGGCGGCAAGCCTCCACCGTCGCCACCGGATCGGCTGGGAGGGCGCTTCCGCATGGAGCGCGATGGGCTGTGGCGCGTGGCCCGTGATGCGAGCCGGGAAACCGACATGTGGCTGTGTGGGCCGTTCGAGCTGCTGGCGGAAACACGCGACGAAGAGGGCGGCGCCTGGGGCCTGCTGCTGGGCTTCCGTGATCGCGACGGCGAGCGGCACGAGGTGGCCTTGCCGCGCCGGAACCTCGCGGGCGATGGCGTGGCGGTGCGCGAGATGCTGAGCGACGCCGGGCTGTCGCTGGCGCCGCAGCCGCAGGCCCGCGCCGCCATGATGGAATACCTGTCCGCCGTCATCTCGGAACGGCGTGCGCGGTCGGTGCCTCGCCTGGGCTGGCACCGCATCGGGGGCAATCTCGTGTTCGTGCTGCCCGACGAGGTGTTCGGCACCACGTCTGAGCGCGTGATCCTGGCGGCCGAAGAGCGGGCCACGCACGCCTTCCGGCAGGCAGGCACGGTGGCGCAGTGGCGGGACGAGGTCGGGGCGCTGTGCCTCGGCAACTCACGGCTGGTGTTCTCGGCCTCCTGCGCCTTCGCCGGCCCGCTGATGATGCTGGCCGGTGCGGACGGCGGCGGCTTCAACATCAAAGGCGCGTCGCGCCTGGGGAAGAGCACGGCGCTACGGGTTGCGGCGTCGGTGTGGGGAGGGGAGCCGGGAAGCGGGGCGCAGGGGTTCGTGCGCCAGTGGCGTGCCACCAGCAACGGTATCGAGGGGCTGGCTGCAGCCCATTCCGACGCGCTGCTACCGATGGACGAGCTGGGACAGATGGACGCCCGCGACGCTGGCGAAGCGGCGTACATGTTGGCGAACGGCAGAGGCAAGACGCGCGCCTCGCGCAGCGGTGCGACGCGGCCCGAGCTGCGGTGGCGCGT
This sequence comes from Roseomonas gilardii subsp. gilardii, assembly GCF_023078375.1. Taxonomy (NCBI): domain Bacteria; kingdom Pseudomonadati; phylum Pseudomonadota; class Alphaproteobacteria; order Acetobacterales; family Roseomonadaceae; genus Roseomonas; species Roseomonas gilardii. The sequence continues at coordinate 3,949,494 of NZ_CP095554.1, read as the reverse complement.
GCTGATCCTGTCCACCGGCGAGGAAGGGATCGCGGACAAGAACGCGGAGGCGGGCAAGCGCACGCGGGCTGGGCAGGAGGTCCGGCTGGTGGACGTGCCGGCCGACGCTGGCGCCGGTCTGGGACTGTTCGAAGCGCTGCACGGCGAGGTCGGGCCGGGCAACCTCGCGGAGCGCATCAAGGCCGCCACCGCCGCCTGCTACGGCGCGCCGGGCCGGGCCTTCCTGGGTTGGCTGCTGACCGAGCTGGAACGGGACGAGGCAGGCTTCTGCTCGGCCCTGCGGGATGAGCGCGACGGCATGATGCGGGCGATGCTGCCCGAGGCGGCCGGTGGGCAGGTCCGCAGCGTGGCGGCCTCCTTCGCGCTGGTGGCCGTGGCGGGCGAGATGGCGGCGCGGGCCGGGATCGCGCCATGGCCCGAGACGGACGCCGAGGCGGCGGCCTCGACGTGCTTCCGCGCATGGCTGAGCGAGCGCGGTACGGTGGGTGCGAAGGAGGACGCGCAGGCCGTGGTGGCGCTGCAAGGCTTCCTGAACGCGCATGGTGCCGCCCGCTTCGAGCTGTGGCGCGATGCCGCCAGCGAGGCGCAGGACGAGCAGACACGGCCCGATCTGCCGCCAGCGGAGCGATACCGCACCGTCAACCGTGCGGGCTGGCGGCGGTGGCAGCAGACGGCCGAGGGCGCGCCCTTCGCCTGGCACTACTACCTCACGCCGGATGGCATGAAGGAGGCACTGCGGGGGCTGACGGTGCGCGACGCCACGAGCGTGCTGGCGGCGCGTGGCTACCTCATGCCACCCGACAAGGGTGGCAAGCACTCGCGATCCATGACACCGCCCGGCAATCCGAAGATGCGGCTTTATCCGATCCTGCCCAGCCTGTTCGACGCCGACGAAGGCGCGGCATAGCCACGCGCGCGGGATGGCCGGGGTGGCCGGCAGGCTCCTATCCGCGTTCATCCCGTACCCTGGTGCGGCTGGACATCCTGAGGGTTAATCAACCATAGGTGGCAGATTGCGGTCCGCAAATTAGCCACCCAGAACACCGATCCATAGCCCTAATTTCGACCATTAAGGTCAAAGTTGACCAATTTAACCATGTTCTTGGAACACCTTAAATCCGAGGTGTTCCAAGATCGAGGGTGAGGTGTTCCATGGTTTATTCATACAAATCAGTTCATTAGATGACATGGAACACCTGGAACACCTGGAACACCGCATTTTGGTAAGGGGGTAGATAGCGCGGGAGGTCGGAGAGCGTGCTGGGTTCCCCTGTGGGTTGTGCCATCAGCACCGGCCGGCGCCTGCCCCACCCCCATTGGGTCCTCCCGGCGGTCCCAGGAAATACGGGCGGCGAGAGCGCCGAGGTTCGCTAGTGGGGTGGTTCAGCGGATGGGTTAACCGGGGTTCAGTGAACCGGCCTGGACGGGAGGGGGGGTTAAATCTCTCAGGGCTCGGGGGCCGCGACCGCACCGGGGTCACGCGCATGACGCCGCGATAAACGCCGAATCTTTTCTTGGTCGGGCAGGGGGCCGGCAACTCGACGGAGCCGGCCGAAGTTGGCGCAAATGAGTCCGGGAAGAGTCCGGGAAGACAGGTCAGCATCAGCCTCACTCTCCTGGTGGCCTCTAACTCATTGAAATCATGGTGCCGGGTGAGGGATTTGAACCCCCGACCTTCTGATTACAAATCAGCTGCACTACCACTGTGCTAACCCGGCGGCCGGGGTTGAAGGCCCCCGGGGCCGCGCCGATGGCCCTTTTCCGCCCGTCGCCCAGGCTGAGCGGGCGGGCGGGACACTAGACCGTGGCGTGATCCGTCTCAAGCCGGGGGGCTGTCAGGCATGGCCGACCAGAGGCGAGGCGGGCAGACGGGTGGAGCGGATCACGGCGGCGAAGAGCCGTAGCGCCGCCGGCCCACCGCGGTCGAGGAGATTGCCCAGTTCCATTTCCGCGGCCAGCAGTTCGGCCTGCCGGGCCAGGGTTTCGGAAGCCTGCCGCAGGGCCTCGCGCGACAGGGCGAGGTGCAGTTCGTCGTCCAGGCCCGGCCTACCCGGAATGCGGTGTTCCACGGGGTCTGCCCCCTTTCGTTCGAAGTGCCGGCGTGTCCTCTTGATACGGCCGCGCCGGCATTTTGCCGCCGGGCCGGTTAAGGCTCCGTGACCGGCGGCCTCTCCCGCGCGAGCTCGTAGAGGGCGACGGTGGCGGCGGCGGAGACGTTCAGGCTCTCCATGGCCGGAGAGATCGGCAGCCGCACCAGCTCGTCGCAATTCTCGCGCTGCAGGCGCCGCAGGCCGCTGTCCTCGGCGCCGAGGACGAGGGCCACGCGGCGGTCGCGCGGCGCGGCCTCGGCCAGGGTGCGGGTGGCATCGCCCGCAAGGCCCAGGACCCAGAATCCCTTGGCCTGGAGCGCCTGGATGACGCGCGACAGGTTCACCTCGCGCACCACGGGCACGATCTCCAGCGCGCCGGAGGCGGCGCGGGCCAGGGCGGCGGTTTCCGGCGGGGCGTGGCGGTCCTGCATCACCACGGCGGCGGCGCCGAAGGCAGCGGCGGAGCGCAGGATGGCGCCCACGTTGCGCGGGTCCGTCACCTGGTCGAGCAGGAGGACCGGGCCCTCCGAGGCGGCGAGGGCGGCGTCCAGCCGGGCGGTGGGGAGGTTGTGGACAAGCAGGGCGGCGCCCTGGTGCACCGCATCCTCGGGCAGGAAGGTGTTGAAGCGGGAGCGGTCCTCGACCCGCTCCACGGGCAGGCGCCAGGGCTTGGGCAGGCGCTCGGCCAGCGCGCCCTCGGCCTCCTGGGTCAGCAGCAGGCGGCGGATCTGGCGGCGCGGATTCGCCAGGGCCGCCGAGACGGCATGCAATCCGTAGATCCAGAGCGTACCGTTCTCCGGGCGCTCGGTGGGCTGGGCCGGGCGCGGGGCCTCGATGTGGTGGTGGGACACGCGCTCGGGCGGGCCGCCGCGTCCGCCATGGGTGCCCCCACGGGCGGCTTCGTCACGCCCGGCGGGGCGGGTGGCGCCTGCCGCAGCCTCGGCGGGGGCGCGGCCGCGCGGGGAGCGGAAGCCTCCTTCGGGGAAGCGGGGCTCGGTGCGGGATTCCGGGGCCTGGTCCGGGCGGGCCGCCGGGCGCGGGTTCCGGCGGGGGTCCTTGCGGAATTCCTTTCCGGGGCGCGCCTCGCTGCCCGCCTCGGGTGCAAAGCCGCGCTGGCCGCGGGCGTCCGGATGCGCCGGCCCACGTCCCGCGGGTTTCCCTGGGAACTTCCCGGGTGTTTTTCCGGAGGCTTTCCCGGGGGCTTTTCCGGGCGCGCCGGCGGATTTCGCGGCGGGCTTCCTGGGGGAGGCCCCGAAGGAGGCTCCCGAAGGCTGCCCGGGAGTGCGGGGGCGGGACGGGCTGGCGGGCGAGCCGGGACGGCGGGGCTTGGGCATGTTCCGGCATCCAGCAAATCGTGCCCCGCTCCACAAGGGGTTTGCGCGCGGGGCTGCCGATGGGGGCGACCGGTGGCGGGGCGGCGGATTCTTCCCGAGGGGGCAATTGACAGCCTGCCCGGGAACGCGATACCTCGGCGCCGCTCCCGCTGGGTCGGCCATGCGGAGGGGTGCCCGAGTGGCTAAAGGGGACGGACTGTAAATCCGTTGGCTAGCGCCTACGTTGGTTCGAATCCAACCCCCTCCATATTCACCCCGGTACATGCGGGGCGCGGGTGTAGCTCAATGGTAGAGCCCCAGCCTTCCAAGCTGGTTGTGCGGGTTCGATTCCGTCACCCGCTCCATCTTCCCGTCACCTTTCAAACATGCAACTGCTGTCGGCTTTTCGGGGACCGGTTCTCACGCGACACGTTTCACGCGACACGGGGCCCCGGGACGACAGGCACGAGGACAGACATGGCGAAGGCGAAGTTCGAGCGGACGAAGCCGCACTGCAACATCGGCACGATCGGGCACGTTGACCACGGCAAGACGTCGCTGACGGCGGCGATCACGAAGGTGCTGGCGAAGCAGGGTGGTGCGTCGTTCACGGCGTATGACCAGATCGACAAGGCGCCGGAGGAGCGTGCGCGCGGGATCACGATCTCGACGGCGCATGTGGAGTACGAGACGGCGAACCGGCATTACGCGCACGTGGACTGCCCTGGCCACGCGGACTACGTGAAGAACATGATCACGGGTGCTGCGCAGATGGACGGCGCGATCCTGGTGGTGTCGGCGGCCGACGGTCCGATGCCGCAGACGCGGGAGCACATCCTGCTGGCGCGGCAGGTGGGCGTTCCGGCGCTGGTGGTGTTCCTGAACAAGATGGACCTGGCGGACCCTGACCTGGTGGAGCTGGTGGAGATGGAGGTGCGCGAGCTGCTGTCCTCCTACCAGTTCCCGGGCGATGACATCCCCATCATCAAGGGTTCGGCGGTCGCGGCGCTGGAAGACAAGACGCCGGAGATCGGCGAGCAGGCGATCCTGAAGCTGATGGAGGAGGTGGACCGCTACATCCCGCAGCCGGAGCGTCCGAAGGACCTGCCGTTCCTGATGCCGATCGAGGACGTGTTCTCGATCTCGGGGCGCGGCACGGTGGTGACGGGACGCGTGGAGCGGGGCATCGTGAAGGTGGGCGAGGAAGTCGAGATCGTGGGCCTGAAGGACACGGTCAAGACGACGGTGACGGGTGTGGAGATGTTCCGCAAGCTGCTGGACAGCGGCGAGGCGGGGGACAACATCGGCGCGCTGCTGCGTGGCACGAAGCGTGAGGACGTGGAGCGCGGGCAGGTGCTGGCCAAGCCCGGCTCGATCACGCCGCACACGAAGTTCAAGGCCGAGGCCTATATCCTGACCAAGGAAGAGGGTGGCCGGCACACGCCGTTCTTCACGAACTACCGTCCGCAGTTCTACTTCCGCACGACCGACGTGACGGGCGTGGTGAAGCTGCCGGAAGGGGTGGAGATGGTGATGCCGGGCGACAACGTGGCGATGGAGGTCGAGCTGATCGCCCCGATCGCCATGGACCAGGGCCTGCGCTTCGCCATCCGTGAGGGTGGCCGCACCGTCGGCGCCGGCGTCGTCGCCTCCATCGAGAAGTAAGGCCGGCACCCTGGCTCCGCGCCGGGGACCGGAACGGAAGGGCGGCCCGCAGCGATGCGGGCCGCTTTTTTCTTGGCTGTTTCCAGGGGCGCCGGGGCAGCCGTGCGGAAAGGCGCATCCGGTCGCTTTTCCTGCCCGGGGCCATCTCGACAGGGGGGCGCTCCTATCCTATAGACCCGGCCTCACGGCGATGCCGCGTGCAGGGGCGTAGCTCAATTGGCTAGAGCGCCGGTCTCCAAAACCGGAGGTTGGGGGTTCGAGACCCTCCGCCCCTGCCACCGTCGCCATGCATAATGAGGCGGGCGATGCCGGCGTCGGCACCGCCCTCGAAGTGTTGGAGAGGCCGGCCCTTGGCCAAGGTGAACCCTGTGCAGTATCTGCGCGACGTGCGGCAGGAAGTGGCGCGCGTCACCTGGCCCACCCGCAAGGAGACCCTGATCACCACGGGGCTGGTGCTGGCCCTGTCGGCCCTGGCGGCCGTGTTCTTCCTGGTGGTGGATCAGGTCATCCAGCTCGGGATGCGTCTGCTGTTCGGGTTCGGCTGAGGCGGATTGGGAGATTCGGTCATGGCCGGCATGAAGTGGTACGTCGTTCACGTCTATTCGGGCTTCGAGAAGAAGATCGCCCAGGCGATCAAGGAACAGGCCGTGCAGAAGGGGCTGGAGCACCTCTTCGGCGAGGTGCTCGTCCCGTCCGAGGAAGTGGTCGAGGTGCGCCGCGGCCAGAAGGTGAATGCCGAGCGCAAGTTCTTCCCCGGCTATGTGCTGGTGAAGATGGAGATGACGGACGAGGCGTGGCACCTGGTGAAGGACACGCCCAAGGTCACCGGCTTCCTCGGCGCCCGCAACAAGCCCGCCCCCATCCCCGAATCCGAGGCGCAGCGGATGCTGCAGCAGGTGCAGGAGAATGTGGAGAAGCCGCGCCGCCCCTCCGTGGTCTACGAGGTGGGCGAGCAGGTGCGCGTGGCGGATGGCCCCTTCACCAGCTTCAACGGCGTGGTGGAGGAGGTCGACGAGGAGCGAGGCCGGGTAAAGGTCTCGGTCTCGATCTTCGGCCGTGCCACCCCGGTGGAGCTGGAATACGGGCAGGTGGAGAAGGTCTGAGGGCTTTCCCCGCCGCGGCTTTCGCAAGGGCGCCTCCGGGCGCCCTTTTTCGTGCCTGCTTTCCGGAAAGAAGAAGGGCCGGTCCTCGCGGACCGGCCCCTTTCCTGAAGCGGCGTATGGAGTGTCCGAGCGATCAGCGCAGGACGATCTCCACGCGGCGGTTCTGCGGCTCGCGCACGCCATCGGCGGTCGGCACCAGCGGACGGCTCTCGCCGAAAGCCTCGACCGTGATCTCCGAACGCTGCACGCCGTTGCGCACCAGCTCGGCGGCCACGGCGTCGGCGCGGCGACGCGACAGGCCCATGTTGTACTGCGGCGTGCCGGAGCGGTCGGCGTGGCCGGCCACCTCGATGCGGGTCGAACCCGTGCTGCGCGCGTTCTGCGCCGCCTCGGCGATGATCTGCCGGGCGCGGTCCGTCAGGTTGTAACGGTCCCAATCGAAGAACACGAGGTAGGTGCGGGCGGCCGTCTGGGCCGGGGCCGGCGCGGGGGCCACGGCGGCCACGGGCGCCGGCGGGGTCCAGAGCGCGTAGCGCAGGCCCAGCATGGCGGAGTGGTTGAAGTTGTCGTACTTGATGTCGTAGGTGCGCTCGATCGAGCGGCCGGCCGCGCTGGCGGTGACGGTGGTGGAGAGCTTGTTCGAGAGCGTGCCGAAGAAGCGGTACTCGGCCGTCACGGCGAGGCCGGGAACGGCGCGGATCGGGAAGGCCAGGCCGGCCATGGCCTGGTAGGCGAAGTCGCCCTCCGTGTCATCGCTGCGGACCTGGGCCTGGGCATTCAGGTTGCTGGTGTTGAGGTTGACCTGCGGGATCTGGCCGGGCTGGAGCTGGGCGCGCTGATCGTCCGTCAGATTGGCGAGGAAGCGGCTTTCCAGCTCGTTGTTGATGCGGTCGACGACGCGGTCGGCCAGGCCGGCAGGCGCGGTGGCGTTGATCGAGCCGGCGAGGCCGCGATGGCTGCTCCAGGCATAGCCGACGCCGACGCCGATATAGGGCATCAGGGCGCTGGAGGAGATGCCGTAGCTGCTCAGGTCGAAGTCGTAATAGGCATTCGCCATGACGCCGTAGGTATCGGCGCTGCCCTTGGCGCGGGGCAGGCGGTAGCCGGCCACGGTGTAGCGGTCGAGGTTGTTGGAGCGGTAATTGCCTTCGATCTCAAGCCGCAGGCCATTGCCGAAGCCCCAGCCGACGCTGCCCAGGCCGGCCCAGCCCAGGTTGAAATCCGTGCGGATCTCGCGAGACAGGCCGCTTTCCGCCAGGGTGCGCCCCACGACGCCACCGATCTTGCCGGTGTTGGGATCGCGGAAGTTCAGGCCGGCGGCGCCGCCCAGATAGAGGCCGGTGACGGGCTGTGCCAGAGCGGCGGTGGGGGCCAGGAAGAGCGCCGAGCATAGAAGACGTCGCCAGAAGGCCATGAAGGCTCCCTTCAGCGGCAAAGCCACTGGTTGGTTGTGATGTTGGAATTACAACCATGAAGGGATGTGTCTTTGAAATACACGCCACGATGGAAAGTGGCGGAGAAATGGCCTGGGCGGAGTTCGTCACGGAGGAGTGATGGCGGAAGGTGACGCCCGTCCCGTTGGGGAAGGGCGCCGGGAGCGGTGTCAGACCACGCGCAGGAGAGGGCGCGCGGTGCGGGCCAGGCTCTGATAGAGGCTGACATAATCCTCCGCCATGCGGCGGGCGGTGAAGCGCTCCTCGAAGCGGCGGCGGATTCGCGCGCGGGAGAGTTCCGGCAGGCGCCGGACCGCAGCGACGGCCTCTTCCTCATTGTGGACGATGAAGCCGGTCAGCCCGTCCTCGATCACCTCCGGCACGGAGCCGTGGTTGTAGGCGATGACGGGGGTGCCGCAGGCCATGGCCTCGATCATCACCAGGCCGAAGGGCTCGGGCCAGTCGATGGGGACGAGCAGCGCCCGGGCGCCGGACAGGAAGTCCGGCTTCTGCAGGTCGCAGATCTCGCCGATGAACTCGACATGCGCCTGGGCGACCAGGGGCTCGATATGCTGGGCGTAGTATTCCGCGTCAGCCTTGTCGACCTTGGCGGCGATCTTCAGCGGCAGGCCGGCCTCGGCGGCGATCCGGATGGCGCGGTCCGGGCGCTTCTCCGGCGCGATGCGGCCAAGGAAGGCCAGATAGCCCGGCTCCACGTCGCGCGGGGTGAGCAGGTCCTTCGGCAGGCCGTGGTGGATGGTGCCGGCCCAGCCGGCCTGCGGCAGGGGCGCGCGCTGGGAATCGGAGATCGAGACCACCGGCGCGTTCGGGAAGGTGTCGAAGATCGGGCCCAGTTCCGGCAGGTCGAGGCGGCCGTGCAGGGTCGTCACCCAGGGCACCTCCTGCCGGCTGAACAGGGAGAAGGGCAGGTAGTCCAGGTGGAAATGCAGCAGGTCGAACTCGTGGGCGCGGCGCAGGACCTGTTCCAGCATCAGGGCATGGGGGGCCATGGGGTCGCGGACCGAGGGGTCGAGGCGCAGGGCCTGGGGCCGCACGGGGACGAGCGTGGCACTGGTCTGCGAATCCCCGCTGGCGAAGAGCGTCACGTCGTGGCCCAGAGCCACCAGTTCCTCGGTCAGGAACGAGACGACACGCTCCGTGCCGCCATAACGCTTCGGCGGAACGGCTTCGTACAACGGGGCGATCTGCGCGATACGCATTCCGGCGGCTCTCCTTCTCGTGGCTTCAGGGAGATCCTCCCTTCCAGATCCCGGCCTGGTCCCCGCTTCTCGCCCCCGTTTGTGTCAATTTCGGGGGTTTTCCGAGGGGCTTTCGGGGAATGTCCCGCGACGCCCCTCCGGGGTGGCCATGCCGGCTGGCCGTGCCCTCGCGGCTGCTCGGGCGGAACCTGACCCCACCAACGATTTAACTGTGACCGGAATGGGGCAGCCGCACCAAAACTCCGCCAGAAACCGGGGCTGAACTGCGCGTTGATAGGTTCACATCACGATCCGCTGGCGGGGTTCCCGTTGTTCCGGGTGGCCCGATCCGTGGGCACGGAGGACGGGGTCCGAAGCACGGTGTCGTGACCCGTTTTCGGGAAGGGAGGCTCCATGGCCGATCTCCGAGTCATCGAGAACATGCAGGCGCCCCAGGGGACTTTCACAGGGTCCTTCGCAGGTTCCCCGGCCGAGGCGGAGGGGACGGAGGCGCTGCTGCGCTACCAGTCCCGGCCCATGGGTTTCCTGCTTCGCTACATCCGGCGGCGGGGGCTGGCGCATGCCGTGGTGCTGCTCTCGGTGGTGCTGGCCGTCGCCTGTTCCGTGGGCACGCAATACGCCATGAAGGGGCTGGTGGACGCGATGTCCGGCGGGCCTTCCGCCATGGCCGCGGTCTGGGTGGCGCTGGCGGTGCTGGGCGCGGTGATCGCCGCCGACAACCTGCTCTGGCGGGTGGGTGGCTGGATCTCCACCACCGCCTTCACCGGCGTCACGGGCGACCTGCGGAGCGACCTGTTCCGTCACCTGTCCGGCCATGCGCCGGATTATTTCGTGGACCGTTCGCCGGGCGTGCTGGCCAGCCGGATCAGCGCGACCTCGAACGCCGCCTGGACGGTGATCTCCACCTTCACCTGGAACACGCTGCCGCCGACCATCGCGGTGATCTTCTCGATCGCCCTGCTGGCCAGCGTGGACGTGTTCATGGCTCTGGTGATCGTGAGCATCGCCGGCGGCATGGCCTATCTGCTGACGCGGCTGGCGGCGAAGGGCAAGCCGCTGCACATGGACTATGCCGAGAAGGCGGCCGCGGTGGATGGCGAGCTGGTCGATGTCGTCCAGAACATGAACATCGTGCGCGCCTTCGGCTCGGTCCTGCGGGAGCGGGCGCGCTTCGCCCGGCAGGTGCAGAGCGAGGTGAACGCCCGCAAGCGCAGCCTGCGCTATATCGAGAAGCTGCGGCTGGCGCATGCGGTGATGACCGCGGCGCTGACCATCGGTCTCCTGCTCTGGGCGATCACCCTCTGGCAGACCGGGCGGGCCAGCACGGGCGATGTGGTGATGATCTGCTCGCTGGGTTTCACCATCCTGCACGGGACCCGTGACCTCGCCGTGGCGCTGGTGGAGATGACGCAGCATGTGGCGCGGCTGGCCGAGGCGGTGGGCGCCCTGCTGGTGCCGCATGCCCTGCCGGATGCCAAGGATGCGCGGCCGCTGCGGGTGCGGGGCGGGCGGATCGACTTCCACGACGTGCGCTTCTCCTATCCTGGGCGCGGGCCGGTGCTGCGGGGCTTCGACCTCTCCATCGAGCCGGGCGAGCGGATCGGGCTGGTCGGGCGCTCGGGGGCCGGCAAGTCCACCGTGCTGACGCTGTTGCAGCGCTTCACCAAGGCGCAGGGCGGGCAGGTGTTGATCGACGGGCAGGAGATCGGCGCGGTGACGCAGAAGAGCCTGGCCGATGCCATCGCGGTGGTGCCGCAGGACGTGTCGCTGTTCCAGCGCTCGATCCTGGAGAACATCCGCTATGGCCGGCCGGAGGCGACGGACGAGGAGGTGCTGGCGGCGGCCGAGGCGGCCAATTGCCGGGACTTCATCGAGGCGCTGCCGGAAGGGTTCGACACCGAGGTGGGCCAGCGGGGCGTGCGGTTGTCCGGCGGGCAGCGGCAGCGGCTGGCGATCGCCCGGGCGCTGTTGAAGGATGCGCCGATCCTGTTGCTGGACGAAGCGACCTCGGCCCTGGACAGCGAATCCGAGGTGGCGGTGCAGGCGGCGCTGGAACGGCTGATGCAGGGGCGGACGGTGATCGCGGTGGCGCACCGGCTGGCCACGCTGCAGGGCTTCGACCGCATCGTGGTGGTGGATGCGGGCAAGGTGGTCGAGCAGGGGGCGCCGGATGCCCTGGCGCGGCAGCCGGGCATCTACCGCGAATTGTTGAGCACCCAGGGGATGCTCGCGGCCGGCGTGCCGGTCAGCGAAGCGGCCTGAGGTGCCGGAAGGGCGCCTGGAGGAACTGAAGCGGCGGTTCCGGGAGGGGTGGGAGAAGATCCTGCGCTCTCCCGGAGGGCCGGAACGGGTGGCCCGTGGGATTGGCGCCGGGGCCTTCGCCGCCATGATGCCGGCTTTCGGGCTTCACATCGCTCTGGCGGCGGGGCTGGCTTTCCTGTTGCGGGGCAGCATGACGGCGGCGGGGGCGACCTGCCTGCTGCTGGGCAATCCCCTGACCCATGCGCTCCTGATCCCGGCGGAATACGAGATCGGCCGCACGGTCCTCCGGCACGAGATGCATCACCATGCGTCGCCCGGGGCGAGTTTCAGCCACTGGCTGAGCCTGGGGCTGCCGGCCCTGGAGGAGCTGCTGCTGGGCGGGGTGGTGATCGGCATTCCCGTAGGGGGCGCCGCCTGGCTCCTGTCGAGGCAGGTCCTGCTGCGCCGGGCGGCGGCCGGGCGGGCCACGGGCGGTGCCCGGGGGGATGTCGCCTGAGCGTCCCGGCAGGGGAGGGAGCCCACCTGTCGCGGCGCGGGGCTGATGCGCGTCCGGCGAGCGATTCGGCGATGGACAGGGCGCGCGGGGGGGTGTAGAGGCCGCCCCTCACTCGCACCGATGGACGCGGGAGGCCCAGCCATGGGCCGCCGAACCGCGCGCCCCCGGTTCCTGGGGATGGAGTATCATGGCTAAGAAGATCGTCGGCTACATCAAGCTGCAGATCCCGGCCGGCAAGGCGAACCCGTCGCCGCCGGTCGGCCCCGCGCTGGGTCAGCGCGGCCTGAACATCATGCAGTTCGTCAAGGAGTTCAACGCGGCGACGCAGCAGATGGAGCCCGGCACCCCGACGCCGGTCGTCATCACCGCGTATTCCGACCGCACCTTCTCCTTCATCACGAAGACCCCGCCCAACACCTACTTCCTGCTGAAGGCGGCGAAGCTGGACAAGGGCTCGCAGACCCCCGGCAAGGGTGGCGCGGTGGGCCGCGTGACCAAGTCGCAGCTGCGCGAGATCGCGGCGGTGAAGATGAAGGACATGAACTGCGAGGACGTGGAGGCCGCGGTGAGCATGCTCGCCGGTTCCGCCCGGTCCATGGGCATGATCGTGGCGGAGGGCTGATCCGATGGCCGGCAAGCGTCTGAAGAAGATCGTCGAGGGCCTGGACCTCGAGAAGTCCTACGCGCTGGAGGAGGCGATCCGCCTCGCCAAGGCGAATGCGACCGCCAAGTTCGACGAGACCGTCGAGATCTCGATGAACCTGGGCATCGACCCGCGCCATGCCGACCAGATGGTCCGCGGCGTGGTCGGCCTGCCGAACGGCACCGGCAAGACGGTGCGCGTGGGCGTCTTCGCCCGCGGCCCCAAGGCCGAGGAGGCCCAGGCGGCCGGTGCGGACGTGGTGGGTGCCGAGGACCTGGCCGAGCAGGTTCAGGCGGGCAACATCAATTTCGACCGCTGCATCGCGACCCCGGACATGATGGCCCTGGTGGGGCGGCTGGGTAAGATCCTCGGCCCGCGTGGCCTGATGCCGAACCCGAAGCTCGGCACCGTGACCATGGACGTCAAGGGCGCCGTGACGGCGGCCAAGGCGGGTCAGGTGGAGTTCCGTGCCGAGAAGGCCGGCATCGTGCATGCCGGCATCGGCAAGGCCTCCTTCGAGGAGGGCAAGCTGCTGGAGAACGCGCGAGCCTTCATCGACGCGATCCAGAAGGCCCGTCCGGCGGGTGCCAAGGGGACCTATGTGAAGAAGGTCGCCCTGAGCTCCTCCATGGGCCCGGGCCTGAAGGTGGATGTGGCCTCGCTGGCCTCCGCCTGAAGAATACGCCCTCCCTTCGCCGGGAGGGTGGACAGGGCGGGGCCCTCGGGACCCGTCCGAAACCTGTCGGAAACCGTGGGTGGCCCATTCCGGGCCTTGATGCGGCGAGGCCGCGCCAACGGTAGACGGGGCGTCAAATCGATCTGTTTCCCGCTGCCTGAGGGCATTGGGCGAGGCTCGGCTTGGCTTTCCGGCTTACTGGCAGGCGAAGAGGGTGCGGCGGGTGCCGTACCCTCGCGTGAACCGCCGGGGCCCTTCCAAAAGGCTTTCCGGCTTTCGTTTGGAGACGGAGTTGGACCGTACGGAGAAGCGCGAGTTCGTCGCGACCCTCGCCGGCGTGTTCGCCGAGACCTCCTTCGTCCTGGTCGCCCAGAACAAGGGCATGACCGTGGCCGAGGTGAGCGAGCTGCGGCGTCGCATGCGCGGTGCGGGCGCGACCTACAGGGTCGCGAAGAACCGCCTGGCCGGCCTCGCCCTCGACGGAACCCGCTTCCAGGGCATCCAGCCGCTGCTGAAGGGTCCGACCGCGCTCGCGTGGTCGAAGGACCCGGTGGCCGTGGCGAAGACCGCCGTGGAATTCGCCAAGACGAACGATAAGTTCGTGATCCTGGGTGGTGCCCTCGGCACGCAGACCCTGGCCCTGGACGGGGTCAAGGCGCTGGCCGAGCTGCCCTCCCTGGAAACGCTGCGTGCGCAGCTCGTGGGTCTCATCCAGACCCCGGCGACGCGCATCGCGGGCGTGCTGCAGGCTCCGGCCGGGCAGCTGGCGCGGGTGTTCGGGGCGTATGCCAAGAAGGACGAGGCGGAAGCCGCCTGACGCGTACCGGCCTGTCCGGGCGCCGCAAGGGCGCCGGGCGGGTCTTGCAAAGACCAAGCCAAGCCACTAGATCGAAGGACATACGAATATGGCTGATCTCGCCAAGCTGGTTGACGAGCTGTCGACCCTCACGGTTCTTGAAGCCGCTGAGCTTTCCAAGCTGCTCGAGGAGAAGTGGGGCGTTTCCGCCGCCGCTCCGGTTGCCGTGGCCGCCGCCCCGGCCGCTGGTGGCGCCGCTGCCGCCCCCGCCGAGGAGCAGACCGAGTTCACCGTGACCCTGGCCTCCGCCGGCGACAAGAAGATCAACGTCATCAAGGAGATCCGCACGATCACCGGTCTGGGCCTGAAGGAGGCCAAGGACCTGGTCGAGGGCGCGCCGAAGGTGATCAAGGAGGCCGCGTCCAAGGACGAGGCCGAGAAGATCAAGAAGGTGCTCGAGGAGAACGGTGCCAAGGTTGAGGTCAAGTAAGACCTTTCAACCGGCACGCTGCCGGGGCTACGCTGCCGGCAGCGGACTGAGTATTTGAGCGGTAGGGGCGGAATTCCGAAGACACTCGGAGTCCCGCCCTTGCCTGCGTTTCCCTGGACCAGTCCCTGTGGCGGGCTGGTCCTGGCAAACGCGGGGCACGACACAGGTGCACCCCGGCCGGGGGGAGGGGGCGTCCGAGGACGCCGCCTTGGCCCCGGCCGGAGACAGAAGGAAGCAGGGCGCGCATGAACGCTATCGCAAAGTCGTTCGGGGGCAAGGGGCTGACTGGCCGGAAGCGCATCCGCAAATCCTTTGGGCGGCTGCCCGAGGTGGCGCCGATGCCGAACCTGATCGACGTGCAGCGGGCCTCCTATGAGGCCTTCCTCCAGATGGGCGTGGACCCGGATGTGCGGAGCCAGGCCGGGCTGCAGGAAGTGTTCAAGTCCGTGTTCCCGATCGACGATTTCGCGGGGCGCGGCCGGCTGGAGTTCGTGCAGTACGAGCTCGAGGAGCCGAAGTACGACGTCGAGGAGTGCATGCAGCGTGGCCTGACCTTCGCCGCGCCGCTGAAGGTCCGCCTGCGCCTGATCGTCTGGGACATCGACGAGGACACCGGCTCCCGCTCCGTCCGCGATATCAAGGAGCAGGATGTCTACATGGGCGACATGCCGCTCATGACGGACAACGGCACCTTCATCATCAATGGCACCGAGCGCGTCATCGTCTCGCAGATGCACCGTTCGCCGGGCGTCTTCTTCGACCATGACAAGGGCAAGACGCATTCCAGCGGCAAGTACCTCTTCGCCGCCCGCGTGATCCCCTATCGCGGCTCCTGGCTGGACTTCGAGTTCGACGCCAAGGACATCTGCTATGTCCGCATCGACCGGAAGCGCAAGCTGCCGGCCTCGACGCTGCTCTATGCCCTGGATTCCGCGGTCACCGAGGCCCTGCGCGCCGAGCGCGGCGGGGAGATCGAGCCCTCCGAGGTGCGCGGCATGGATGCCGAGGAGATCCTCGGCACCTTCTACGGCAAGGTGGTGTTCACGCGTGGTCCCAAGGGCTGGTCGCGCCCCTTCGTGCCGGAGAGCTTCCGCGGCGTGAAGCTGCTGGAGGATCTGGTCGACGCCGACAGCGGCAAGACGGTCGCGACGCGCGACACCAAGATGACGCCGCGCCTGGCCCGCAAGATCGCCGAGGAGGGGACCAAGGAGGTCCTGGTCGGCCGGGTGGACCTGATCGGCCGCTTCCTGGCCGAGGATCTGGTGGACCTCAACACCGGTGAGATCCATGGCGAGGCCGGCGAGGAGCTGACCGAGGCGAAGCTGACCGCCATCGAGGATGCGGGCTATGACAGCCTGCCCACCCTCGCCATCGACCAGCAGGTCGGCCCCTGGATGCGCAACACGCTCGCGGTGGACAAGGCCACCAACCGCGACGAGGCGCTGATGGACATCTATCGCGTCATGCGCCCGGGCGAGCCGCCGACGCCGGAGACGGCCGAGGCGCTGTTCCGCGGGCTGTTCTTCGACGCCGAGCGCTATGACCTCTCGGCCGTGGGCCGGGTGAAGATGAACATGCGCCTGGGCTTCAGCCTGGACGATGTGCCCGACACGCAGCGCACACTGCGCAAGCAGGACATCCTGGCGACGCTGAAGACCCTGCTGGAGCTGAAGGACGGCAAGGGCCAGATCGACGACATCGACAACCTCGGCAACCGCCGGGTTCGTTCGGTCGGCGAGCTGATGGAGAACCAGTACCGCGTCGGCCTGCTGCGCATGGAGCGCGCGATCAAGGAGCGCATGGGGTCGGTCGATATCGACACCGTGATGCCGCACGACCTGATCAACGCGAAGCCGGCGGCGGCGGCGGTGCGGGAGTTCTTCGGCTCCTCGCAGCTCAGCCAGTTCATGGACCAGACCAACCCGCTCTCCGAGGTGACGCACAAGCGGCGTCTCTCGGCGCTTGGCCCGGGCGGCCTGACGCGTGAGCGCGCGGGCTTCGAGGTGCGCGACGTGCACCCGACGCATTACGGCCGCATCTGCCCGATCGAGACGCCGGAAGGCCCGAACATCGGCCTGATCAACAGCCTTGCCACCTTTGCCAAGGTGAACAAGTACGGCTTCATCGAGACGCCGTACCAGATGGTGCAGGACGGCAAGATTGTCGGCGAGCCGCGCTACCTCTCCGCCATGGAGGAGGAGAAGCTCGTGGTCGCCCAGGCGGATGCCGAGGTGGACCGCGAAAGCGGCGAGTTCCGGTCCGAGCTGGTGAGCGTGCGCCAGGGCGGCGACTTCCGGCTGGTGAAGCCCGAGGAGGTGACGGCGATCGACGTGTCGCCGAAGCAGCTCGTCTCGGTGGCCGCGGCGCTGATCCCGTTCCTGGAGAACGACGACGCCAACCGCGCGCTGATGGGCTCGAACATGATGCGGCAGGCGGTGCCGCTGGTGAAGTCGGACGCGCCGCTGGTGGGCACGGGCATGGAGGCCGCGGTGGCGCGGGATTCCGGCGCGACCATCGTGGCCCGGCGCGACGGCGTCATCGACAGCATCGACGGCGCGCGCATCGTGGTGCGGGCGACGGCCGAGGACGGCACGACCAAGGGCGTGGACATCTATCGCCTGCGGAAGTTCCAGCGCTCCAACCAGAGCACCTGCATCAACCAGCGTCCGCTGGTGAAGGTTGGCGACCGGGTGCAGGCGGGCGACATCATCGCCGACGGCCCGTCCACGGAGCTGGGCGAGCTGGCGCTGGGCCGCAACGTCATGTGCGCCTTCATGCCCTGGAACGGCTACAACTTCGAGGACTCGATCCTCATCTCCGAGCGCATCGCGCGGGACGACGTGTTCACGTCGATCCACATCGATGAGTTCGAGGTGATGGCCCGCGACACGAAGCTGGGCCAGGAGGAGATCACCCGCGACATCCCGAATGTCGGTGAGGAAGCCCTCCGGAACCTCGACGAGGCGGGCATCGTCTATGTCGGCGCCGAGGTGAACCCGGGCGACATCCTGGTCGGCAAGGTGACGCCGAAGGGCGAAAGCCCGATGACGCCGGAGGAGAAGCTGCTCCGCGCCATCTTCGGCGAGAAGGCCTCCGACGTGCGCGACACCTCGCTGCGCCTGCCGCCGGGTGTCTCGGGTACGATCGTGGATGTGCGCGTCTTCTCCCGCCGCGGCGTGGACAAGGACGAGCGCGCCATGGCGATCGAGCGCGCCGAGATCGAGCGCCTGGCCAAGGACCGCGACGACGAGCGGGCCATCCAGGAGCGGTCCTTCCACTCGCGGCTGCGCGAGAAGCTGCTGAACCGCAAGGCCTCCGGCGGCTTCCGGGGCGTCAAGGCGGGCACGGTCATCACCGACGAGGTGCTGAACGAGTTCGCCAAGGTGACCTGGCGCCAGATCGGCGTGGCCGACGACGCGGTGATGGCGGAGATCGAGGCGCTGAAGCGCGAGTTCGATGCCGCCGTCGAGCGCCTGCAGAAGCGCTTCGAGAGCAAGGTCGAGAAGCTGCAGCGCGGCGACGAGCTGCCGCCCGGCGTGTGAAGATGGTCAAGGTCTTCGTCGCGGTGAAGCGGAAGCTGCAGCCGGGTGACAAGATGGCCGGCCGCCACGGCAACAAGGGCGTGGTCTCCCGCGTCGTGCCGATTGAGGACATGCCGTTCCTCGAGGACGGGCGTGCGGTGGATCTGGTGCTGAACCCGCTGGGCGTGCCGTCGCGCATGAACATCGGCCAGATCCTGGAGACGCATCTGGGCTGGGCCTGCGCCAATCTGGGCCGTCAGGTCGGCGAACTGGTCGAGGACTACCGCCGGGCGGGCGCGGCGCGCGATGCGCTGATCGCCAAGCTGCGCGAGGTCTATGGCGACGAGATCGTGGATGAGCAGGTCGCGGAGATGACCGAGGACCAGCTCATCGAGCTCGGCGACAACCTGTCGAAGGGCATTCCGATCGCGACGCCGGTCTTCGACGGCGCCCGCATCTCCGACATCGAATCGATGCTGGTGAAGGCGGGGATGCCGACCTCCGGGCAGATGCAGCTGATCGACGGGCGTTCGGGCGAGCCGTTCGAGCGCAAGACCACGGTCGGCTACATCTACATGCTGAAGCTGCACCACCTGGTGGACGACAAGATCCACGCCCGTTCCATCGGCCCCTACTCGCTCGTCACCCAGCAGCCGCTGGGCGGCAAGGCGCAGTTCGGCGGCCAGCGCTTCGGCGAGATGGAGGTCTGGGCGCTGGAAGCCTATGGCGCCGCCTATACGCTGCAGGAGATGCTGACGGTGAAGTCGGACGACGTGTCCGGCCGCACCAAGGTCTATGAGGCGATCGTCCGTGACCAGGACAGCTTCGAGGCCGGCATCCCCGAGAGCTTCAACGTTCTGACCAAGGAGCTGAAGAGCCTGGGCCTGAACGTGGATCTCGAGAACCGCGGCAACTGAGCCATTGAGAGGATCGCGCCGGCCCCCGCCAGCGGGGCCGGTCGCTGATTTCGCGGCGGCGCGCCCCCACCGCCGCAGGCTGGACGAGAAGGAAGGCCCAGAACGAGCTGATGAAGATCCTTGGCCAGACCGGCCAGGCCGTGAGCTTCGACCAGATCAAGATCACCATCGCGTCGCCGGAGCAGATCCGCTCCTGGTCCTATGGCGAGATCAAGAAGCCCGAGACGATCAACTACCGCACCTTCAAGCCGGAGCGGGACGGGCTGTTCTGCGCCCGCATCTTCGGTCCGATCAAGGACTACGAGTGCCTGTGCGGCAAGTACAAGCGGATGAAGTTCCGCGGCATCATCTGCGAGAAGTGCGGCGTCGAGGTGACGCTGGCCAAGGTGCGCCGCGAGCGCATGGGCCATATCGAGCTGGCGAGCCCGGTCGCGCATATCTGGTTCATGAAGTCGCTGCCCTCGCGCGTCGGCCTGATGGTCGACATGTCGCTGAAGGAGCTGGAGAAGGTCCTCTACTTCGAATCCTATGTGGTTCTGGAGCCGGGTCTGACCGACCTGAAGCTGCATCAGCTCCTCACCGAGGACCAGTACCAGAACAAGATGGACGAGTTCGGCGAGGACGCCTTCTCCGTCGGCATCGGGGCCGAGGCGGTCAAGCAGATGCTGACCGGCATCGACCTGGGCAAGGAGAGCGCGACGCTGCGCGCCGAGCTGAAGGAGACGACCTCCGAGGCCAAGCGCAAGAAGTACGTCAAGCGTCTGAAGCTGATCGAGAGCTTCGCCGAGGGCGGCGCGCGCCCGGAGTGGATGATCCTGGACGTCGTGCCGGTGATCCCGCCCGAGCTGCGGCCGCTGGTGCCGTTGGATGGCGGCCGCTTCGCGACCTCCGACCTGAATGACCTGTACCGCCGCGTCATCAACCGCAACAACCGCCTGAAGCGGCTGATCGAGCTGCGCGCGCCCGACATCATCGTGCGCAACGAGAAGCGCATGCTGCAGGAGGCGGTGGACGCGCTGTTCGACAACGGCCGCCGCGGCCGGGCGATCACGGGCGCCAACAAGCGGCCGCTGAAGTCGCTCTCCGACATGCTCAAGGGCAAGCAGGGCCGGTTCCGGCAGAACCTGCTCGGCAAGCGCGTCGACTATTCCGGCCGTTCGGTGATCGTGGTGGGTCCCGAGCTGAAGCTGCACCAGTGCGGCCTGCCGAAGAAGATGGCGCTGGAGCTGTTCAAGCCCTTCATCTACTCGAAGCTCGAGAAGTACGGCCACGCCACCACCATCAAGGCCGCCAAGCGGATGGTGGAGAAGGAGCGTCCCGAGGTGTGGGACATCCTGGAGGAGGTGATCCGCGAGCACCCGGTGATGCTGAACCGGGCGCCGACGCTGCACCGCCTGGGCATCCAGGCCTTCGAGCCGACGCTGGTCGAGGGCAAGGCGATCCAGCTCCACCCGCTGGTCTGCACCGCCTTCAACGCCGACTTCGACGGCGACCAGATGGCCGTCCACGTGCCGCTGAGCCTGGAGGCCCAGCTCGAGGCGCGCGTGCTGATGATGTCCACCAACAACATCCTCAGCCCCGCGAACGGCAAGCCGATCATCGTGCCGTCGCAGGACATCGTGCTCGGCATCTACTATCTGAGCCTGGAGACGCCGGAGTTCCGTGTGGCGGCCGACAAGGCCGAATATGATGCGCAGGGGCGGCTGGTGAAGGCCGGCCCGCCGGTCTTCGCCGACCTGGGCGAGCTGGAGCAGGCCCTGGCGGCCGGCAGCATCAACCTGCACACCAAGATCCTGGCGCGGCGCAAGACGATGCGCCCGGACGGTTCGGTGGTGAAGGAGCGGGTGGTGACCACGCCGGGCCGGATGATGATCGGCGCGCTGCTGCCGCTGCATCCGAACCTGCCCTATTCGCTGGTGAACCGGCAGCTGACGAAGAAGAACGTCTCCGACGTGATCGACGCGGTGTACCGTCACTGCGGCCAGAAGGAGAGCGTGATCTTCGCCGACCGGCTGATGGGCCTGGGCTTCCGCAACGCGGCCAAGGCCGGCATCTCCTTCGGCAAGGACGACATGGTCATCCCCGACAGCAAGGGGGAGATGATCGACCGCACCAAGGCCGAGGTGAAGGAGTTCGAGCAGCAGTACCTCGACGGCCTGATCACCGCGGGCGAGCGCTACAACAAGGTGGTCGATGCCTGGTCGCGTGCCACCGAGGAAGTGGCGGGCGCCATGATGAAGGAAATCTCCAAGCAGGAGGTCGGCAAGCCGACCAACTCGGTCTGGATGATGTCGCATTCCGGTGCCCGTGGTTCGCCGGCCCAGATGCGCCAGCTCGCCGGCATGCGCGGCCTGATGGCCAAGCCCTCGGGCGAGATCATCGAGCAGCCGATCATCGCGAACTTCAAGGAAGGCCTGTCGGTGCTGGAGTACTTCAACTCCACCCACGGCGCCCGCAAGGGCCTGGCCGACACCGCCCTGAAGACAGCGAACTCCGGCTACCTGACCCGCCGTCTGGTGGATGTGGCGCAGGACTGCATCATCGTGGACATCGATTGCGGCACCGAGCGCGGCATTACCGTGCGGGCCGTGATGGATGGTGGCGAGGTGGTGTCCTCGCTCTCCGAGCGTATCCTGGGCCGGACGGTGCAGCGGGAGATCGTGCATCCGGACACCGGCGAGGTGCTGGCCGAGCGGAACACGCTGGTCGAGGAGGCGCTCGCCGACCGGATCGAGAAGGCCGGGGTGGAGGAGGTCTATATCCGCTCCGTCCTGACCTGCGACAGCCGTTCGGGCGTCTGCGGCCACTGCTATGGCCGTGACCTGGCGCGCGGCACCCCGGTGAATGTCGGCGAGGCGGTCGGCGTGATCGCGGCCCAGTCGATCGGCGAGCCGGGCACGCAGCTCACCATGCGCACCTTCCACATCGGCGGTGCCGCCCAGCGCGGGGCGGAGCAGTCGGCGGTGGAGGCCACGACCGATGCCACGGTGCGGATCACCAACCTCGCGGTGGTGGAGAACAGCCAGGGCGCGCCGGTGGTGATGAGCCGCAACTGCGAGATCGTGCTCGTGGACGGCCAGAACCGGGAGCGCGCGCGGTTCCGCGTGCCCTACGGCTCGCGCATCCTGGTGGCGGAGGGGGCGCAGGTCCAGCGCGGCCAGAAGCTGGCCGAGTGGGACCCCTTCACCCTGCCGATCATCACCGAGCGGGCCGGTATCGTCGAATATGCCGACCTGATCGAGGGCATCACCCTGGTCGAGCGGCAGGACGAGGTGACCGGCCTCTCCTCCAAGGTGGTGGTGGACTACAAGGCCTCCTCCAAGGCTGATCTGCGCCCCCGTCTCATCCTGAAGGATGAGAAGGGCGGGGTGGTGAAGCTGCCGAACGGGGCCGAGGCGCGGTACTTCCTCTCGCCCGACACGATCCTGTCGGTGGACAATGGCGCGACGGTGCATGCCGGCGACGTCATCGCCCGCCTGCCGCGTGAATCCTCCAAGACCCGTGACATCACCGGCGGTCTGCCGCGTGTCGCGGAGCTGTTCGAGGCCCGCCGGCCGAAGGATGCCGCGATCATCAGCGACATCGACGGCCGGGTGGAATTCGGTAAGGATTACAAGGCGAAGCGCCGGATCATCGTGAAGCAGGACGTGCCCGACGGGGAGGCCCCGATCGAGCGCGAGTACCTGGTGCCGAAGGGCAAGCACGTCTCGGTGCAGGAGGGCGACTACGTCAAGGCGGGCGACCCGCTGGTGGACGGCCCCCGCGTGCCGCATGACATCCTGCGGGTGCTGGGTGTCGAGGCGCTGGCCAACTATCTCGTGAACGAGATCCAGGACGTCTACCGGCTCCAGGGCGTGAAGATCAACGACAAGCATATCGAGGTGATCGTTCGCCAGATGCTGCAGAAGGTCGAGATCCTGGAGCCGGGTGACACCACCTACCTGATCGGGGAGCAGGTGGACCGGATCGAGTTCGACATCGAGAACGAGCACCGCCTGCGGGCGAAGGAGCGGCCCGCCCGGGCCGAGCCGGTGCTGCAGGGCATCACCAAGGCGAGCCTGCAGACCAACTCCTTCATCTCCGCGGCCTCCTTCCAGGAGACCACGCGGGTGCTGACCGAGGCGGCGGTGGCCGGCAAGGTCGATACCCTGGCGGGCCTGAAGGAGAACGTGATCGTCGGGCGCCTGATCCCGGCGGGCACGGGCTCCGTGATGAACCGGCTGCGGGCGCTCGCCGCGCAGCGGGACAAGGGCCGGCTGCCGGCCTCGACTCCGGCCCTGGCGGGCGGGAGCCAGGAAGCGGCCGAGTAAAAGGGGCAGGCAACCGCGTTCCATGCATGGCAGGGCCGGGGCCTTCGGGTCCCGGCCCTGTCCGTTTCGGGGCGTTCTTGCTTGACTCTGATGGGGGGAGGGGTAGGTCTCCGCCCCTCGACGGGGCCTCCGGGCCTCGAAGGTTTTGTTCTTGGACGACAGCTCTGCGCCGCCGAGGCTGCTCCTGTGCTGGGGGGCGAAGTTCGGGGGTGGGATGGTGGCCCGAGGGGTGCGAAGGATCGCGCTCTGTCGGGCCCTCTCGCATGGCGGGGCTGGCGGCCGCTGGGACGGGTTCACGAAGGGGCGTCATGCCGACGATCAACCAGCTCATCGCCCAGGGGCGCGAGCCGAAGCCGAGCCGCAACAAGGTTCCTGCGCTGCAGGGCTGCCCGCAGAAGCGGGGTGTTTGCACTCGCGTCTACACCACCACGCCGAAGAAGCCGAACTCCGCGCTCCGTAAGGTGGCGAAGGTCCGTCTGACCAACGGCTACGAGGTGGTGAGCTACATCCCCGGTGAGGGGCATAATCTGCAGGAGCACTCGGTGGTCCTGATCCGTGGTGGCCGCGTGAAGGACCTTCCGGGCGTGCGCTACCACATCCTGCGCGGCGTGCTGGATACGCAGGGCATCGCGAAGCGTCGCCAGCGTCGTTCGCTCTACGGCGCGAAGCGTCCGAAGTAAGGGGCTGAGAGATGTCTCGTCGTCACAGCGCAGAGAAGCGCGAAGTCCTGCCGGACCCGAAGTTCGGCGACATCGTCCTCAGCCGTTTCATGAACGTGCTGATGTATGATGGCAAGAAGAGCACCGCCGAGGGCATCGTCTATGCGGCGATGGATACGCTGAAGCGCCGCGCTGGCGCGAATGCGGACCCCCTGCGCGTGTTCCATGAGGCGATGGATAACGTGAAGCCGGCTGTCGAGGTGCGTTCGCGCCGCGTCGGCGGTGCCACGTACCAGGTGCCGGTGGAGGTTCGTCCGGAGCGCCGTCAGGCCCTGGCGATCCGCTGGCTGATCGAGTCCGCGCGCAAGCGCGGCGAGAGCACGATGGAGGAGCGCCTCTCCGGCGAGCTGATGGACGCGGCCAACAACCGCGGCGCCGCCGTGAAGAAGCGTGAGGACACCCACCGGATGGCCGAAGCCAACAAGGCTTTCAGCCACTACCGCTGGTAACAGACACCCGATCTTTAGAGAGACACGACCATGGCGAAGGCGAAGTTCGAGCGGACGAAGCCGCACTGCAACATCGGCACGATCGGGCACGTTGACCACGGCAAGACGTCGCTGACGGCGGCGATCACGAAGGTGCTGGCGAAGCAGGGTGGTGCGTCGTTCACGGCGTATGACCAGATCGACAAGGCGCCGGAGGAGCGTGCGCGCGGGATCACGATCTCGACGGCGCATGTGGAGTACGAGACGGCGAACCGGCATTACGCGCACGTGGACTGCCCTGGCCACGCGGACTACGTGAAGAACATGATCACGGGTGCTGCGCAGATGGACGGCGCGATCCTGGTGGTGTCGGCGGCCGACGGTCCGATGCCGCAGACGCGGGAGCACATCCTGCTGGCGCGGCAGGTGGGCGTTCCGGCGCTGGTGGTGTTCCTGAACAAGATGGACCTGGCGGACCCTGACCTGGTGGAGCTGGTGGAGATGGAGGTGCGCGAGCTGCTGTCCTCCTACCAGTTCCCGGGCGATGACATCCCCATCATCAAGGGTTCGGCGGTCGCGGCGCTGGAAGACAAGACGCCGGAGATCGGCGAGCAGGCGATCCTGAAGCTGATGGAGGAGGTGGACCGCTACATCCCGCAGCCGGAGCGTCCGAAGGACCTGCCGTTCCTGATGCCGATCGAGGACGTGTTCTCGATCTCGGGGCGCGGCACGGTGGTGACGGGACGCGTGGAGCGGGGCATCGTGAAGGTGGGCGAGGAAGTCGAGATCGTGGGCCTGAAGGACACGGTCAAGACGACGGTGACGGGTGTGGAGATGTTCCGCAAGCTGCTGGACAGCGGCGAGGCGGGGGACAACATCGGCGCGCTGCTGCGTGGCACGAAGCGTGAGGACGTGGAGCGCGGGCAGGTGCTGGCCAAGCCCGGCTCGATCACGCCGCACACGAAGTTCAAGGCCGAGGCCTATATCCTGACCAAGGAAGAGGGTGGCCGGCACACGCCGTTCTTCACGAACTACCGTCCGCAGTTCTACTTCCGCACGACCGACGTGACGGGCGTGGTGAAGCTGCCGGAAGGGGTGGAGATGGTGATGCCGGGCGACAACGTGGCGATGGAGGTCGAGCTGATCGCCCCGATCGCCATGGACCAGGGCCTGCGCTTCGCCATCCGTGAGGGTGGCCGCACCGTCGGCGCCGGCGTCGTCGCCTCCATCGAGAAGTGATGCACCGTGGCTGACGCGCAAAACATCCGCATCCGCCTCAAGGCGTTCGATCACCGCGTGCTGGATGGCAGCACGCGGGAGATCGTGAACACCGCGAAGCGGACCGGCGCGCGGGTGCGGGGCCCGATCCCCCTGCCCACGCATATCGAGCGGTTCACCGTGAATCGCTCCCCGCACGTGGACAAGAAGTCGCGCGAGCAGTTCGAGATCCGGACTCATCGCCGCCTTCTGGACATCGTCGACCCCACCCCGCAGACCGTGGACGCGCTGATGAAGCTCGACCTCGCCTCGGGCGTGGACGTCGAGATCAAGATCTGAAGCCGGGAGGACTGCTGTCATGGCCGCCACTAACGGCCGCACCGGCCTGATCGCCAAGAAGCTGGGCATGACCCGGCTGTTCAACGAGGACGGTTCGACCGTCCCCGTGACCGTGTTGCATGTCGATGACGTGCGCGTGGTGTCGACCCGCACCGAGGAGAAGGACGGCTATGTCGCCCTTCAGGTCGGTGCCGGGAAGGCGAAGGTGAAGAACGTCTCCAAGCCCAACAAGGGCCACTTCGCGAAGACCGGCGTGGAAGCGCCGGCCAAGCTGGTGGAGTTCCGCGTCGCTGCCGATGCGGTTCTGGAGGCTGGTGCTTCGCTGAC
Organism: Roseomonas gilardii subsp. gilardii; assembly: GCF_023078375.1. Taxonomy (NCBI): domain Bacteria; kingdom Pseudomonadati; phylum Pseudomonadota; class Alphaproteobacteria; order Acetobacterales; family Roseomonadaceae; genus Roseomonas; species Roseomonas gilardii. The sequence continues at coordinate 3,923,528 of NZ_CP095554.1, read as the reverse complement.
GCCGTCGCACTTCGTCGCAGGTCAGCGCATCGACGTGACCGCGACCTCGAAGGGCAAGGGCTTCGCCGGTGCGATGAAGCGCTGGAACTTCCGTGGTCTCGAGGCGTCGCACGGCGTGTCGATCAGCCACCGCTCGCACGGCTCCACGGGCAACCGCCAGGATCCGGGCAAGACCTTCAAGAACAAGAAGATGGCCGGCCATCTCGGTGTCGAGCGCGTCACCACCCAGAACCTGGTGGTGGCGGGTGTCGATGCGGAGAAGGGGCTGCTGCTGGTCAAGGGCTCCGTGCCCGGCGCCGCGGGGGCCTGGGTGATGGTTCGCGACGCGGTGAAGCGCGCGCGCCACGCCGACGCGCCCTATCCGGCGTAAAGGTAGACAAAAGCGATGCAAGTGAAGGTTATCACTCTCGATAACGGCCAAGCCGGTGAGATCGAGCTGCCGGAGGAGCTCTTCGGAGCCACTCCGCGGTCCGACATCATGGCGCGCGTGGTGCACTGGCAGCTCGCGAAGCGACGTGCGGGTACCCACAAGGTGAAGGGCATGGGGGAGGTCTCCGGGACCACCAAGAAGCCCTATCGCCAGAAGGGGACCGGCAATGCCCGTCAGGGTTCGCTCCGTGCGCCGCAGTTCCGCACCGGTGGCGTCGTGCATGGTCCGGTGGTCCGTGACCACGGCTACAGCCTGAACAAGAAGGTCCGTCGCCTGGGCCTGATCTCGGCGCTGAGCCAGAAGGCCAAGGACGGCAAGCTCGTCGTGATCGACGTGCCGGCCGAGGCGGCCAAGACCGCGCAGCTGGCCAAGCAGGTCAAGGCGCTGGGCTGGACGAGCGCGCTGGTGGTCGATGCGACCCCGGCCGAGGGCTTCGTGCGCGCCGCGCGCAACCTGCCCAAGGTCCAGGTCATGCCGACGGTCGGGGCCAACGTGTACGACATCCTCAACCACGACATCCTCGCGGTGACGCGGGCCGGGGTCGAGGCGCTGAAGGAGCGGCTGGCGTGAGCGAGACGCAGGAGAAGGCCAAGCGCCCGGTGATCGGGCGCGAGCGGATGTACCAGGTCGTGCTGGCGCCGCTGGTGACGGAGAAGGCGACCGCCCTGAACGAGCAGGGCCAGGTGACCTTCAAGGTGGCGCTCGAGGCGACGAAGCCCGAGATCAAGGCCGCCGTGGAGGGCCTGTTCGGTGTGACGGTGAAGGCCGTGAACACCGTGGTGGTCAAGGGCAAGACGAAGCGCTTCAAGGGTCGTCCCGGGGTGCGCTCGGACTGGAAGAAGGCGATGGTCAAGCTCGGCGAGGGCCAGTCCATCGACCTCACGACGGGGCTCGCGTAAGCCATGGCATTGAAGAACTTCAATCCGGTCACCCCGTCCCTGCGCGGGACGGTGCTGGTGGACCGGTCCGAGCTGTGGAAGGGCGCGCCCGTCAAGCAGCTGACCGAGGGCAAGAAGCACTCGGGCGGCCGCAACAACCACGGCCGCACCACGGTCCGGTTTCGCGGCGGCGGACACAAGCAGACCTATCGCTACGTGGACTTCAAGCGGAACGCCAAGTTCGGCGTTCCCGCGACGGTCGAGCGGCTGGAGTACGACCCCAACCGCACCGCCTGGATCGCGCTGCTGAAGTACCAGGATGGCGAGCTGGCCTATATCATCGCGCCGCAGCGGCTGAAGGCCGGCGACACGGTGGTGTCCGACCAGCGCGCCGACATCAAGCCGGGCAATGCGATGCCGCTGTCGGCCATTCCGGTCGGCACGATCATCCACTGCATCGAGCTGAAGCCGGGCGCCGGCGCGAAGATGGCCCGTTCCGCGGGTTCCTACGCGCAGCTGGTCGGCAAGGATTCGGGCTATGCCCAGATCAAGCTGATGTCGGGCGAGCTGCGGCTGGTGCGGGCGGAGTGCATGGCCTCGATCGGCGCCGTGTCCAACCCGGACAACAGCAACCAGCAGATCGGCAAGGCCGGTCGCTCCCGCTGGCTGGGCCGCCGTCCGCACAACCGCGGCGTGGTCATGAACCCGGTCGACCACCCGCATGGCGGTGGTGAGGGCCGGACCTCGGGCGGCCGTCACCCGGTCACCCCGTGGGGCAAGCCGACGAAGGGTTACAAGACCCGCACCAACAAGCGGACGGACAATCTGATTGTTCGCCGGCGCAACGCGACGAAGGGCTGATTAGATGGCTCGCAGTGTTTGGAAGGGGCCGTTCGTTGACGGCTACCTGCTCAACAAGGCGGATGCGGCGCGTGCGTCGGGGCGGAACGAGATCATCAAGATCTGGAGCCGCCGCAGCACGATCCTTCCGCAGTTCGTCGGCCTGACCTTCGGGGTCTACAACGGGAAGAAGTTCATCCCGGTGCAGGTCAACGAGAACATGGTCGGCCACAAGTTCGGCGAATTCTCGCCGACGCGGACCTTCACCGGCCACTCGGCCGACAAGAAGGCGAAGCGGGGCTGAGATGAGCAAGCCGAAGCATGAGCGTCGCCTCGGTGAGACCGAGGCCATGGCGACCACCCGGAACATCCGGGTCTCGCCGCGCAAGCTGAACCTGGCCGCCGGCCTGATCCGTGGCAAGAAGGCGCAGGACGCGGTGGCGATCCTGACCTTCTCCAAGTTCCGGATCACCGACACGGTCAAGAAGACGCTGGAGAGCGCGATCGCGAACGCGGAGAACAACCACCAGCTGGACGTGGACCGTCTGGTGGTGTCCCGCGCCGAGGTCGGCCGCGCTGTTGTCATGAAGCGCTTCCATGCGCGTGGCCGTGGGCGGTCCTCGCGCGTCGAGAAGTGGTTCAGCCACATCACCATCGTGGTGGCGGAGCAGCAGGTGGCCGAGACCGCGCCGCAGCAGGAGGCCGCGTAACATGGGTCACAAAGTCAACCCGATCGGGCTGCGGCTGGGCATCAACCGCACCTGGGATAGCCGTTGGTACGCCGACGCGGGCTATTCCAAGATGCTGCATGATGACCTGAAGCTGCGCACGAAGCTGAAGGAGCGCCTGAAGGGCGCTGGCGTGTCGCGCATCGTGATCGAGCGCCCGGCCAAGAAGCCGCGCGTCACGATCCATGCCGCCCGCCCTGGCGTGGTGATCGGCAAGAAGGGCGCCGACATCGAGGTGCTGCGCAAGGACCTGGCGAAGCTCGCCGGGGCCGAGGTCTCCCTGAACATCATGGAGATCCGCAAGCCCGAGATCGACGCCACCCTGGTGGCCGAGAGCATCGCCCAGCAGCTGGAGCGCCGCGTGGCCTTCCGGCGCGCCATGAAGCGCGCCGTGCAGTCCGCGATGCGCCTGGGCGCCGGCGGCATCCGCATCAACTGCGGTGGCCGCCTGGGCGGGGCCGAGATCGCGCGCATGGAGTGGTACCGCGAGGGCCGCGTGCCCCTGCATACCCTCCGCGCCGATATCGACTTCGGCACGGCGACGGCGAAGACCAACTACGGCACCTGCGGTGTCAAGGTCTGGATCTTCAAGGGTGAAATTCTGGCTCATGATCCGATGGCGCAGGACAAGCGCGCCGCGGAGCAGGCGCCTCAGCGCTGAGGCGGGATGAATCATGCTGCAACCGAAGCGCACGAAGTTCCGCAAGGCCCATAAGGGCCGCATCCATGGCCTGGCGAAGGGCGGGTTCACCCTGTCCTTCGGCGGCTTCGGCCTGAAGGCCCTGGAGCCGGAGCGAGTGACGGCCCGCCAGATCGAGGCGGCCCGTCGCGCCATCACCCGCGCCATGAAGCGCCAGGGTCGCGTCTGGATCCGGATCTTCCCGGATGTTCCGGTCTCGACCAAGCCTGCCGAGGTCCGCATGGGCTCCGGCAAGGGCGCGCCCGAGTACTGGGTGGCCCGCATCAAGCCGGGCCGCATCATGTTCGAGATCGACGGCGTCAGCCAGGAGACGGCCCGCGAGGCGCTGACCCTTGGCGCGGCGAAGCTGCCGATCAAGACGAAGTTCGTGGCGCGTCTGGGCGCCGAGGCGTAAAGACATGACCAAGATCGCAGATGTCCGGGCCAAGAGCCCGGACGAACTGAAGGCGATGCTGCTCGATCTCCGGAAAGAGCAGTTTAACCTCCGCTTCCAACGTGCCACTGGACAACTGGAGGCGGTTTCGCGTATTCGCGCGGTGCGGCGAGACATCGCCCGCGTGAAGACCGTGCTGGGCCAGTCGGCCCAGGCGGAAAAGAAGGCCTGACGAGGAGACCCCGGCGATGCCGAAGCGAGTCCTCACCGGGCGGGTTGTGAGCGACAAGGGCGACAAGACGGTTACCGTCCTCGTCGAACGTCGTGTCATGCATCCGCTCTACAAGAAGTTCATCAAGCGCTCGGGCCGCTATGCGGCGCACGACGACGCCAACCTGTGCAAGGAAGGCGATACCGTGCGGATCGAGGAGTGCCGCCCCATCAGCAAGCGGAAGAGCTGGCTGGTGATCGCGCGCAACGGTGAGGACGTCGCCCGTCCCGCCGGCTTCGAGGCTGCCCCGACGGCGGAGACGGCTGCGGCATGATCCAGGTTGAATCCAACCTCGACGTCGCCGACAACTCCGGCGCGCGGAAGGTCCAGTGCATCAAGGTGCTGGGCGGCTCCAAGCGCAAGACGGCTTCTGTCGGTGATATCATCGTGGTGTCCGTGAAGGACGCCATTCCCCGTGCCAAGGTGAAGAAGGGCGAGGTGCATCGCGCCGTCATCGTCCGCACGGCTTATCCCGTGCGGCGCGGCGACGGCTCGGCCATCCGCTTCGACAACAACGCGGCCGTCCTGATCAACAAGCAGGGCGAACCGATCGGCACCCGTATCTTCGGCCCGGTGGTGCGCGAGCTGCGCGCCCGCCGGTACATGAAGATCATCTCCCTGGCTCCGGAGGTGCTGTAATGGCCGCGAAGATCCGCAAGGGTGACCGCGTCCAGGTGATCACCGGTTCCGACAAGGGCAAGCGCGGCGAGGTGCTGCGCGTGATTCCCGAGGACAACCGGGCGATCGTCCAAGGCGTGAACATGGTCAAGCGGCACCTGAAGCCGCAGGGCATGAACCAGCCGGGTGGCATCCAGGAGAAGGAGGCGACGATCCACCTCTCCAACCTGGCGCTGATCGATCCGAAGTCCGACAAGCCGACCCGCGTCGGCTTCAAGGACGTGGACGGCAAGAAGGTCCGGGTGGCCAAGGCCTCCGGCGAGGTGCTCGACGCATGAGCGACACTCAGAAGGAGCTGCCGCGCCTGCAGCGGCACTACAACGAGGTGGTGCGCAAGGCCCTGCAGGAGCAGTTCGGCTACCAGAACGTCATGGAGATGCCGAAGCTCTCCAAGATCGTCATCAACATGGGCGTGGGCGAAGCGGCCGGCGACAGCAAGAAGCTGGACGCGGCCGTGGCCGACCTGATGGCCATCGCTGGCCAGAAGCCGGTCAAGACCCGTGCCAAGAAGGCGATCGCGGGCTTCAAGATCCGTGAGGGGCAGGCGATCGGCTGCAAGGTCACGCTGCGCCGCGCCCGGATGTACGAGTTCCTGGACCGTCTGGTGACGATCGCGCTGCCGCGCGTCCGCGACTTCCGCGGCCTGCCCGGCAACCGTGGCTTCGACGGCCGTGGCAACTTCGCCATGGGTCTGAAGGAGCAGATCATCTTCCCGGAAATCGCCTACGACAAGGTCGAGGCGGTGCGTGGCATGGACATCCAGTTCGTGACCACGGCAAAGACGGACAAGGAGGCCAAGGCCCTTCTCAAGGCCTTCGAGCTGCCTTTCGCCAATTAATCTCGGAAAACCGGTCCGGCCCGTTCCCTGCCCAGTTGGCATGGAGCGGGTGGGGCCAGGTTCTGGAGGATAAGATCGCATGGCCAAGACTTCGGCTGTCGAGAAGAACAACCGGCGCGCCAAGCTCTCGGCGCTGCACGCGGAGAAGCGTGCGGCGCTGAAGGCTCTGGTGATGGACCGCGAGGCGCCCGTCGAGGAGCGCTTCGAGGCCACGCTCAAGCTCGCCCAGTTGCCGCGCAACGGCGCCAAGGTGCGCGTTCGCCTGCGCTGCGAGCTGACCGGCCGTCCCCGCGGGAACTACCGCAAGTTCAAGCTGAGCCGTAACGCGCTCCGTGACCTGGCCTCCGTTGGCCAGATCCCCGGGCTCGTGAAGGCCTCCTGGTAAGGCGGAGGATCGATGTCCCTGTCCGATCCGTTGGGTGATATGCTCACCCGCATCCGCAATGGTCAGCGCGCGCGGCAGAGCCGCATCGTGTCTCCCGCGTCGCGCCTGCGCGCCGACGTGCTGGATGTCCTGAAGCGCGAAGGCTATATCCGTGGCTACAGCTCCGAGGACGTGCGCCCTGGCGTGAAGATCCTCAACATCGAGCTGAAGTATTCGGAGGGCGAGCCGGTGATCAAGGAGATCAACCGGGTGTCCAAGCCGGGCCGCCGCGTCTACGCGAAGATCAAGGAGCTGCCGAAGGTCTATAACGGCTTCGGCGTTTCCATCCTGTCCACGCCTCGCGGCGTGATGAGCGACAATGAGGCCCGCGCTGCCAATGTTGGCGGCGAAGTCCTCTGCCGCGTGTTCTGAGGAGGCCGACCCCATGTCACGCGTCGGCAAGTATCCCGTCACCGTTCCCAGCGGCGTCACCGTCGCCCTGCAGGACGGCGTCGTGGTGGCCAAGGGCAAGCTCGGCGAGCTGCGCCTGCCGGTCGTCACGGATGCGGTGGAAGTGAAGATCGAGGGTGGTTCCGTCACCGTCTCGCCCAAGGGCGAGGACCGGCGGTCGCGCACGCTGTGGGGCACCACACGTTCGCTGATCAACGGCATGGTGACGGGCGTCTCCAGCGGCTTCTCCAAGTCCATGGAGATCACCGGCACGGGTTACCGTGCGGCGGTCCAGGGCAAGGAGCTGGTGCTGAACCTCGGCTACAGCCACGAGATCCGCTACGCGATCCCGGAAGGGATCAAGATCACGACCGAGCGCCCCACGGCGATCAAGGTCGAGGGTGCGGATAAGCAGCGGGTCGGCCAGGTGGCCGCCGAGATCCGCGCCTATCGTGGTCCCGAGCCCTACAAGGGCAAGGGCGTCCGCTACGACAACGAGGTCATCCTCCGGAAGGAGGGTAAGAAGAAGTGATGCGCAAGCTCGCACTCCAGACGCGGCGCCGCTCCCGGCTCCGCTTCCAGCTGCGGCAGAAGGCCGGTGGGCGTCCGCGCCTGTCGATCTACCGCTCCGGCCGGCACATCTATGCGCAGGTGATCGACGACAAGGAGGGCCGTACCCTGGCGGCCGCCTCGACGCTCGAGAAGGACCTGCGCGCCCGTACAGGGGCGGATGTCGATGCGGCGACCGCCATCGGCAAGCTGGTGGCCGAGCGCGCCATCGCGGCCGGTGTCTCGGCGGTGGTCTTCGACCGCGGTCCCTATCTCTACCATGGCAGGGTCAAGGCCCTGGCGGACGGCGCCCGCGAGGGCGGGCTGTCGTTCTGAGGAGCGTCTGACGCATGGCATATGCACCGAGGTCCGGTGGCGGTGGCGAGGGTGGTGACGGCGAGCGCCGTGGCCGCGGCCGCCGTCGCGACAACGACCGCAATCAGCAGCAGGCCCACAGCGAGGGTGATGAGCTCCGCGACAAGCTGGTGACCATCAACCGCGTTGCGAAGGTGGTGAAGGGTGGCCGTCGCTTCTCCTTCGCCGCTCTCGTGGTGGTGGGCGACCAGAAGGGCCGCGTGGGCTGGGGCGCCGGCAAGGCGCGCGAGGTTCCGGAGGCGATCCGCAAGGCGACCGAGCGCGCCAAGCGGACGATGATCCGCGTGCCGATGCGCGAGGGCCGTACCCTGCACCACGACATGATCGGCGAGTTCGGCGCGGGTCGCGTGATCCTGCGCGCGGCGCCGGCGGGCACCGGCATCATCGCCGGTGGTCCGATGCGCGCCGTGTTCGAGACGCTGGGCATGGGCGACGTGGTCGCCAAGTGCACCGGCACGACGAACCCGCACAACATGGTCAAGGCGACCTTCGCGGCGCTGGGGAAGGTGACCTCCCCGCGTGCCGTGGCGGCGCGGCGCGGCAAGAAGGTCTCCGACCTGATCGGCCCGCGCAAGGACGAGGCCGCTCCGGCGGCTCAGGAGGCTGGCGGTGTCTGAGACTGCCAAGAAGACCGTGAAGGTGACCCAGACCGGGTCGCCGATCGGCCGCAAGCCCGGCCAGCGCGAGACGCTGATCGGGCTGGGGCTGAACAAGATGCACCGGACCCGCGAGCTTGAGGACACCCCTGCCGTGCGCGGGATGATCCGCAAGGTCGCCCACCTCATCAAGGTGGAGGACTGATCATGGTGAAGCTCAACGAGCTGCGCGACAACGAGGGCGCCCGCCCGAAGTTCAAGCGCATCGGCCGCGGCATCGGCTCCGGCAAGGGCAAGACCGGCGGCCGCGGCGTGAAGGGCCAGAAGGCCCGCACCGGCGTGTCGCTGAACGGGTTCGAGGGCGGTCAGCTCCCGATCTACCGGCGCCTGCCGAAGCGGGGCTTCGTGAACCTCTTCCGCGTCGAGTACGCGCCGCTGAACATCGGCCTGCTCGACAAGGCGATCGAGGAAGGCCGCCTGCCGGCCGACCAGGCGCTGGACGAGACGATGCTGAAGGCAGCCGGCGTGGTGCGGGTCAGCGGCAAGCGCGCCGGTATCCGCCTGCTCGCCAAGGGTGAGATCAAGCGCGCGGTGAACATCACCGTCGCCGGTGCCTCGCAGGCCGCGATCGCGGCGGTCGAGGCGGCGGGCGGCAAGGTGACGGTGACCGCGCCGAAGGCTTCGGAAGACGCTCCGGCCGCTTGATCTTCGCCTCCCTGGGGGGCTACCTGACAGCTGATGTCTTCGCTGCGGCGCGCGGGGGACCTCCCCCCGGGCGCCGCAGTCGTATGGAGGGTACGCATGGCGTCCGCCGCCGAGCAGCTCGCGGCCAATCTCAACCTCGGGGTGCTGTCGCGCGCCACCGAGCTGAAGAAGCGGCTCTGGTTCACACTAGGGGCACTGATCGTCTATCGCCTCGGCACCTATATCCCCGTTCCCGGCGTGGATGCGTCGGTGATGGCGGATATCCTGCGCCAGCATGGCGGTGGCGTCCTGGGCATGTTCGACATGTTCACGGGCGGCGCGCTGGGGCGCATGACGGTCTTCGCGCTGAACATCATGCCCTATATCTCCGCCTCCATCATCGTGCAGTTGATGACGGCGGCGATCCCGGCCTGGGAGACCCTCAAGAAGGAGGGCGAGAGCGGGCGCAAGAAGCTCAACCAGTACACGCGCTACCTGACGGTGGTGATCGCGATCTTCCAGGCCTATGGCATCGCCGTGGGACTGGAGGGGATGCAGGGGGCCATGGGGGCCTCGCCCGTCTATGCCGGAGGTGCCTTCTTCCGGCTCTCCGCGGTGATCACCCTGGTGGGCGGCACGATGTTCCTGATGTGGCTGGGTGAGCAGATCACCGCCCGGGGCATCGGCAACGGCATCAGCCTGATCATCTTCGCGGGGATCGTGGCGAACCTGCCGCATGCCTTCGTCTCGACCCTGGAGCTGGGCCGGACCGGAGCGCTGTCCACGCCCTTCATCATCTTCTTCCTGCTGATCGCGCTCGCCGTGATTGCCTTCGTGGTGTTCATGGAGCGGGCGCAGCGGCGCATCCCGGTGCAGTACCCCAAGCGCCAGGTGGGGAACCGGATGTTCGGCGGCGATTCGACCCATCTGCCGCTGAAGCTGAACACGGCCGGCGTGATCCCGCCGATCTTCGCCTCCTCCCTGCTGCTGCTGCCGGCGACCTTCGCCGGATTCGCGGGGGCCGGGCAGGGGGAGGAGACCTGGCTGAGCCGGGCGGCGCAGTGGCTGGCGCATGGGCAGCCGCTCTATATGGGCCTCTATGTCGCGCTGATCATCTTCTTCGCCTTCTTCTACACCGCGGTGGTCTTCAACCCGCAGGAGACGGCGGAGAACCTGAAGAAGAACGGCGGCTTCGTGCCGGGCATCCGCCCGGGGCAGGCGACGGCGGATTATTTCGACCGTGTCCTGACCCGGCTGACGCTGGTGGGGGCGATCTATCTCTGCATCGTCTGCCTCATCCCGGAATTCCTGATCAGCCAGTACGGCGTGCCCTTCTATTTCGGCGGCACTTCCCTGCTGATCATCGTGTCCGTAACGATGGACACGGTGGCGCAGGTGCAGTCTCATCTCTTCGCGCACCAGTACCAGGGCCTGATCCGCAAGGCCCGGCTGGGGGCGCCGGGGGCGGGGGGAAGCCGGTCCCTGCCGAACGGTAACCGTCCGAGTGTTGGGAGACGTCGTTGAACCTGATCCTGCTGGGGCCTCCCGGGGCCGGAAAGGGAACCCAGGCCAAGCGCCTGGAGGAGAAGTTCGGGATCGCCCAGATCTCGACCGGCGACATGCTCCGGGCGGAGGTCAAGTCGGGCTCCGAGATCGGGCGCGAGGCCAAGGCGATCATGGAGAGCGGCGGGCTGGTGCCCGACGCGATCATCACCGCCATGCTCGCCCTGCGGGTCGCCCGGCCGGACTGCGCCAAGGGCTTCATCCTGGACGGATTCCCGCGGACGGTGCCCCAGGCCGAGGCGCTGGACGTGATGCTGAAGGAGAAGGGGCTGGCGCTCGACCATGTGATCGAGCTGAAGGTGGACCCGGCGGCGCTGGTCGAGCGTATCGCCGGCCGCTTCACCTGCGCCGCCTGCGGCACGGGCTATCACGATACCTTCAAGCCGACGATCCAGGCCGGGGTCTGCGATGTCTGCGGCGGTACGGAGTTCGTCCGTCGGGCCGATGACAAGGCCGAGACGGTGGCGGCGCGGCTGGAGGCCTATCGCAAGCAGACCGAGCCGCTGCTGCCCTACTACCAGGCTCAGGGGAAGCTGAAGTCGGTGGACGGCATGGCCGATATCGACGACGTGACCCGTGAATTGGAAGCCCTGTTGAGTCGGGCTTGACCTGAGGGGCGGGGAGGTTTATCCCGCCCCTTCCTCGCGGCGGGCTCCCTCCCGCTGCGTTTTCCCATGCCATTTGCCGGTGCTTCGGCGGTTCCGCCGCCGGAGTCGGGCAATGATCACCTCGCCGGCCCAGGCTGCCCGCCGTCGCCGGCCCTATCGGAGCAGTTGCTCCAGGAGAGCGAACGTGGCGCGTATCGCCGGCGTGAACATCCCCGACAACAAGCGGGTGCAGATTTCCCTGCGCTACATCTATGGCATCGGTCCGAAGAACGCGGCTGAGATCTGCGAGAAGCTCGGCATCCCCGAGGAGCGCCGGGTCAACCAGCTCTCCGACGAGGAGATCCTGAAGATCCGCGAGATGCTGGATCGCGACTACCGCGTGGAGGGTGACCTCCGCCGCGAAGTGGCGATGAACATCAAGCGGCTGATGGACATGGCCTGCTACCGCGGCCTGCGTCACCGCCGTGGCCTGCCGGTGCGCGGCCAGCGCACCCACACCAACGCCCGCACCCGCAAGGGCAAGGCCGTGGCGATCGCCGGCAAGAAGAAGGTGACGAAGTAAGATGGCGCGTCAGCCGCAGGCGGGCTCCCGCCCCCGCAAGAAGGAGCGCAAGAACATCGCCACGGGCGTGGCGCATGTGCTCGCGACCTTCAACAACACGATCGTGACGATCACCGACAGCCAGGGCAATGCCATCGCCTGGTCGTCCTCCGGGTCGCAGGGCTTCAAGGGCAGCCGGAAGTCCACCCCGTATGCCGCGCAGGTCGCGGCCGAGGATGCCGGCCGCAAGGCCCGCGAGCACGGCATGGAGACGCTGGAGATCATGGTCTCCGGTCCCGGTTCGGGCCGCGAGAGCGCGCTGCGTGCCCTCCAGGCCGTCGGCTTCTATGTCACCGCCATCAAGGACGTGACCCCGATCCCGCACAACGGTTGCCGTCCGCGCAAGCGTCGTCGCGTCTGATCGGGGAAACGTCGCAGGAGATACCCAAGTGCTGGATCGCAATTGGCGTTCCCTGATCAAGCCCGAGCGCCTGGACGTCGATCCGGGCGCCGACCCCGCGCGCGTGGCCACCGTGGTCGCCGAGCCGCTGGAGCGCGGCTTCGGTCAGACTCTGGGCAACGCGCTGCGGCGGGTTCTGCTGTCCTCGCTCCAGGGCGCGGCCGTCACGGCCGTGAAGATCGAGGGCGCGCTGCACGAGTTCAGCAGCCTGCAGGGTGTGCAGGAGGATGTCACCGACATCATCCTGAACATCAAGCAGCTGGCCATCCGCATGCCCTCCGAGGGCACGAAGCGCCTGACGCTGGAGGCCACCGGCCCCGGCGAGGTGACGGCGGGCCAGATCCAGGTGTCCGGCGACATCGAGGTCGCCAACCCGGAACTGGTGATCTGCACGCTCGACGATGGGGCGCGCTTCTCCATGGAGCTCACGGTCTCGACGGGCAAGGGCTATGTCCCCGCCTCCGAGAACCGCACCGAGGACCAGGAGATCGGCGTGATCCCGGTGGACGCGATCTATTCGCCCGTCCGCCGTGTCGCCTTCCAGGTGCAGCCGACCCGCGTCGGCCAGCGCACGGACTACGACAAGCTCGTGCTCACGGTGGAGACCGACGGCACGGTCGCGCCGGATGACGCGGTGGCGCTCGCCGCCCGCATCCTGCAGGACCAGCTGCAGCTCTTCATCAACTTCGACGAGCCGCGCGAGGCCAAGGTGCAGGAGGTGCAGGACGATCTGCCCTTCAACCGCAACCTGCTTCGCAAGGTCGACGAGCTGGAGCTGTCGGTCCGCAGCGCGAACTGCCTGAAGAACGACAACATCGTCTATATCGGCGACCTCGTGCAGAAGTCCGAGCAGGAGATGCTGCGCACCCCGAATTTCGGGCGCAAATCCCTGAACGAGATCAAGGAGGTTCTCGCCTCCATGGGTCTCAGCCTCGGGATGAACGTGCCGGGTTGGCCGCCTGAGAACATCGAGGACCTGGCTCGCCGGGTCGAAGAGCCCTTCTGAACCCGGGGCCTAGGAGACTGAAATGCGTCACGGGATGTCCGGGCGGAAGCTGAACGTTACTTCCTCCCACCGGATCGCGATGTTCCGGAACATGGCGACCTCGCTGCTCAAGCATGAGCAGATCACGACCACCCTGCCCAAGGCCAAGGAGCTGCGGCCTTATGTCGAGCGGATCATCACGCTCGGCAAGCGCGGCGACCTCTCGGCCCGCCGGCAGGCGCTGGCCCAGATCCGCGACGAGAAGGTGGTGGACAAGCTGTTCACGACCATCGCGCAGCGCTACGCCTCCCGCCAGGGCGGCTATTGCCGCGTGCTGAAGGCCGGCGTGCGCTACGGCGATGCCGCCGACATGGCGGTGATCGAGCTGGTGGACCGCGATGTCTCGGCCAAGGGCCTGGACAGCGGCCCGAAGCCGGAGATCGTCGAGGCCGAGGGCGAGCAGCCGCAGGCTTGATCAATCGGACGATGCGTTTGATCGGATCGTTTCGGCGCGGGGCGGGTGGGCAACCACTCGCCCCGTTGCTGTTTGCGCTGGCCCTGTTCTGCCTGCCTGTCCAGGCCCGGGCGGATGATGCCGTGGTGTCCGATGCCTCGGAACTGGAGGGGCGCACCATCCAGCAGCTCGGTGCCCTGCAGGACACGGCGCCGATGCTGCGCAATGTCGCGCGCGGCCGGCAGCAGGTGATTTTCGAGCATCTGAGGGCCCCGGGGAGCTATGTCCATGCGGAGGACGGCTTCGCCTGGGCCTGGGGCTGTCAAGGCGGCGACTGCGCGCGGAACGGGCTGTTCCTGGGGCATGAGCCGAAGAACGGTCTGCTCTGGATGCTGCTGATCCGGGATGGCGAACTCGACCGTCAGGTGCCGCCGCGCGGCTCGCCCTGGCCCGCACCCCTGGTGAAGGGGGTGGCCAGCGTGAGCCAGGAACTGGCGGCCCGGATGGCGCGCGGGGGTTGATCCCGGCGCCGGAGAGACGGGGCGGGCCGGCGGCCCACCCCAGGCGGTTCGGTCAGCCCTGGCTGCGGGAGAGTTCCGACACCAGGAAGTCCCGGAACACGGCCACGCGCTTGGAGTGCCGCATCTCCTCCGGATAGACGAAGTAGGACTCGAAGCGGGGCGTCTTCATCTCGCTCAGGATCGGGGTGAGATCCGCGATGTCGTCGCCCAGGTAGTCCGGCAGGGCACTGATGCCGAGGCCGCTGCGCACGGCCCGCAGCATGGCGGGGAGGCTGTTCACCTCCATCACGGCGCGGCGCGGGCTGCCGGCGCGGCGGCCGGCCTCGGCGAGCCAGTTGATGTCCTCGACCGGCTGGCGGTGGTCGCCATAGGTGATCAGCCGGTGGTTATCGAGGTCCTCCGGCCGCTGCGGGGCGCCATGCTGCTTCACGTATTCGGGCGCGGCCACGACCTTCCAGCCGAAGGTGGCGACATGGCGCTGGATCAGGTCCGGCTGCCGCGGTGCGTGCATGCGGATGGCCACGTCGGCCTCACGCATCGCCAGGTCCAGCTCCGTGTCGTCCAGCAACAGGGTGACGGTGACGTCGGGGTGCTTGTCGATGAAGCGCTGGAGGCGCGGCGCCAGCCAGAGCGAGCCGAAGCCGGTGGTGGTCGTCACCTTGAGGCGGCCGGCGGCGCGCTCCCGGCTCTCGGTCAGCAGCGCTTCGGTCATCGCCAGCTTGGCGAAGACCTCGCGCACCGTCTTGTTCAGCGTCTCGCCCTGTTCCGTCAGGATCAGGCCGCGGGCATGGCGGTGGAAGAGGGGCACGGCCAGGGCTTCTTCCAGCGCCTGGATCTGGCGGGAGACGGCGGACTGGCTCAGGTTCAGCGATTCGCCGGCATGGGTGAAGGACCCTGCCTCGGCGACCGCGTGGAAGACCCGCAGCTTGTCCCAATCGAGCGGCATGATTCGGTGTTTCCTCGCCTCAGAGATAGGCCGCTGGGGCCGGAGCGGATTCGGGAAGGCCGGCGAGCCACTTCTCGGCATCGAGCGCGGCCATGCAGCCGGTGCCGGCTGCGGTGATCGCCTGGCGGTAGATGTGGTCCTGCACGTCACCGGCGGCGAAGACCCCCTCCACGGAGGTCCGGGTGCGGCCGGGTTCGGTACGGATATAGCCCGCCTCGTCCATGTCGAGCTGGCCCCGGAACAGGGCGGTGGCCGGCGCATGGCCGATGGCGACGAAGACGCCGTGGACCGGCAGTTCGGACGTCTCGCCGTTCTTCACGTTGCGCAGCGCGAGCGCCCGGGCGACCGGGGCGCGGCCGCTCTCGTCGGCCAGGATGGCCTCGGCCACGGTGTCGCGCACCACCACGATGTTCGGGCGAGCGAAGAGGCGGTCGAGCAGGATGCGCTCGGCCCGGAAGCTGTCGCGGCGGTGGATCAGCGTGACCTTGGCGGCGAGGCCGGAGAGGTAGAGGGCTTCCTCGATGGCGGTGTTGCCGCCGCCGATGACCGCGACCTCCCGGCCCCGGAAGAAGAAGCCGTCGCAGGTGGCGCAGGCGGAGACGCCGAAGCCGGAAAGCTCCTTCTCCCCCGGGATGCCGAGCCAGCGGGCCTGGGCGCCGGTGGCGATCACGAGGCTGTCGGCGAAGTAGACATCCCCGGAATCGCCCTCGCAGCGGAAGGGGCGGCGGGACAGGTCCACGGCGGTGATGGTGTCCATCTGGAGGCGGGCGCCGACATGCTCGGCCTGCTTCGCCATCTGCTCCATGAGCCAGGGGCCCTGGATGGGTTCGGCGAAGCCCGGGTAGTTCTCGACCTCAGTGGTGATGGTGAGCTGTCCGCCCGGCTGGAGACCCGCGACGACGATCGGCTGCAGACCGGCGCGGGCCGCGTAGATGGCCGCCGTGTATCCGGCCGGTCCGGCACCCAGAACGAGGAGGCGGGTTCGGTGAGTCTCGGGCACTTCTGATTCCTGCGAGTCGCGGGTTACGCGCAGCATATCGGTCAGCCCTGCGTCCACCGCAACCCGGCATTCCAGAAAGGATGGTCTGGACGTGCGGGGCGTGCAAGGATATTTCGCCGCATCGCCATGACGGGCAATGAACAGAATGCCGAATGACGCGCCCGAACTGGACGCGACCGACCTGGCCATCCTTGATGAGATCCAGCAGGACGGGCGGATCACGAATGTGGAACTGGCCCGCCGCGTCGGCCTCTCGGCCCCGCCCTGCCTGCGGCGGGTGCGGCGGCTGGAGGAACTCGGCGTGGTCCGGGGCTACCATGCCGACCTGGAGCCCGGCTCGCTCGGCTGGGAGGTCGGCTTCTACGCCCTGGTCGGGCTGGAAACGCAGAAGCTCTCGGTGCTGGAAGCCTTCGAGCGGATGGTGACGGCCTGGCCCGAGGTGCGGGAATGCCACATGATCCGTGGCGGCGGGGATTTCCTGCTGCGGCTGGTGGCGCGCGACACGGCGCATGAGAACGCCCTGACCTCCCGCCTCACCGGGGCCGACCATGTGATGCGGGTGCAGACCCTGCAGGTCATCCGCACCGCCAAGGAAGAGGTGGGCGTACCGGTGGAGCGTCGCTGAGGCGCTGTGCCGGCCGTGGGCGGTGCTGCCGCCCACGGCCAGGGTAAAGGAGCCTCAGCCCACCCGGACGGTGTAGTCCGCCGCTTCCAGGGCGGCGACGATGGCGGCGCCCTGGTTGGCGTCGCGGACCTCAATCATCAGCTCCAGCTCGGCGGTCTGGACCGAGGGGGCGGCGAAGAGGCGCTGGTGGCTGACCTCGATGACATTGCCGCCGGCGGCCGCCACACGGGTGGAGATGTCCGCCAGCACGCCCGGCCGGTCGGGGATGTCGAGGTGCAGGCGCAGGATGCGGCCGTCGCGCAGCATCTCCCGCAGCAGGACATTGGCCAGGATGCGCGGGTCGATATTGCCGCCGCAGACGGTGGTGGCGACGGTATGGCCGGCGAAGCGCTCGGGGAAGGCGAGGATGGCCGCGAGGCCGGCGGCGCCGGCGCCCTCGGCCACCACCTTGGCCCCCTCGGCGAGCAGGGCGATGGCCCGCTCCACGGCGCGCTCGGGCACCACCAGAACCTCGATGCCGAGGCGGGCCAGCATGGCGGCGGGCAGTTCGCCCACATCGCGCACGGCGATGCCCTCGGCGATGGTGGGACCGCCCACCTTCACCGTCTCGCCCGCCAGGCGCTGGGCCATGGCGGGATAGCCCTCGACCTCGACGCCATAGAGGGCGAGGTCGGGGCGCATCTCCTTCACCACCGCGGCGCAGCCGGCGAGCAGGCCGCCGCCGCCCACGGGGATCACCATGGATTGCAGGCCGGAGGGGGCATCCTCCAGGATCTCCAGCGCCATGGTGCCCTGGCCCGCGACGATCTCCGGGTCGTCATAGGGATGGACGAAGACCAGCCCCTCGCTCAGCGCCAGGGCATGGGCGTGGGAGGCGGCCTCGGCCAGCGTGTCGCCATGCAGCACCACCCGGGCGCCCCAGCTTTCCGTCCGCACCACCTTGGTGGAGGGGGTGAAGCGGGGCATCACGATGGTGGCGCGGAGGCCCAGCAGATGGGCGTGGCGGGCGACGGCCTGGGCATGGTTGCCCGCACTCATCGCGATCACCCCGGCCTCGCGCTCCCGCGCCGAAAGCTGGGCGAGGCGGTTGGCGGCACCCCGCTCCTTGAAGGCGCCGGTCGGGTGGAGGTTGTCCAGCTTCAGCAGGACCCGCGCCCCGGCGGCGCGGGAGACGGCATGCGGCTCGACCAGCGGGGTGCGCAGCACCGTGCCGGCGATGCGCGCGGCGGCCGCGCGCACGTCGGACAGCGCCACGTGCCGCGTGGGGAGGGCTGTCCCTTCCGGCATGGGGGCGGTGCCTACCGGAACCGGACGGCGGTGATCTCGACGGATCGGGCGCCGCCGGGGGCGGGCACCTCGACGCTGTCGCCGACGCTCTTGCCGAGCAGCGCCCGGGCGAGGGGGAGGAGATGGAGATCGAGCCCTTCTTCATGTCGGCCTCATACTGGCCGACGATGCGATAGGTCTTCTCGTCCTCGGATTCCTCATCGACGATGGTGACATAGGCGCCGAAGCGCACCTGGTCGCCGGTCATCTTGGAGACGTCGATCACCTCGGAGGAGGGGACGACGGATTCCAGCTCCGCGATGCGGCCCTCGATGAAGGACTGCTTCTCGCGCGCGGCGTGGTACTCGGCATTCTCGGAGAGGTCACCATGGGCGCGCGCCTCCGCGATCGCGCGGATCACGGCCGGGCGCTCCTCGGACTTCAGAACCTTCAACTCTTCCTCAAGCCGAGACAGACCCTCGGCCGTGATGGGGAACTTCTGCACGGCGTTTAGCCTTCCCTAGAACGCGACGCGGCCGCGCCAGTCCCTGCCTGGACGGTTGGACCAGGACATTCGGAGGAACCGGAGCGGCGCCGGGGCCGAAACAGGCGGGGCGGGTCCTGGCCAGGAAGCCAGACCCGCCCCGATGTCTCAGAACGAAGATGCAAAATAGGACTGCAACGGAGCCACATCAAGCACTCCCGCGCGCAGCGCCGCGATGGCGTGCACGGCGGCCCGGGCGCCCGCCACGGTGGTGTAGTGGGGGATGCCGTGGGTGAGCGCCGAGCGGCGGATGTCGAAGCTGTCCGAGACCGCCTGGCCGGAGCCGGAGGTGTTGATCACGAGCTGGATCTCGCCCGACTTCATGGCGTCCACGCAGTTGGGGCGGCCTTCCAGCACCTTCTTGACCTCGGTGACGGGCAGCCCGGCCTCGCGCAGCCGGTTGGCCGTGCCCCGGGTGGCGGCGAGGCTGAAGCCCATCTCCACCAGGCGGCGGCCCAGGGAGACCATGGCGGCCTTGTCGCCGTCGCGGACCGAAAGGAAGGCGGTGCCGCTTTCCGGCAGCTTCACCCCGGCGCCCATCTGGGACTTGAGGAAGGCGCGCTCGAAGGAGTGGTCGAGGCCCATCACCTCGCCGGTGGACTTCATCTCCGGGCCCAGGATGACGTCCACGTTCGGGAAGCGGGAGAAGGGGAAGACCGCTTCCTTGACCGCGACATGGCGGGAGATGGCGTCGTCGTCGAGACGGAACTCGGAGAGCTTCGCCCCGGCCATGACGCGGGCGCCGATCTTGGCCACCGGCACGCCGGTGGCCTTGGCGACGAAGGGCACGGTGCGGGAGGCGCGCGGGTTGACCTCCAGCACGTAGATCTCGTTGCCCTTCACGGCATACTGCACGTTCATCAGGCCGCGGACCCTGAGCGCCCGGGCCATGGCCTCGGTCTCGGCCTTGAGCTCGGTGATGATGGCCGGGGAGAGCGAGTAGGGCGGCAGCGAGCAGGCGCTGTCGCCGGAATGGATACCCGCCTCCTCGATATGCTCCATGACGCCGGCGACATAGACATTGCCCTCGGCGTCGGCGATGCAGTCCACATCGACCTCGATCGCGTCGGAAAGGTACTGGTCGATCAGGATCGGGTTCTCGCCCGAGACCTTCACCGCCTCCGCGCCGAAGCGCATGAGCTGCGTGCGGTCATGGGCGATCTCCATGGCGCGGCCGCCGAGCACGTAGGAGGGGCGGACCACGACCGGGTAGCCGATGCGCTCGGCCTCGGCAGCGGCTTCCTCCAGCGTGCGGGCGGTGCCGTTGGAGGGCTGCTTGAGCCCCAGGCCCTGGAGCAGGTGCTGGAAGCGCTCGCGGTCCTCGGCGATGTCGATGGCCTCGGCGGAGGTGCCCAGGATCGGGATGCCCGCCTTGCTCAGCGCCTGGGAGAGCTTGAGCGGGGTCTGGCCGCCATACTGCACGATGCAGCCCAGCACCTCGCCCTTCTCCTGCTCCTTGCGGATCAGGGAGATGACGTCCTCGGCGGTCAGCGGCTCGAAATAGAGGCGGTCGGAGGTGTCGTAGTCGGTGGAGACGGTCTCCGGGTTGCAGTTGACCATGATGGTCTCGAACCCGGCCTCCTTCAGCGCATAGGCGGCATGGACGCAGCAGTAGTCGAACTCGATGCCCTGGCCGATGCGGTTGGGACCGCCGCCGAGGATGACGATCTTCCGCCGGCCGGAGGGATCGGCCTCGCAGGAAGGGGTGCCGAAGCCGCCCTCATAGGTCGAGTACATATAGGCGGTGTTGGAGGCGAATTCCGCCGCGCAGGTGTCGATCCGCTTGAAGACCGGGGTGACGCCCAGGGCCAGGCGCTGCTGCGTCACCGCGGCCTCGGTCGAGCCGGTCAGCGCCGCGAGGCGCCGGTCGGAGAAGCCCATGGCCTTCACCCGGCGCAGCGCGCCCGCCTCGCGCGGCAGGCCCTTGGCGCGGATCTCCTCCTCGGCGCGCACGATCTTCTCGATCTCGCGCAGGAACCAGGGGTCGAAGCGGCAGGCGCGGTGGATCTCCTCGACCGAGAGGCCGGCGCGGAAGGCCTGGGCCACGGTCAGCGAGCGGTCGGGCGTGGGGGTGGAAAGGGCGGCGATATAGGCCTCCACCGAGCCGTCGCCCGGCGCGGCGATCTCGTCCAGGCCGGAGAGGCCGGTCTCCAGCGAGCGCAGGCCCTTCTGCAGCGCCTCGCCGAAGGAGCGGCCGATGGCCATGGCCTCACCCACCGACTTCATCGAGGTGGTCAGCGTCGGCGGGGTGCCGGGGAACTTCTCGAAGGTGAAGCGCGGGATCTTCACCACCACATAGTCGATGGTCGGCTCGAAGGCGGCCGGCGTCACCATGGTGATGTCATTCTTCAGCTCGTCCAGCGTGTAGCCGACGGCGAGCTTCGCGGCGATCTTGGCGATCGGGAAGCCGGTGGCCTTGGAGGCCAGCGCCGAGGAGCGCGAGACGCGCGGGTTCATCTCGATCACCACCATGCGCCCGTCGGCGGGGTTCACGCCGAACTGCACGTTGGAGCCGCCGGTATCGACGCCGATCTCGCGCAGGCAGGCGATGCTGGCATCGCGCATGCGCTGGTATTCCTTGTCCGTCAGCGTCAGCGCGGGGGCGACGGTCACGGAATCGCCCGTGTGGACGCCCATCGGGTCCAGGTTCTCGATGGAGCAGACGATGATGCAGTTGTCCGCGCTGTCGCGGACCACCTCCATCTCGTACTCCTTCCAGCCCAGCACGCTCTCCTCGATCAGCACCTCGGTGGTCATGGAGGCGGCGAGGCCGGCGGAGACGATCTGCTCGAACTCCTCCTTGTTGTAGGCGATGCCGCCGCCCGTGCCGCCCAGGGTGAAGGAGGGGCGGATGACGCAGGGCAGCTTGACCATCTCCAGCCCGGCGCGCGCCTCCTCCATCGTATGGGCGATGTGGGAGCGCGGGCTCTCGATGCCGATCCTGGTCATGGCGTCGCGGAACTTCAGCCGGTCCTCGGCCTTGTCGATCACCTCGGCCTTGGCGCCGATCAGTTCGCAGCCATACTTCTCCAGCACCCCGGCCTCGGCCAGCTTCAGCGCCGTGTTCAGCGCGGTCTGCCCGCCCATGGTCGGCAGGATCGCGTCCGGCCGCTCCTTGGCGATGATCTTCTCCACCACCTCGACCGTGATCGGCTCGATATAGGTGGCGTCCGCCAGCCCGGGATCGGTCATGATCGTGGCCGGGTTGGAGTTCACCAGGATCACCCGGTAGCCCTCGGCACGCAGCGCCTTGCAGGCCTGGGCGCCGGAATAGTCGAACTCGCAGGCCTGGCCGATCACGATGGGACCGGCGCCGATGATCATGATGGACTGGATGTCTGTGCGCTTCGGCATGGTCGGGGGCTTCGTCCGGAGGGTCTGGCGTTTCGGGGGCGCGCGCGGTCAGCGGCGCCAGGTCAGCAGGATGGCGGCGGGGATGTTGAGCAGGCAGGCGATGTAGAGCGCCTCGGTCAGCCCGTTCACCGGCAGGTTCGGCGGCGCGCGGTCGCGGAACAGCCAGAGCAGCAGCCCCGAGACCAGCAGCGAGGCGAGGAGGGCCATGGCCATCGGGTGGCCGGGCCGCCCGGCGCGCAGGAAGGCCCGCCACAACCCATAGCTCAGCCCCATGCAGGCGAGGCAGGCCAGCAGGAGGAGGGCGGGGAGCATCATGGCGGGTGGCCTGCCCCGTGCCTCAGCCGTGCACCGACAGCCCGCCATCCACCGGGATGGCCGTGCCGGTGACGAAGGCGGCGGCGTCGCTGGCCAGGAAGGCGGCGATGCCGGCGAAGTCGCCCGGCAGGCCCCAGCGCTTCTGCGGCGTGCGGGCCAGGACGCGGTCGTTCAGGTCGGGCATGTCGCGCTTGGCGCCGGCGGTCAGCTCGGTCTCGATCCAGCCGGGCAGGATGGCGTTGGCGGTGATCCCGTCCGGCCCCCAGGCCACGGCGAGGGAGCGCATGTACTGCACGATGCCGCCCTTGCTGGCGCCATAGGCGGGGGAGAGCGGCAGGCCGAAGATCGACATCATCGAGCCGATCGAGATCACCCGCCCATGGCCGGAGGCCCTGAGATGCGGATAGGCGGCGCGGCTCATCCGCATGGCGCTGGTGAGGTTGGCGTCCATGACGGCGTACCAGTCCTCGTCCGACACATCCTGCGGCAGGCGGCGGATATTGGTGCCCGCATTATTGACCAGGATGGCGAGGCCGCCGGCGCGGGCCACCACCTCGGCCACCACGCGGTCGGCGCTGCCGGGCTCGGCGAGGTCGGCCTGGAGGGCGAAGGCCCCGCCGCCGAGCGCCGCGGCGGCAGCGGCGTTCTTTTCCGCGTTGCGGCCCACCACGGCGACGCGGGCGCCGCAGGCAGCGAGGCCGCGCGCCATGCCGAGGCCGATCCCGCCATTGCCGCCGGTGACGATGGCGGTGCGGCCGGCGAGGTCGAAGAGGGCGGTCATGCCGCCTTCCCCTTCACGTTCTCGATCAGCGCGGTGAAGCGGTGGAAGAGATAGTGGCTGTCGGAGGGGCCGGGCGAGGCCTCGGGATGGTACTGGACGGAGAAGGCGCGCTTCGCCTCGCAGGCGATGCCTTCGTTGGAGCCGTCGAAGAGCGAGACATGGGTGACCTTCACCCCCTCGGGCAGGCTCTTCTCGTCCACCGCGAAGCCGTGGTTCTGCGAGGTGATCTCGACCTTGCCGGTGGCGAGGTCCTTCACCGGCTGGTTGGCGCCGCGATGGCCGCGGTCCAGCTTGTAGGTGCGGGCGCCGAGCGCCAGGGCGAGGAGCTGGTGGCCGAGGCAGATGCCGAAGACGGGGACCTGCTTCTCCAGCACGCCGCGGATGGCGGGCACGGCGTATTCGCCAGTCGCCGCCGGGTCGCCGGGGCCGTTGGAGAGGAAGACGCCGTCCGGCCCGTGGCGCAGGATCTCCTCCGCCGTGGCGGTGGCGGGGACCACGGTGACGTCGCAGCCGGCATCGGCCAGGCAGCGCAGGATGTTGCGCTTGGCGCCGTAGTCCACGGCCACGACCTTGTGGCGCTTCGCCGGGCTGGCCTCATAGCCCTGGTTCCAGCGCCAGAGCCCTTCCTCCCAGCGGTAGGACTGCTGGCAGGACACCTCCTTCGCGAGGTCCATGCCCTCCAGCCCCGGCCAGCCGGCGGCCTGGGCGCGCAGCGCGGCGAGGTCGAAGCGGCCATCGGGCGCGTGGCAGATGACGCCGTTGGGCGGGCCGCCGTCACGGATGCGGATGGTCAGCGCGCGCGTGTCCACCCCGGCGATGCCGGGGATGCCGAAGCTCTTCAGCCAGTCGTCCAGGTGGCGCTGGGCGCGGTAGTTGGAGGGCTCGGTGACATCGGCCTTGGTGATCAGGCCGAGGGCGGCGGGGGTGATGGTCTCCACATCCTCGGCATTGGCGCCGACATTCCCGATATGGGGGAAGGTGAAGGTGATGATCTGCCCGGCATAGGAGGGGTCGGTCAGGGTTTCCTGATAGCCCGTCAGCCCGGTGTTGAAGCAGATCTCGCCCGCCCGGGTCCCGGCGGCGCCGAAGCCTCGGCCCCAGAAGACCGTGCCGTCCATCAGGACAATGCAGGCGGTCGCGCCGGCGGGCGGGGTGTCGGCGGCTTCGGGCATGGAGGGCTCCGCGAGGACGGGGGAGGGGGGCGGCGTGGCGGGATCGGCCGGGGTGGCCACGGAGGCGCCCGGCATGTCCCCGAAGGACAGGCCGGTGGCGGCGATCAGGGCGGGCCAGTGCTTGGGCGGGATGGCGCGGGCCTGGCGCCACTTGCGGACGGCCTCGCCGCCCACGCCGCAGCGCTGGGCCACGGCCTCCGCCCCGCCCGCGAGGCGGATGATCTCTTCCACGGAACGCATGGCGGGGTTATCTGGGAAGTGGTTTCCCAAGTCAAAGAAATCCCGCGTGAGCCTGGGAAGAAATTTCCCAACACCGTTTTCCCGGCGAGCGGGTGGGAAGTTTCCGCCCGTCCGGCACGGGGGCCGGCCGGATGACGCCAGAACAGGAAGGAGAGGGCCTGATGGACCTTCGCAGCCGATTCACTGAGGAACTCAAGGCCTCCATGCGCGCGGGCGATGCCGCCCGCACCTCCACGCTGCGCATGATCATGGCGAAGCTGAAGGACACCGACATCGCCGCGCGCCCCTCGGGCGTGGACAAGGTGCCGGACGAGCAGATCGTCGCCATGCTGCGCGGCATGGCGAAGAGCCGGCGCGAGAGCGTGGAGATGTACCGCCAGGGCAACCGTCCCGAACTGGCGGCGAAGGAGGAGGCCGAGATCGCGGTGATCGAGGGCTTCCTGCCGCAGCAGATGGATGAGGCCGCGACCACGGCGGCGGTGGAGGCGGCGATCGCCGAGACCGGGGCCGGCTCCATCAAGGAGATGGGCAAGGTGATGGCGGCGCTGAAGGCGAAACACGCGGCCACGCTGGACATGGCCAAGGTCGGCCCGATCGTGAAGGCGAAGCTGGGCGGCTGACCGGCCTTCCCGGAAAAGGCGGCTGGGCCGCCTTTTCCCCGCAGGATTCAGCGCAGCGCCGCGGCGATCTCCTCCGGCGTGTGGCCGGTCAGGTCCTTGTCCAGCGACTTCACGACGCTCGACTCGACCGCCTTGTGCATCGCCTCGCGAAGCTGCCCCAGGGTCTGCGGGTCGGCCACCACCACCAGGGCTTCGAAGCCGTTCTGGAGCTTCATGGCCTGGAGCGTCTGGGCGATCTGCTTGGCGAAGGTGGCCTCGCCGGTCTCCTTGGGCGACTGGTCCTCGGGGCGGGCGCCGGACGGGCCCTGTGCGCCGAAATCGGGGGAAAGGCGGCTTTCCTCGCGCAGGGTGATCTCGCCATTGCGCCCGGTGTTGCGGAGCAGCAGCGCCTTGGCGCCGTCGGCTACCAGGATCAGGGCGTTGTGGGGAATTTCCAGGGCCATGTGGCGCCTCCGTTATCTTGCCGCGCGGACCGGGCGGGGTGCCCCGGCCACCCGCACACAACGCGGCAGCGGGGCGAAAGCTGGGGCGGGCTGGCGGTTTTCGGAGGCGGTGGTGCAAGCCGGACGAGGCTGAACCTGACTGCGCCCCGTAGGTCAAAACCTACGACAAGCCTACTATAGAGGCTGATCCGACCTGCACGGGGCGGTGCAGCCCAGGCGGGTCTGAACCCGGCTGCGCCTCGTAGGTCAAAACCTACGATAAACCTACTATAGAGGCCGATCCGCAACGACGACCCGCAAAGGAGGAGGCGATCGCCCTCCCGCCCGCCTTTCTGGAAGAACTCCGCGCCCGGACGCCGCTGCCCTCCCTGGTGGGGCGGCGGGTCAAGCTCACGCGCAACGGGCGCCAGTGGAAAGGGTGCTGCCCCTTCCACAACGAGAAGACGCCCTCCTTCTATGTCTATGACGACCACTACCACTGCTTCGGCTGTGGCGCGCATGGCGATGCCCTGTCCTTCGTCATGGGCACGGAGGGGGCGAGCTTCCGTGACGCGGTGGAGCGGCTGGCGGGCGAGGCCGGGCTGGAAGTACCCAGGGAAAGCCCCCGCCAGGTGGAGCGGGAGGCCCGGGCGCGCGACCTGCACGAGGTCATGGAGGCGGCCTGCGGCGTGATGCGCCGCTGGCTGCGCGAGGCCGAGGGGCGGGAGGCGCTGGACTACCTGCGCCGCCGGGGGCTGAGCGAGGACACGATCGACCGCTTCGGCCTGGGCTGGTCCGGCTCCTCGCGCGGGGCGCTGGCGGCGGCGATGAAGGAACTGGGGGTGGAGGCGGCGCGGCTGGCCGAGACCGGGCTGCTGCGGGCCAACGAACGTGACGGCGGATACAGCGGCTTCTTCTTCAACCGCGTCATGTTCCCCATCCGCGACCGGCGGGGGCGGATCGTCTCCTTCGGCGGCCGCATCCTGGGCGACGGGCAGCCGAAATACCTGAACGGGCCGGAAACCGAACTCTTCTCGAAGCGGCGCAACCTCTACGGCTTCGATCTGGCGCGGGAGGCGGCGTTCCGGGGCCGGGTGCTCGTGGCGGTGGAGGGTTACATGGATGTGATCGCCCTGCACCAGGCGGGCTTCGACGGCGCCGTGGCCCCCCTGGGAACCGCGCTGACGGAAGACCAACTGGGGGAGATGTGGAGAGCGTCTCCCGAACCGGTCCTCTGCTTCGACGGCGACGCGGCCGGGGCGCGCGCGGCGGCCCGCACGGCCGAGATCGCGCTGCCGCTGCTCTCGCCCGAACGTTCCCTGCGCTTCGCCACCCTGCCGGCGGGGGAGGACCCCGACACGCTGGTGCTGAAGCAGGGGCCGGCCGCCTTCCAGGCGGTGCTGGACAAGGCGCGGCCGCTGCACGAATCGCTCTACGACATCCTGGATGCCGGCCGCTCCTCGGGCACGCCGGAGCAGCGCGCGGCGCTGCGCAACGACCTCGCGGCCGCGGCGGCGAAGATCCCGGACAAGGCCCTGGCCTCGGAATACCGCTCGGCCCTGTTCGACCGCTTCTTCGCCACCCGGTCGCGCAACCGGCCCGGCTTCGCCCCCGGCGGGGGCCCTGGTGCCGCTCCCACCGCGAGGCGGGGCGGGGAAGGGGGCTGGCAGGGCGGGCGGAATGGCGCCCGCTTCGGCCGCCCGCCGCCGGTGCGGATCGAGCGCCGGCCGGTGGATGCCGATGCCGCGCGGCTGGAACAGGCGCGTTGCCTGATGGCGATCATCCTCGCCCATCCCTGGGTGCTGGACGAGGTGGAGGAGGCCTGCGCCCTGCTGGAACTGCCGCCCGGCCCCTGCCACGCCTTGCGGCAGGGATTGCTCGGCTGGCATGGCTCCTCCCCGGGGGGCTCACGAACGCTTGACAGCGCGACTCTGCTCGCCCACCTGCACGCGGCTGAGCTGGGGGAGGCCCATGCCTGGGCGACGCGCGCGACCGGATTGCCGGCGGCGGCGCGGCCGGAGGCCCAGCCGGCGGAGGTTTTGGCCGCGTGGTGGCACTTCTATGCCCTGCTGCGGGGAAAGGACGCCTTGATCGAGGACCGGCGCCTGGCTCTGGAGGACTGGATCGCGACGAACGATCCGGCGGCCGAGCGGCGGGCCTACCGTCTGAAGGAGGCGTTGGACGCCGTCCAGCGCGGGGAGACCGGCCTGGACGGGCTGTGAGGATTGGACCCATCCCCCCGTGAGCCGCGCGCGGCGGCCGGGGAGCGGGCGGGTCCTGTAGGGTAGAGGCAATTTGCGTGGGTGTCCCCGGCGGTCAGGTGCCGGGGCTCCGCGCCTTTCGGAGGCTCGGAATGGCGACGAAGACCGCGAACGGGACGGAAACGACCGAGAACCGCGACGAGCAGGTCGAGGGCGTGCTCCTCGATGCGGTGACCTCGATGGTGAAGAAGCTGATCGCCCGGGGCAAGGAGCGCGGCTACATCACCATCGACGAGTTCAACCAGGCGCTGCCTTCCGAGCAGGTGTCCTCCGAGCTGATCGAGGACACGATGGCCATGCTGAACGAGGCGGGCATCAACGTCGTCGAGGCCGAGGACGGCGCCGAGGAGGAGGTGGCCGAGAAGAAGGCCGCCACCGAGGAGGAGGAGGGCGCCGAGGCCGAGGACGAGGAGGCCGGCGGCAACGTCAACGAGGAGACGATGGGCCGCACCGACGATCCGGTGCGGATGTACCTGCGCGAGATGGGCAGCGTCGAGCTGCTGTCGCGCGAGGGCGAGATCGCCATCGCCAAGCGCATCGAGGCCGGGCGCGACATGATGATCGGCGGGCTCTGCGAGAGCCCGCTGACCTTCAAGGCCATCCTCGGCTGGTACGAGGACATCAAGGCCGGGCGCATGCTGCTGCGCGACGTGATCGACCTGGAGGCAACCGCTGCGGGCGACAGCGACGCGCCGCCGCCGGCCGAGGTCGAGGAGGTCGAGGAAGGCGAGGAGGGCGAGGGCATCGGCCTGTCCCTCTCCGCGCTGGAGGAGAAGCTGCGCCCCGAGGTCCTGGCCAATTTCGAGGCCATCGAGGAGACCCTGGGCAAGCTCGACAAGCTGTCGAGCAAGCGCATGGAGGCTTACACGGCCGGCGACGACCTGAACGGCCGTTCCGAGAAGACCTATGAGAAGCAGCGCGTCGAGCTGGTGGCGCTGATCGAGAAGGTGCGGCTGCACAACAACCGCATCGAGGAGCTGGTGGATCAGCTCAAGGGGCTGAACCGGCGCCTGACGACCTTCGAGGGCCAGGTGATGCGCATGGCCCTGGCCTCCAAGGTCAAGCGCGAGGACTTCCTGCAGCACTGGAGCGGCAACGAGCTGGACCCGGGCTGGATGGACCGGGTGAACAACCTGCCGGGCAAGTACTGGAAGGCCTTCGTCGCCAAGAGCCGCGACGATGTCGAGGCGGTGCGCGCCGAGATCGCCAAGACCGCCAACCAGACCGGCCTGCCGGTGGCGGAGTTCAAGCGCGTCTACGCCACGGTGAGCCGTGGCGAGCGCGACATGACCCAGGCGAAGAAGGAGATGATCGAGGCCAACCTGCGCCTCGTGATCTCCATCGCCAAGAAGTACACGAATCGCGGCCTGCAGTTCCTGGACCTGATCCAGGAGGGCAATATCGGCCTGATGAAGGCGGTCGATAAGTTCGAATACCGCCGCGGCTACAAGTTCTCGACCTACGCGACCTGGTGGATCCGGCAGGCGATCACCCGCTCCATCGCCGACCAGGCGCGGACCATCCGCATCCCCGTGCACATGATCGAGACGATCAACAAGCTGGTCCGCACCAGCCGCCAGATGCTGCACGAGATCGGGCGGGAGCCGCAGCCGGAGGAGCTGGCCGAGAAGCTCGGCATGCCGCTGGAGAAGGTGCGCAAGGTCCTCAAGATCGCCAAGGAGCCGATCTCCCTGGAGACGCCGATCGGCGACGAGGAGGACAGCCATCTCGGCGACTTCATCGAGGACAAGGCGGCCATCATCCCGCTGGACGCCGCGATCCAGACCAACCTGCGCGAGGCCACGACGCGGGTGCTGTCGAGCCTGACGCCGCGCGAGGAGCGCGTGCTGCGCATGCGCTTCGGCATCGGCATGAACACCGACCACACGCTGGAGGAGGTCGGGCAGCAGTTCAACGTGACGCGCGAGCGCATCCGGCAGATCGAGGCGAAGGCGCTGCGCAAGCTCAAGCACCCGAGCCGGAGCCGGAAGCTGCGCTCCTTCCTGGACAGCTGAGGATGTCGGTCCGCGCGCTGGGGCCGCATGGCATCACGCCGGTGACGGTGGAAGTCACCTTCCTGCGCATGGACCGCCCGCCCGCCACCCCCGCGCGGCCCCTTCCCGGGGAGGTGCGGGTGGAGCGGGCGGCGCGCTGCACGGTGCCCTTCTACCGCTATCTCTACGACACGGTGGGTGGGGAATATCTCTGGTGGTTCCGGCGCACCGTGCCGGACAGCCATCTGCGGGAGGTCCTGGCCAGCCCCGCCATCTCCATCCACGTGCTCTATCGCGACGGGGAGCCGGCGGGCTTCTACGAGCTGGAGCGGCGGGCGAACCGTGGCATCAACCTGTCCTATTTCGGGCTGATGCCGCATGCGGTGGGGCAGGGGCTGGGCAAGGCCTTCCTCCGCCATGCGGTGGACACGGCCTGGGGCGAGGGCTGCGACGTGCTGACGGTGAACACCTGCACCGCCGACCATCCGCGCGCGCTGCCGAACTATGTCGCGGCGGGCTTCGTGCCGCTGCGCCGGGTGCGGGAGGAATGGCCCGTGCCGGATTCCGCCGGGCTTTCCGTGCCGTCCTGGCTGCGCGGGCGGGGCTGAGGGCGCCAGCGGCCAAGCCCGTTCCGGCGGTGCTGTCCGGCGCGAGATCCTGTTGCCGCCACGGGCGGGCGGGGCCTCCTCTTCCCTGTTCCCCCCCCGGCGGGCCACGCCCTGGCCCTCCCTTTGCCCGCGAGGAGGCTGCGTGCCCCGGACCTGGGAGCGGACGACGGTGGCGGCGCTCCTCGACGATGGCACGGCTGGCCTGGGGATCGGGGATCGGGGATCGGGGATCGGGGGAGGATATTTTCTCCGGACGGCGGATGCGAGGACAGGACCACCACCCCGCGCCAGACCCGGATGACGGATTTCTCATCCGCCGTGCTTCCGCCCATGACAGGTCTTGCGTTGCATCCGCCGCGCCTCACGTCAGGATGACGGGCCAAGGGCCGGAAACGGGCCCGGGCCAGCAGGAGCGCCGCGTCCATGTGCAATCTCTACGCATCCCAGGAGCCCGAGACCTATGCCTGCGAAACGCGGGCCGTGCGTCTGAACGGGCACTGTACCAGCATCCGCCTGGAATCCGCCTTCTGGGACATCCTCGGACAGATCGCGGCCGCGGAAGGCAGCACGGTGGGGCGCTTCGTCTCCAGCCTGCATGACGAGGTGCTGGAGCGCCGCGGGGAGGTCGGGAACTTCGCCTCGCTGCTGCGGGTGACCTGCACCCTGTGGCTGATGCGGCGGCAGGGGCATGATCCCAGCTTGGCCGATGGGGTGGCGGATGGGACGGCAAAGCCCCGGCTGCGGCAAAACGGGCTGCGCGACTACGCTATAGCCTGATACCACCCGCGCCCCGCCGCCGGGCCCTAGTCTTCCCGGCGGAATGAGACGCATGGAAATCCGGGCGCCGGGCGCCCTTTCGGTGGCGGCCTGCCTCGCGGCCCTCCTGGCCGTGCTCATGGCCCCGGGGGCAGGGCGGGCGCAGGCGCCGGCGGCCCCTGACGGGGCGACGCTGTTCAAGCGGCAATGCGGCGTCTGCCACACCGCCGGGGCTGGCGAGCCGAACCGGCAGGGGCCGAACCTGCACGGCGTGGTCGGCCGCGTGGCCGGCAAGCAGGAGGGCTTCCGCTACTCGCCCGCCCTGGCGGGTTCGGAGATCCGCTGGGATGCCGCGACCCTGGATGCCTGGCTGGCGGACAGCGCCAAGCTCGTGCCCGGCTCGGTGATGCCGTATCGGCAAGCCAACCCCGCCATCCGCGGGGCGATCATCGACTGGCTGAAAGAGGGGAACTGATGGCCAAGCCCATCCACAGCATGATCCGGGTGCGCGACGAGGCGCGCTCGCTCGACTTCTATCGCCGTGCCTTCGGGCTGGAGGTGGCGGAGCGGCTGGCCTTCGACGGCTTCACGCTGATCTATCTGAGCAACCCGGACAGCGAGTTCGAGCTGGAGCTGACGGTCAACGACGGCCGGACGGAGCCCTACCAGCTCGGCGACGGCTACGGCCATCTCGCCGTCTCGGTGGAGGACCTGGAGGCCGAGCATGCGCGCTTCGAGCGCGAGGGCCTCTCGCCGCTGCCGCTGAAGGAGCTGAAGCACGAGGGCAGGCCGCTGGCGCGGTTCTTCTTCGTCCAGGACCCGGATGGCTACCGGATCGAGGTGTTGCAGCGGGGGGGCCGCTTCCGCTGATGTGAGTGTCTGACGGGCCGAAGGCAGCGGAAACAGCCCCGGCACAGGGAGGAGACGAGAATGAGGGAAGTGGACAAGCGGCTGCGCTCCACGCGCAGGGTCTTCCTGCGGGGCGCCGCCACGGCGGTTCCCGCGGCCGCCGTGGCGGCCACGTTTTTCACCGCCGGGGCGAGCTGGGCGGCGGAAGCGCGGAACCTGCGGCCGCGGACGCTGGTGGTGCTGGCGAAGCTGGCGCGGGACATCTACCCGCACGACCGCATCCCCGACCGGCTCTATGCCAGCGCCGTGCTTCCCTACGACGACAAGGCGGGCAAGGACACGGCGCTGCGGAACCTTCTGGAAGAGGGCGTGGACCGGCTCGACGCGGATTCCGGCGTCCGCTACGGCGGCAACGACTATCTCAGCCTGAACTGGGAGCGCGACCGGCTGCCGCTGCTCTATGGAATCGAGCGGACGCCCTTCTTCCGGAAGGTCCGCTCCGATCTCGTGGTCGCCTTCTACAACCAGCAGGAGGTCTGGACCAAGCTCGGCTACGAGGGGTCCAGCGCGGAATACGGCGGCTACATCAACCGGGGCTTCAACGACATCGACTGGCTGCCGTCGGCCTGAGCGGCGGGGAGGGTTTGAGATGGCGAATTTCGACCTGAACGACGACAGCCTCGTCGTGATCGTGGGCTCCGGCGCCGGTGGCGGCACGCTCGGCAACGAGCTGGCGCAGAAGGGCGTGAAGGTGGTGATCCTGGAGGCGGGCAGCCGCTACGAGATCCAGGACTTCGTCAACGACGAGTGGGAGAGCTTCGCCCAGCTCGCCTGGACGGACATGCGCACCACCACCGGCTCCTGGCGGGTGGCGCGGGACTTCCCGAACCTGCCGGCCTGGATCGTGAAGGCGGTGGGCGGCACCACCACGCACTGGGCCGGTGCCTCGCTGCGCTTCCAGGACTACGAGTTCAAGGCTCGCACGACCTATGGCAAGGTCGATGGGGCCAACCTGCTCGACTGGCCGATCACGCTGGAGGAGATGGCGCCCTACTATGCCCGGGCCGAGGACAAGATGGGCGTCACCGGCACCAACGGCATCCCGCGCCTGCCGGGCAACAACAACTTCAAGGTTCTGGCGGCCGGGGCGAAGAAGCTCGGCTATCAGGAAGTGCATACGGGCAACATGGCGATCAACAGCCAGCCGCGCGCCGGACGGGGGAGCTGCCAGCAGATCGGCTTCTGCTTCCAGGGCTGCAAGTCGGGCGCCAAGTGGTCCACCCTCTACACCGAGATTCCGGCGGGCGAGGCCACGGGCAATCTGGAGGTGCGGCCGGACTGCATGGTGCTGAAGATCGAGCACGACGCGAAGGGCAAGGCGACGGGCGTGGTCTATGCCGATGCCCAGGGCAACCACCAGCGGCAGAAGGCGCGCGTGGTTTGCGTCGCGGGGAATTCCATCGAGAGCCCGCGGCTGCTGCTGAACAGCGCCTCCTCCCTGTTCCCGGACGGGATGGCGAATTCCTCCTCCGGCCAGGTCGGGCGCAACTACATGTGGCACCTGACCGCCAGCGTGTACGGCATGTTCGAGAAGCCGGTGCACATGTATCGCGGCACCACCATGGCCGGCATCGTGCGCGACGAGGCGCACCACAGGCCGGAGCGCGGCTTCGTCGGCGGCTACGAGATGGAGACGCTCTCGCTCGGCGTGCCCTTCATGGCGGCCTTCCTGGACCCCGGCGGCTGGGGGCGCGGCTTCACCTCGGCGCTGGACGGCTATGACCGGCTGGCGGGGATGTGGATCGTGGGGGAGGACATGCCGCAGGAGACCAACCGCATCACGCTCGACCCCAAGGCGCGGGACAAGCACGGGCTGCCGGTGGCGCGGGTGAATTTCGACGACCACGCCAACGACATCGCGATGCGCGAGCACGGCTACCGCCAGGGCAGTGCGATCTATGACGCGGTGGGGGCGACGCGGGTCTTCCACACCACCGCCTATCCCTCCACCCACAACATGGGCACCAACCGGATGAGCGAGAAGCCGCGCGATGGCGTGGTGGACCGCAACGGCAAGGCGCACGACCTGCCGAATCTCTATGTCTCGGACGGCAGCCAGTTCACCAGCGGCGCGGCCTGCAATCCGTCGCTCACCATCGTGGCACTGGCGATCCGGCAGGCGGAGCACCTCACGGGGCGGATGTCCCGGGGCGAGGTGTAGCGGGGGTGGCGATCCGGCCGGGGAGCAAGGGACTCCCGGCCGGGATGCCGTTACTTGCTCTCGCCGGCGGCGGCGACGCCGCGCTCGACCAGCGCCAGGGCCTGTTCCTTGGTGCCCCAGCCGGTGACCTTCACCCACTTGCCGGGCTCCAGGTCCTTGTAGCGGGTGAAGAAGTGCTCGATCTGCTGGCGCAGCAAGGCCGGCAGGTCGTCCACCGTCTGCACATTGGTGAAGAGGGTGGTGATCTTGTCGTGCGGCACGGCCACCAGCTTCTCGTCCTGGCCGGCCTCGTCCTCCATCAGCAGCACGCCGATCGGGCGCACGCGGATCATGGCGCCGGGCACCACCGGGGCGGGGGTCAGCACCAGCACGTCGGTCGGGTCGCCGTCATCGGCCACGGTGCCGGGGATGAAGCCATAGGCGGCCGGATAGGCCATGGGGGTGAACAGGAAGCGGTCCACCACGATGGCGCCGCTGTCCTTGTCCAGCTCGTACTTCACCTGCGAGCCCGGCGGGATCTCCACCACCACGTTGATGTCGTGCGGCGGCGCCTTGCCGGGGGGGATCTTGCTGGCGTTCATGCGGGTCCTGCCGAGGAATGGAGCCAAGAGGCGGCCGGGGGTGATCCCGGCCCGCCGTCACCGCCCCCGTAGCAGCAAAGGGCCGTCTTCGCCACCGCACAGGCTGGCGAGGTGCCCCCATTGCCGCCGGGCGGCGGCTTGCGCGGGGGAGGGGGCGGCGGCAGCATCGCCGTCCAGAACGCGCGATCCAGGAATCGTCATGACGCCGCGCCGCATGTTGCCCCCTCTCCTCCTCGGCCTCGCCGCCGCGCTGCGCGGCGTCCTGCCGGCCCAGGCGCAAGCCCCGGCCCAGAACCCGGCCCAGAACCCGGCCCAGCCTTCCTCCGACCCGGCGGGGGAGGCCATGCTGGTGGAGAAGAAGACCTTCGAGATCCCGGGCTTCGTCACGCGCGGCGGTGCCACGGTGGCGCGGATGCGCATCGGCTACCAGACCGCGGGCACGCTGGACGCGGCGGGTGGCAATGCCGTGCTGATCACCCATCCCTTCGTCGCCAATGGCCAGGCCTTCGGCCGCAACGATGCGAACGGGCCGCTGGGCTGGTGGGACGCGATCATCGGGCCGGGAAAGCCGATCGACACCAGCCGCTTCTTCGTGGTGGCGAGCGACACGCCCGCCAATCTCTATGTGCGGGAAAGCCGCACCACCAGCACCGGTCCGGCCAGCGTCGATCCCTCCACCGGGCGGCCCTATGGGATGAGCTTCCCGGTGCTGTCGATCCGCGATTTCGTGGAGGTGCAGAAGGGGCTGCTGGACAGCCTGGGGGTGAAGCGGCTGGCGCTGGTGGCCGGGCCCTCGATGGGGGCGATGCAGGCCATCGAATGGGCGGCGGCCTATCCCGCCCTGGTGGACCGGGTGATGCCGGTGATGCCGGTCGGCCGGATGGATGCCTGGCTACAGGCCTGGATGGAGGTCTGGGAGGCGCCGATCCGCGCCGACCCCAACTGGCGCAACGGCGACTACTATGCCCAGGGGCGGGAGCCGCCGCTGCGCGGGCTGACCGATGCGCTGCGGATCATCACCCTGCAGACCCAGGACCGGGCGGCGCTGTCGCGCTTCGACGGACGGGCGGCGGAGGGGCAGGACCCGGCGCGCCGGATGACCGACACCGTGGCGGTCGATCCCTATCTGACCGAGATCGCCGCGGGCCGGGCGAAGCTCGCGGATGCGAATTCCTTCCTTTATCTGACCCGGGCGATGCAGCTCTTCCTGAACGAATACCCGGACACGCGCGCCGCGCTGTCGCAGGGGAAGGCGTCCTGGCTGCTGGTGCCGGCGGAGCGGGACCGGCTCTTCCCGATCGAATACGCGCGGGAGCTGGAAGGGGTGCTGAAGGGGCTGGGCCGGCCGGTGAAGCTGACATCGCTCGATGGTCCGCAGGGGCATGGCGAGTGGCTGGCCGGCATTGCCGGGGCGGGGGAGGCGATCCGCGCCTTCCTTGCCGAGCCGCCGCGGGGCCCTTAAACCCGCTCCGCGGAGGGCCGGTAGCTCAACGGTTAGAGCTGGCCGCTCATAACGGCTTGGTTGCGGGTTCGATTCCTGCCCGGCCCATCCGCTTCCGCCCACGCCGCCGATGCGCCGCGACGCCGCCGGCCGGAATGGAATGGCCTCTGTGATCACCCCTCACTTGCCCCCTGCGATGCCCCTGCTGGCCACGCTTCTCGCCGCCGCGCTGGCCGGGCTGGCGCGCGGCTTCTCCGGCTTCGGCTCGGCGCTGATCTTCGTTCCGCTGGCGAGCGCGGTGCTGGAGCCGAAGCTGGCCGCGCCGCTGCTGGTGCTGGTGGACAATGCCACGGCCTTTCCCCTGGTCCCCGCCGCATGGCGCGGTGCGGCGCGGCGGGAGGTCGCCTGGCTGACCGCCGGGGCGCTGGTGGGGGCGCCCCTGGGGGCCTGGCTGCTGCTGCGGCTGGACCCGGTGGCGCTGCGCTGGGGCATGTGCGCCCTGGCCGTGGGGATGCTGGTGCTGCTGGCCTCCGGCTGGCGCTATCACGGGCGCCCGGCCTGGCCGCTCTCGCTCGCGGTCGGTGCCGGGTCGGGGGTCTTCGCGGGCCTGGCGCAGATGGGCGGACCGCCCGCGGTGGCCTATTGGCTGGGTGGCGCGATCCCGGCCGCGAAGGTGCGGGCGAACATCGTGCTCTTCTTCGCCACCAGCGGGGTGATCAGCATGATCGTCTATCTGTTCGCCGGACTGCTGACCGGGGAGGCGCTGGTGCTGGCGGCGCTGATGGCGCCGGGCTACGCGCTGGGCCTGTGGTGCGGCAGCGGCATGTTCGGCCGGGCGAGCGAGGTCCTGTTCCGGCGGACCTGCTTCGGGCTGATCGCCCTGGCGGCGGTGATCGGCCTGCCACTCTGGGGGTGAAGGGCCGGGGCAAGGGCGCCCAGAATGGGGGGCGTGTATACCGGCGCGACGCAGTTGCGAGATGATAGGGTTGCGCATCCCGTCATTGGTCCGATGCTTGCAGGCACCCCCGCAGACCACGACGCGGATTCCCTGGAGAAGCCCATGCGCCTGCCTGGTTCGACCTGCCGCCTGACCCTCGCGCTCTGCCTGTCGGCCCTGGCGGCCATGCCCGTTGCCCGGGCGCAGGGCAATGCGAGGCCGGGTGGCGAGATGGTGCTCCTCGCCTATGTCGGGGTGTTCAAGGACAATTATTCCCAGGTGGTGGTGCAGCCCTTTTCCCAGGCCAGTGGGGTGACGGTTCAGTATACCGATCCCGGCCTCGGCGGGTCCGCCCAGATGCTGGGCACGTTGCGGGCGCAGAAGGCAGACCCGCAGGTGGATGTGGTGATCATGGACGCCAGCACCGCTGCCGCCGCCTGCGCGGAAGGGCTGGTGGAGCCGCTGACGCCCGAGATCCTTCCGGTGCTGAAGGAACTCGACGAACAGGCCAACAAGGTGGGCAATGGCTGCGGCCCGGCGGTGACCTATGACCACCTGACGCTGATCTACGATGCCGAGGCGATCAAGGCGGCGCCGGCGCGCTGGATGGATCTCGCCAGGCCGGAATACAAGGGCAAGTCCTCGCTGAGCGCGCCGCCCGACATCCAGGGCATGGCGCTGACGGCGATCCTGGCGCACAGCGCCTCGGGCGACTGGAAGAACATCGGCGCCGCGATCCCGCTGCTGAAGCAGATCGTGCCGAACGTGCAGACCTTCCAGCCGAGCCCGGATGCCTATTCCATGGTGCTGAGCGGGCAGATCGCCTTCGGCACCGGCTGGAACGCGCGCTCGCAGCTCTATCACGACCAGAGCAAGGGCAAGCTGGGCGTGGTGATCCCCGCGGAGGGCACGGCCTTCCAGATCAACACGATCAACATCGTGAAGGGGGCGAAGCACCGGGAGCAGGCCATCGCCTTCCTGAACCACGCGCTCTCCGCCGGGCCGCAGGCGGCCTTCACCGACCGCATGTTCTACGGCCCGACCAATCTGCAGGCGCAGAGGGAGGCCAGGGCGATCGGCCGCACCGCCCTGGCCCCGGAATACCGCAGCCGCATCGTGCCGATCGACTGGCTGGAGGCGGTGAAGCTGCGTGACAACTGGAACCAGCGCTGGAGGCGCGAGGTGATGACGGCGGCCACGCGCTGATGGGGGCTCATCCGGCGCCCGCTCATCTGGTCCTGGAGCGGTTGACCCGCCGCTTCGGCGCGGGCGGCCCGCTGGCGGTGGACCATGTGTCGCTGGAACTGCCGAAGGGGGCGCTGCTGGCCCTGCTTGGCCCCTCCGGCTGCGGCAAGACCACGACGCTGCGCATGATCGCGGGGCTGGAGCAGCCGGATTCCGGCCGTGTCGTGGTGGCGGGACAGGATGTCACCGCCCTGCCGCCGCACCGGCGGAACATGGGGGTGGTGTTCCAGTCCTATGCGCTCTTCCCGCATATGAGCGCGCTGGCCAATGCGGGCTTCGGGCTGGAGATGCGCGGCGTCGGGCGCGCGGAGCGGCTGGCCCGGGCGCGCGAGGCGCTGGAGATGGTGGGGCTGGGCGCCCTGGCCGACCGCAAGCCCCGCGCCATGTCGGGCGGGCAGCAGCAGCGCGTGGCCCTGGCCCGGGCCCTGGCGATCCGCCCCGACCTGCTGCTGCTGGACGAGCCGCTCTCGGCGCTGGACGCCAAGCGGCGGGAGGAGGTGCGCGACGAGATCCGCGCCCTGCAGCAGCGGCTCGGCACCACGGCGGTCTTCGTCACCCATGACCAGAGCGAGGCGCTGGCCATGGCCGACCTCGTCGCGGTGATGAAGGATGGGCGGATCGAGCAGATGGCGCCGCCGGAGGAGGTCTTCGAGAAGCCGGCGACGCGCTTCGTGGCGGGCTTCGTCGGGCGGGCCTCGCGGCTTTCGGGCGCGGTGGAGCCGGGCGGGGTGTTCCGCGCCGGGGGCGCCGCCCTGCCGGTGGCGGCGGGGCATCCGGCCGGGGCGGCGGAGGCTTTCCTGCGGCCGCACCGGGTGCGGGTGGTGCCGGAGGGCCAGGCGCCGGAGGGCACGGTGCTGCTCGACGGGCGGGTGCTGCGGCGGACCTATAGCGGCGAGATCGTCTGGCTGGAGGCCGAGACCCCGGCCGGGCCGGTGCAGGCGGAACTGCCCGCCTACGATCCCGGCGCCGCGCTGCGGGTGGGGGATGCGGTGCGCCTCGCCCTGCGGCCGGAGGACCTGCGGGTGTTCCCCGCGTGACCGGATGGCTGCTGAGCGCCCCCGCACTGCTGGTGCTGGCGCTGGCCTTCCTCTGGCCGATGCTGGGCCTCTTCCGCATCAGCCTGAACCGCACCGCCGAGACCGGGGCGATGGAGGCGGCGCTGACCGCCGAGACCTATGCCAAGGTGACGGGGGACCCGTATTACTGGGGGCTCGCCTGGGACACGCTGGTGCTCTCCGCCGGGGCCTCGGCCATCGCCGCCGCGCTGGCGCTGCCGGTGGTGCTGCTGATCCGCCGGGCCTCGCCCCGCTGGCGGGCGCCGCTGGCGCTGATGGCGGTCTCGCCGCTGCTGATTTCCGGCACCGCGCGGGTGGTGGGCTGGCGGGCGATCCTGGGCGATCTCGGGCTGATCAACGTGGCCCTGGGCTGGTTCGGCCTGACCAGCGCCCCGGTGCCGCTGATCAACAACTGGACCGGCGTCTGGATCGGGCTGGTGGAAAGCCTGATGCCCTATGCGGTGCTGGTGCTGATCGCCGGGCTGGGGCGGCTCGATCCCCGGCTGGAGGAAGCCGCGGCGACGCTGGGGGCGGGGCGGAGCCGCACCTTCCTGCGGGTGACGCTGCCGCTGGCGGCGCCGGCGCTGGGCGGGGCCTTCCTGCTCGGGCTGGTGCTGGGCATCTCCGCCTTCATCACGCCGCGGCTGATGGGCGGCGGGCGGGTCTTCACCGTGGCGACCGAGATCTATGACCAGGCACTGACCACGGTGGACTGGCCGGTGGCGGCGGTGCTGGCGATGCTGCTGCTTCTGGCCCTGCTGGCCGTGATGCTGCTGCGCGGGGTGCTGGCCGGCATGGCGAAGCGGACCCAGGCGGGGGAGGGCCGGGTGGCATGAGGGCGGTGACGGAAGCGGGGCCGCTGCTGCGGCTCTTCGCGGTCTGCGGCTATCTGCTGCTGCTGGGGCCGGCCGTGGTGGTGCTGGTGGTGTCCTTCAGCGCCGGCAACTACCTGACCTTTCCGCCGCCGGGCTTCTCCCTGCGCTGGTACGAGGCCCTGCTGGCCAATGGGCCGCTGATGGGCGCGCTCGGCACCAGCCTGATCCTGGGGCTGATCGTCGCGGCGCTGGCGCTGCTGGTCGGCGGGCCGGCGGCCTATGCGCTGACGCGGCTGGATTTCCCCGGCAAGGGGGTGGTGGCCGGCCTGCTGGCGGCGCCGCTGCTGCTGCCGACGCTGGTGCTGGGGCTGGGGCTGATGCTGGCGCTTCAGCCGATGCGGCTGATCGCGACCTGGCCGGGGCTGGCGCTGGGGCACAGCCTCGTGGCCATCCCCTTCGCCGTGCGGATCATGGCGCAGGCCTTCGCCGCCGTACCGCGCGAGGTGGAGGAGGCGGCCTGGACGCTGGGCGCCACGCCGCTGCGCGCGGCGCTGCGGGTGACGCTGCCGATCGCGGCGCCCGGGGCGGTGGCGGCGGGGGCGCTGGCCTTCCTGGTCTCCTTCGACGAGACGGTGATCAGCCTGTTCCTGGTGGGGCCGCGCCTGACGACCCTGCCGGTGGCGATGTTCCAGTACACCGAGAGCCGGTCCGATCCGCTGGTGGCGGCCCTGGCCATGGCGCTGATCGTCGTGGCGCTCGCGGTGGTTCTGTTGGTGGAGCGGCTGGTGGGTTTCCAGCGCGCGCTTGCGAAGGAGTGAGGTGAGGATGCCGAAATACGTCGTGGAGAAGAGCGCGCCGCAGATCAGCGCCGAGGTGATCGCGCTGCTGGAGCAGACGGAGACCGCCACGGTCGGCCACTGGCGCCACTGGGGCTTCGTGGACCGGGGCGTGCAGCCGCTGCTGCGCCACAAGCGGGTGGCGGGTACGGCGGTGACGCTGCAGATCCCGGGGCCGGATTCCACCCTGCTGCACCATGCGCTGGGCCTGCTGCGCCCCGGCGACATCCTGGTGGTGGACCGGCTGGGCGATGTGCGCCACGCCTGCTGGGGCGGCGGCGTGACCGTGGCGGCCAAGGCGGCGGGCGCCAGGGCCGGCGTGGTGGATGGGCCCTGCACCGATCTGGAGGAGGTGGAGGCCAGCGACTTCCCCCTGTGGTGCCGGGGGCAGGCGCCGATCACCACGCGGATCTATGACCTGGGCGGGCGGCTGAACGTGCCGGTCTCCATTGGCGGCGTGGTGGTGTCGCCGGGCGATGCGGTGCTCTGCGACGAATCCGGCGTGCTGGTGCTGCCACCCGCCGAGGCGGAGGCCGAGGCCCGCGAGGCGATCACCC
This sequence comes from Roseomonas gilardii subsp. gilardii, assembly GCF_023078375.1. Lineage (NCBI taxonomy): Bacteria > Pseudomonadati > Pseudomonadota > Alphaproteobacteria > Acetobacterales > Roseomonadaceae > Roseomonas > Roseomonas gilardii. The sequence goes on along the minus strand of NZ_CP095554.1, from coordinate 3,882,201 downwards.
GGCAGGAGCGCGGGATGAAGACCCAGGCCCGGGTCGCGGCGGGCGAGAAGCTCGGCGAGATCAGCGGCGCCACGGCGAAGGTGCTGGCCGGGCTGGGCTGAGCCGGCTGGAAGAGGGCCGGGGGGAGGATGTCAACCCTCCCCCTTTCCTCGCATCTGCGGCATGGAGGCGGGCTTTCCAAGGCTTCACGCACGGCATGGGGTTTCCGTGGTTTCGTCCTGGCATCCGGCCGGGGGAGCCGGAGAATCTCAGGGAAGACACCCAATGTCTCTGCGTCACATGTTCCTGGCCCTCGCGGCCGCGGGCCTGGTCACGGTCTCCGTGCCGGCCTTCGCGCAGTCCACCGACAGCAGCGCGCCCGCCACGACGGCGGCGCCCGCCGCCAGCCCGGCGACGACGGGGGCGAAGCACAAGTCCACCACCCACCGCACACAGCGCAGCCACTCCACGCGGCATCACACGACCAAGCCCGCCACCAGCAACGACTGAACGGCCGACGGGCTCCGGGGCCAGGGCGGCCCCGGGGCCTGAGGCGGTGAAGCAGGGGTCATGGCAGCGGCCCGGCGCCGCGACCGTGCCACGCGGCCTGGGCATGGCACGCCATCTTCCGGCGCGTGGAAGCGGCCCCATATGACACCGGTGTCACGACGCCCGCGACGCCATGCCCCACCGGAAGACAGGTTGCCGCCACCCGCCCCGGCCTGGGCGGAAGAGGGGAGGGGCCTGTCTGTGCCCTGTGCCTGCGGCCGATCCCGGCCCATGCGCGCTCCAGCCGGCATCACCTGATCCCGCGCCTCAAGGGCGGCACGCATAAGGGGACGGTGCGGCTGCACCAGATCTGCCACAGTGCCATCCATGCCCGTTTCGGCGAGGCGGAGCTGGCGCGGCACTTCGCCTCCCCGGAAGCCTTGCGGGGCGAACCGAGGCTGGCGGATTTCCTGCGCTGGATCGCAGGGAAGCCACCGGATTTCCACGCCCCCACCCGCATCCCGCGAGGGGGAGCCCAGGGTGGCACTCCCGGCCGGGGCGGGCGGCGACGCTGAACCCCGGCGGCCGCCGATCTCGATGCCGATGCTCGACGCTACGGAGCCGAGCCGGTAGAACCGGCCGCAAATCCTTCCACGTTCTGCCTGAAAGACCGCGCCATGGCCGCCTACCAGTATGTCTATGTGATGAAGGATCTCACCAAGTCCTATCCGGGCGGGCGCGAGGTCTTCAAGGGCATCACCCTGAGCTTCCTGCCCGATGCCAAGATCGGCGTGCTGGGCCCGAACGGCGCCGGCAAGTCGACGCTGATGCGCATCATGGCGGGGCAGGATAAGGAATATGGTGGCGAGGCCTGGGCGGCCGAGGGCGTCCGCGTCGGCTATCTGAGCCAGGAGCCGCATCTCGACCCCGACAAGACGGTGGGCGAGAACGTGATGGGCGCCTTCGCCGTGGTGCAGGCCGACCTCGCGCGCTTCAACGAGATCTCGATGAAGTTCGCCGAGGAGATGACGGACGACGAGATGAACGCCCTGCTGGCCGAACAGGCCGAGCTGCAGGAGCGCATCGACGCCGCCAATGGCTGGGAGATCGACCGCACCGTCGAGATCGCGCTCGACGCGCTGCGCTGCCCGCCCTTCGACAGCCCGGTGACCAACCTCTCGGGCGGCGAGCGCCGGCGCGTGGCGCTGTGCAAGCTGCTGCTGGAGAAGCCGGAGCTGCTGCTGCTCGACGAGCCGACCAACCACCTCGACGCGGAGAGCGTGAGCTGGCTGGAGAAGACGCTGCGCGAGTATCCGGGCGCGGTGCTGGTGGTGACCCACGACCGCTACTTCCTGGACAACGTGACCAACTGGATCCTGGAGGTCGATCGCGGCCGCGGCATCCCCTATCAGGGCAACTACTCCGCCTATCTGGAAGCCAAGCGCAAGCGGCTGAAGCAGGAGGAGAAGGAGGAGAGCTCCCGCCAGCGGCAACTGGCCGAGGAGCAGGAATGGATCGGGCGCAGCCCTTCCGCCCGCCAGGCCAAGAGCAAGGCGCGCATCCAGGCCTATGAGGAGCTGCTGGCCAAGAGCCTGGAGAAGGCCCCCGACCCGACCGAGATCCAGATCCCGCCCGCGCCGCGCCTGGGCAACACGGTCATCGTGGCGGAGAACATCCGCAAGGGCTTCGGCAACCGGCTGCTGATCGACGACCTGTCCTTCAAGCTGCCGCCCGGCGGCATCGTCGGCGTGATCGGCCCGAACGGCGCCGGCAAGACCACGCTGTTCAAGATGATCACCGGCGCGGACCAGCCGGATTCCGGCCGGATGATCGTCGGCGAGTCCGTGCAGCTCGGCTATGTGGACCAGAGCCGCGACAGCCTGGATGACAAGCGCACCGTCTGGCAGGAGATCTCCGACGGGCAGGACATGATCACCATGGGCAAGCGGTCCGTGCCCTCGCGCGCCTATTGCGCCGCCTTCAACTTCAAGGGCGGCGACCAGCAGAAGCCGGTGGGCGTGCTCTCGGGCGGCGAGCGGAACCGGGTGCATCTGGCGAAGATGCTGAAGAACCCGCACAATGTCCTGCTGCTGGACGAGCCGACCAACGACCTGGACGTGGACACGCTCCGCGCGTTGGAGGAGGCGCTGCAGGACTTCGCGGGCTGCGCGGTCATCATCTCGCATGACCGCTGGTTCCTGGACCGGCTGGCCACCCATATCCTGGCCTTCGAGGGCGACAGCCACGTGGAGTGGTTCGAGGGCAACTACCAGGCCTATGAGGCCGACAAGAAGCGACGTATGGGCGCCGCGGCCGACGAGCCGCACCGGATCAAGTACCGGCCCCTCACGCGCTGAGCGCGTGAGGGACGGCCTCCCGTCCTCCTTCCGGTGAACCCGCCGCCTCGCCCGATCCGCGGGCAGGGCGGCGGGGCCGGTGCCCTGGTGTCACGACGACGATGTTCCATTCCTCCGATTCCCTGCGGCTGTCCCGGCTGGTCCGGACGCCGCGCCTCCTGCTGCTGCCTGTCGGCTGGGAGAACCTGCCCGAACTGACCGCCCTGAAGGCGGATGAACGGGTCTTCGGCATCATGCTGCACGGGGTGCGAAGCCCGGAACGCACGCGGGAGGAGATGGAGGACGACATCGACTTCTGGACGGTGCGCGGCTACGGCACCTGGTGCGTCCACCGGCAGGAGGACGAGGCCTTCCTCGGCATCACCGGGCTGATGGAGCGCCCGGACGGGCGCGGCGTGGCACTGCGCTTCGCGCTCTGGCCGGAATGCCGGGGGCAGGGCTATGCGCGGGAGGCTGCCGGCGCCGCCCTGGCCTTCGGGCACCGGGCGGGGCTGGAGCGGATCATCGCCGTGGCGCGGGAGACCAATGAAAGCTCCCGCGCCGTGCTGGGCAGCATCGGCATGACCCAGGCGGACAGCTTCCTGCACAAGGGCCACCGGATGATGGTCTATGAGAGCCGCCGGAAGGACGGAGGCGTGGCTGCCTGACCGGGTATCGCCGGGGGCAATGGAACACGCGAACGTGAAATGGCGAAGCCGCGCTTCGGATCGCTTAACGAACGGAGCGACCCGCCGGTCCGGGGACCGACGTTCTCCTGCTCCCGAGGAGACAAGGATGTACAAGCCTTTGCTGATCGCGAGCTGCCTGGTTTCGCTCGCCGCCTGCAGTGGCCCCGACCGGCCGGTGCCGCAGGCCGACCGCTCGCCGAGAGATAGCCTGAACAACAACTTCAACCCGACGACCCAGGCCATGCCGGGCGCGACGCCGCGCGACGACAGCGGCAGCGGCTCCCAGGCCCGGGGCGGGCCGGGGACGGGCTCGATCCGCTGATCCAAGGCCCCACCGGCCTGGCATCCAGGCCGATGGGGGTGCCGATCCGGCTCAGCGCCCTTCCTGGGCCTGGAGCTGGGCGATCTGCTGCTTCATGGCATCCAGCAGGGCGGCGACCCGGCCGCCGTTGCGGCTGATCACAGAGGAATACTCGGAACGCTGGGTCAGGCGCAGCGAGGCGCCCTCCGCGATCACGTCCACGATCTTCGGCTGTCCGCCGACATCGCTCACCCGCCAGTCGAGCGTGAAGGGGGCGGTGCTGGGGCGCTCGATGATGGTGTTCACCAGCACGTCGTCCTCCGTGCGCTGCTGCGCGCGGCCCAGCGAGAAGCGGACGCCCTGGTATTCGCCGAAGCGGGACGACAGGTTGCGGATCAGCGTCTCCTCGAAAAGGCGCATGTATTCCTGCTGCTCCGCCGGGCTGGCCTGACGCCACCAGCGGCCCAGGATGAAGCGGCCGACGCCCTGGATGTCCACGGCGCGGCGCAGGATGCCCGCCACCTGCTGGCGGCGCTGGGCCACCGGGGCATTGGCGTTGATCGCGGCCACCAGCTCCTGCCCGGTGCTCTGGATGAAGGCGGTGGCGCGGCCCGGGTCCACGGACTGGGCCAGCGCCGGATGGCGGAGGGCCAGTGCCGCGGGCAGGGCCAGGGCGGCCAGGAGGAGCGGGCGTCGGGTCATGGGGCTCGTCATATCGTCTTCCGCGGTTCTCTGTCGGCCGGAGAGGGGTCCAGGCCAGGGGCTTGGTTCCCGGGGGCCGGCGCCGGTGTCCCGGACGGCCTCGCGGGCCGGACCTGCGGTCCGGTGGGGCCGCTCGGTCCGGGCCGCCTGCCCGGATCTGTGGGTAAAGCGGTTATCGGGTCGCGGGTTTGCCACCCCTCGGCAGGTTCTTCCAGAGGCTCCCGGCAAGGGGCCTCTGGCGGAGGGGGCCACGCGCCTCAGTTCGCGGGCAGGCGGGAAGGCTGGGCCGGCCTCGTCTTGTCCAGGCTGGGCGCGGCGCCGGGGACGCGGGTGCCGACGCCGATGCCCGTGCTGGCGGCGGCCGGGTTGGCGGGGCCGGGGGCCGGGGCGGCGCCGGTGCTGGCGATCTGCGCGTTGCGCTGCTGGCGGTAGCCGGAGCGGTAGGTCGCGTAGGGATCGAGGCTGGTGCGGTTGACCGCGTCGATGGTGTCGATCAGCCTTTCGCGCGTATCGAGCCCGCCCAGCACCGGCACGCCATAGTCATAGGCGTAGTTCAGCCCATCATTGCCGAAGGTGAGATAGGTGAAGGGGTTGGCGGCGATGCCGGCGCCATAGCCGGTCAGGTCGCGCGGGTTGCTGGGGCCCACCAGCGGAATGAAGAGATAGGGTCCCTCGCCGATTCCCGCCTTGCCAGCGGTGATGCCGAAGTCCGCGTCATGCGCGGGCAGGCCGAGGCTGGCCGCCACGTCGAAGAGGCCGCCCAGTCCAACCGTGCTGTTCAGCATGAAGCGCGTCAGCGTGTCGCGGGCGCGGCCGACCTCGCCCTGGGCCACGTCATTGATGAAGATGACCGGCGATTTGAGGTTGCCGATGGCGTTGTGGATGCCGTCGCGCACCGGCTGCGGCAGCACGGCGCGGTAGCCCAGGGCGGCGGGGCGCAGGGCGTATTTGTCGATACCCTGATGCACATCGAACATGGCGCGGTTGAAGGGTTCGATCGGATCGTTGGTCTGCTCGAACTCCGCGACCGCCTCCGGGTCGGACGGATCGGGGCGCGTGGCGCAGGCGCTCATGCCCAGAACCAGCGTGATGGCCAGAAGGCGGAAGGAACGCATTGTGTCGGACAGGCTCCGATGAGGCATCGTTTGAAGATTCGCCTTACCACCGGGCAGCGGAAGGACGAACCTCGGGAAGGACAAGATATCGCGACAGGATGGCGGTTTCGCCCCGTGATGTCCCGCCGAAAAGCCGCCGGAGCCAAAAAGGAGACGGTGCCACCCGGGAACGGACAGGCTATGAGGGGCGCATGAACCATGTCGCGACCCCCGGCGCCGGCGCCTCCGGTGCCAGCCCCGGCCTTGAACCAGGCGTCAATCCGCTGGGACGCTGGCTGACCGGGCCGCGTTTCGGCGCGCTGCCCGCCCCGGCCGCGCTGCCCGCCCCGGCCCTGTCCTTCGAGTTCTTTCCGCCGCGGACCGAGGCGCTGGAGAACCAGCTCTGGGCCTGCATCCGGCGGCTGGAGCCGCTGGCGCCCCGATTCGTGTCCGTGACCTATGGCGCGGGCGGCACCACCCAGGCGCGGACCCATGCCACCGTGTCGCGGATCGTGCGGGAGACCGCGCTGACCCCGGCGGCGCACCTGACCTGCGTCGGTGCCTCGCGCGGCGAGGTGGACGAGGTGGCGCGGCAGTACTGGGATGCCGGGGTGCGGCATATCGTGGCGCTGCGCGGCGACCCGCCGGCCGGGGCCTCCGACTACGTGCCGCATCCGCAGGGCTATGCCTATGCGGCGGATCTGGTGGAGGGACTGCGGCGGATCGCGCCCTTCGAGATCTCGGTGGCGGCCTATCCGGAGACGCATCCGGCGGCGGCCTCGGCCGATGCCGACCTGGACAACCTGAAGCGCAAGATCGATGCGGGTGCGACCCGGGCGATCACCCAGTACTTCTTCGACAGCGAGACCTTCCTGCGCTTCATCGACCGGGCGCTGGCGGCGGGCATCTCCGTGCCGATCGTGCCGGGCATCATGCCGGTCTCGAACTTCAATCAGATGCGCAACTTCTCCGCCCGGATCGGCGCCTCGGTGCCGGACTGGATGGGGGCTCTGTTCGAGGGGCTGGACGACGACATCGAGACCCGCCGCATGGTGGCGGCGGTGGTGGCGGCGGAGCAGGTGCGGCTGCTCCAGGCCAATGGCGTGGACGAGTTCCACTTCTACACGCTGAACCGGCCGGACCTGACCTATGCCATCGCCCATATCCTGGGCGCGCGCCCGGCGGAGCCGGCCGGGCCGGCCAGCGAATCCGGCCCCGCCGAGGAAGCGAAGGCCGAGGCCGCGGAGCGGCAGGCCGCCGGTTCCGCCCAGGACTGAAGCTTGGCTGAACCCCGGTTGAACCCCTGGCCGGCGGCGCGGCCGGGGCGCCTGGGGAAGCCTCTCTTCCGGCCCCGCCCCGGAGAGGAGCATTGCTCTTTCCCCGGGCGCGGAGGCATAGCCGCAGATCAATCCCTCCCGGCCCGCCGCCGCTCCGACCGGGGCAGTGGCGGGCGGAGCCTCTCTCCGGAGACGAGACCGGCATGGACCTCACAGAACTCGCCGCGCGCGCGCAGCAGACCCTCCGCGACGCGACCATTCCGGAACTGCCGAACCACTATCGCGGCAAGGTGCGGGACAATTACGACCTGCCGGACGGCAAGCGCATCATCATCGCGACGGACCGGATCAGCGCCTTCGACCGCATCCTGGCCGCCATCCCCTTCAAGGGGCAGGTGCTGACGCAGACGGCGCGCTACTGGTTCGAGGCGACGCGCGACATCTGCCCGAACCATGTCATCGAATACCCCGACCCGAACGTGGTGGTGGGGCGGAAGCTCTCCATCCTGCCGGTGGAGGTGGTGGTGCGCGGCTATCTCGCCGGCACGACAGGCACCTCGATCCTGACCCTCTACAAGAAGGGCCAGCGGCGGATGTACGGGCATGTCCTGCCCGACGGGATGCGCGACAACCAGAAGCTGCCCGAGCCGATCATCACGCCCACCAGCAAGGCCTTCGACGGCGGGCATGACGAGCCGCTGACGGCGGGGGACATCGTGGCGCGCGGGCTGCTGTCGAAGAGCCAGTGGGAGACGCTGAGCGAGTACGCGCTGAAGCTCTTCGCCCGCGGGCAGGAACTGGCGCGGGAGCGTGGGCTGATCCTGGCGGACACGAAATACGAGTTCGGCACGGACACGGACGGCAACATCGTGCTGGCGGACGAGATCCACACGCCGGACAGCAGCCGCTACTGGCTGCTCGGCTCCTACCGGACGCTGTTCGGCAAGGGGGAGAAGCCGGAAAGCTTCGACAAGGATTTCGTGCGCAACTGGGTGGTGGCGCGCTGCGACCCCTACAAGGACGAGATCCCGGAGATCCCGCAGGAGGTGATCCTGGAGACCGCTGCCGTCTATATCCGGGCCTTCGAGATGATCACCGGGCAGCGCTTCCAGCTCCCGCCCGCGGGCGAGGACGTGCTGGCGCGGGTGCGGCGGAACCTGGCGGGGTACTTCCCGAAATAGGTGGGCGGGCGGGCGGCGAGGGGGCGCCAGGCTTCCTCGACCGCGTTCTCCTGGCGTTCTATATCCTGTCGCGTGCGCCCCGCCCTTCCGATCCTCCTCGCCCTGCTCCTCCTGGCCGTCGCGGCGCCCGCCCGCGCCGCCTGCAACGACCTGCCCGCCCCCGGGGTGGACTGGCGGCGCTGCCTGCTGGACGGGCGGGACCTGCCGGAGGCCGAACTGACGGGGGCGGTGCTGCGCGATGCCAGCTTCTCCCGCGCCAACATGGTGGGGGCGGTGCTGCGGGGGGTCGACGGGCAGCAGGCCCGCTTCGGCTCCGCCCTGCTGAGCCAGGCGGATCTGGGCGGCGCCAACCTGCGCCGGGCTGACTTCACGCGGGCGATGCTGGACGGGGCGAAGCTGAACGGGGCAGACCTGCGGGGCGCCCGGCTCTTCCGGGCCGATCTGAGCGGCGCGGACCTGACGGGCGCGGTGCTGGACGGGGCCGACCTGTCCTCCGCCCGGCTGGACGGGGCGCGCTGGACGGATGGCACGCGAATCTGCGGGGCCGGATCGATGGGACGCTGCCAATGAGCGACAGCCGCGACGTGACGCCCATGGCGGGTGGCGGGCTGCGGGACCTGCCGGAGCCCGACTACCTCAGCAAGCTGAACCCGGAGCAGCGGGCGGCGGTGGAGACGGTGGACGGGCCGCTGCTGGTGCTGGCCGGGGCGGGGACGGGCAAGACGCGGGTGCTGACCACGCGCTTCGCCCATATCCTGATGACGCGCCGGGCCTTCCCGAACCAGGTCCTGGCCGTGACCTTCACCAACAAGGCGGCGCGGGAGATGCGGGAGCGCGTCTCCCATATCCTGGGCCGCCCGGCGGAGGGGCTCTGGCTCGGCACCTTCCACGCGCTCTGCGCCCGGATGCTGCGGCGGCACGCGGAATATGTCCGGCTGACCTCCTCCTTCACCATCCTGGACACGGACGACCAGCTCCGCCTGCTGAAGCAGGTGATGGAGGCGGCGGGCGGCATCGACCAGAAGCGCTGGCCGGCCCAGGGGCTCATGGCGGTGATCCAGCGCTGGAAGGATCGCGGCCTGACGCCGGAGCGGGTGACGCCGGCGGAGGACAGCGACTTCGCCAATGGCCGCGCGCGGCAGATCTACGAAGCCTACCAGTCCCGCCTGCGCGACCTGAACACGGTCGATTTCGGCGACCTGCTGCTGCACATGACGGAGATCCTGCGCACCCAGCCCGAGGTGCTGGCGCAGTACCACCGCAGCTTCCGCTATATCCTGGTGGACGAGTACCAGGACACCAACACGGTGCAGTATCTCTGGCTGCGCCTGCTGGCGCAGGGGCACCGGAACATCTGCTGCGTGGGCGACGACGACCAGTCGATCTACTCATGGAGAGGCGCGGAGGTGGAGAATATCCTGCGCTTCGAGAAGGATTTCCCCGGCGCGCAGATCGTGCGGCTGGAGAGTAACTACCGCTCCACGAAGCCGATCCTGGCCGCCGCCGCCGGGCTGATCGCGAAGAACGAGGGCCGGCTCGGCAAGACGCTCCGCCCCGGACGCAACGATGCGGAGGGCGAGAAGGTCCGCGTCGTCTCGCTCTGGGACTCCGAGGAGGAGGCCCGCATGGTGGGCGAGCGGATCGAGCAGGCACAGCGCGACGGGATCAGCGCGGGCGAGATGGCGATCCTGGTGCGCGCCGGCTTCCAGACGCGCGCCTTCGAGGAACGGCTGATCGTGCTCGGCGTGCCCTATCGCGTGGTGGGCGGGCTGAAGTTCTACGAACGGGCCGAGGTGCGCGACGCCATGGCCTATATGCGCATCCTGCACCAGCCGAGCGATGACCTGGCCTTCGAGCGTATCGTGAACACGCCACGGCGCGGCGTCGGCGACAGCGGGCTCCAGCACATGCATGTGGCGGCGCGCGAGCAGGGCATCCCGCTCGCCGTGGCGGCGGAGCAACTGGCGCGCACCGATGCCTTCCGCCCCAGGCCGCGCGCGGCGCTGCGCGAGCTGTTCGACGGGTTCAGCCGCTGGCGGGAGATGCTGGCGCGCGAGGGGCATGTGGTGACGGTGGCCACCATGCTCGACGAGAGCGGCTACACGGAGATGTGGAAGCAGGACAAGTCGGCCGAGGCGCCGGGCCGGCTGGAGAACCTGAAGGAACTGCTGCGCGCGATCGGCGAGTTCGAGAGCCTCGCGGGCTTCCTCGACCATGTGGCGCTGGTGACCGAGAATGACGAGAACGCCCCGGAGGCCAAGGTCTCCCTGATGACGCTGCACGCGGCGAAGGGGCTGGAATTCGACCTCGTCTTCCTGCCGGGCTGGGAGGAGGGGCTGTTCCCGCACCAGCGTGCCCTGGACGAGGGCGGGACCAAGGGGCTGGAGGAGGAGCGGCGCCTCGCCTATGTCGGCATCACCCGGGCGCGGAAGATGGCGGTGATCAGCCATGCGGCGAACCGGCGCATCTACAACAACTGGTCGGCCGCCATCCCGTCGCGCTTCCTGGACGAGCTGCCGCGCGAGGCGGTGGAGGTCGAGGGCTCCTCGGCGATGCAGCGGCAGCGCATGGCGACGGCGCCCAGCGTCTTCGCGCATGGTCCCATCAGCGCCGGACGGCCACGGATCATGGAGGCCAAGCTTTCCGAGAAAGGCGCCTGGGAGGTGCAGGCGCGACCGGCGCGCAAGGATGCCATGACCGTCGGCACCCGCGTCTTCCACCAGAAATTCGGCTACGGACGCGTGACCCGGGTGGAGGATGACCGCCTGGACGTGGATTTCGAGAAGACCGGCAGCAAGCGCGTGCTGGACCGTTTCGTGGAGCGCGCCTGATGAGCAGCGAGACCGCCATCCAGCAGAAGCCCGGCCACTGGCCGACCCAGGGCAACACGCGCTGGGCCATTCCGCTGGAAACGCTGGTGCTGACCGGCATCCCGGACGAGGCGGTGCCCTATTACGAGGCGGCGCTGGAAAGCCTCTGCCGCACCGTCGGCTATTTCCGCGAGCCACCGCTGGAGGAGACCTGGCGGCTGGAAGGCGTCTGGGAGCAGAACGGCGACGAGGCGGCGTTGAGCGCGGCGCTGGCCCTGGCGGCGGCGGTCTCGGGCTTCGATGCCGGGGAGCCGGAGCGCTATCCGACCGAGGCGGAGGGCTGGCTGGCCCGCACCGTGGAGGCCTTTCCGGAGCAGGAGCTGGGCCGGCGCTTCATCATCCGCCCGACGCATCTGCCAAACCCGCGGGAATGGCGGCGCCTGGTGCTGCGGCTGGATGCCGGGCTGGCCTTCGGTTCCGGCGAGCACGAATCCACTCGCGGCTGCCTGCTGGCCTTCGAGGCCGTGGCCTATCGCAGGCCGCGCCGCATCCTGGACCTGGGCACGGGTTCGGGCATCCTGGGCATGGCGGCGGCGAAGCTGCTGCACCGGAAGGTGCTGGCCACGGATATCGAGCCCTGGTCGGTGCGGGTGGCGGCCGAGAACGGGGTGATGAACGGGCTGCGCGGGCTGTTCCGGGCGGAGCTGGCGGATGGCTGGCGCGATCCGGTGGTGCGGAACGGGCGCTACGACCTCGTCTTCGCCAATATCCTGGCGCGCCCGCTCTGCGCCATGGCGCGCGATCTCGCCACGCATCTGCGCCCCGGCGGCACCGCGATCCTGGCCGGTCTGCTCGGCACCCAGGTGCGGATGGTGCTGGCGGCGCATCGCCGCTGCGGGCTGGTGCTGGAACGGCGGATCGACCTCGGACAGTGGTCCACCCTGGTCCTGCGGAAGCGTTGAGAGCAGCCTATCCCGCAGTGCAGCAAAAGGGGCGGAATTTTTCTGGCACCAGCGGCCGGGCACGAAAAAGGGACGGCGAACCGTCCCTTTTTGCTGTGACTGGCGAAATTCCATGCGGAAGACGCAAGCCTGATGCCGGCGGGATGCCCGCCGGCCCGTGGCCTCAGGCCGCGGCGCGCTTGCCGCCGAAGTCGTTGGCCGGACGCGACACCGGGGCGCGGGCGGCCACCTTCTCCTGCTGCGCCATACGGTCGAACAGGTGCGGGATGTCGGCGCGGGTCAGGCCGATATCGGCCAGCTCGCGATCCGTCAGCTCCTGCAGCTCGGCCATCGCGCGGCGGCGCTGCAGGCCCTCGGAGAGACGCAGGGTCAGGCTGCGGAACCAGCGGCCGATCCCGCTGTCGCTCTGCTGCAGGGCCTGCTGGCGCAGGGCCTGGACGCGCTCGGCCTGGGCATTGGCGGGCATCGGCATCATCAGGGCGGCTTCGGTCTGGTTGATCCGGGTATTCATGACTAGCGTTCCTTTCGCGGCGCGGTTCGGGGCGGTGGGTCGTTCTGTCTTCGACTCGCTTCGCCGTGCCGCGCTTGATGCAAAGCAACATAAGCGCGCCCGCCGCTTTTGCTCGTGCGGATCTGGCTGCTGAGATATGCGCCCAGGTCATGAAATAGGAGCGAAACATGTCGTTTACGAAGGTCGCGGTCTCGTGAGCGCTGTCACGGGTGAAACGGCATCCCCGGTAGCCCCTCCGGCAGCCAGGCTGGAGGCCCTGCGCCGGAATCTGGCCGGCCTCGGGGTGGAGGGTTTCGTGGTGCCGCGCTCGGACGAGTATCTGGGCGAATACGTGCCAAGCTCGGCGGAACGCCTGGCCTGGCTCACCGGCTTCACGGGCAGCGCCGGGCTGGCCATCGTCCTGCCCGAACGGGCGGCGGTCTTCACCGACGGGCGCTACACCACCCAGGTGGCGGCGCAAACCGACCCGGCCCTCTGGGAACGGCGGCACATCACCGAGGAGCCGGCGGTGGACTGGCTGCGGGAGCATGCGAAGGGCCGCCGCATCGGCTACGACCCCCGGCTGATGCCGGAATCAGCGGTGGAGAAGCTGGCGGCCTCCGGTGCCGATCTGGTGCCGCTGGACAGCAATCCCCTGGATGCCGCCTGGAGCGACCGGCCCGCGCCGCCCATGGCGCGCGCCCTGCCGCAGGCGGCGGAACATGCCGGGCAGAGCGCGGAGGAGAAGCGCGAGGCGGCCGCCGCGGCGCTGCGGGCGGCGGGCGAGGATGCGGCGATCCTGGCCGATGCGCACAGCACCGCCTGGCTGCTCAACATCCGGGGCGGGGATCTGGAGCACACGCCGCTGGCGCTGTCCCAGGGCGTGCTGCGGGCGGATGGGACGGTGGACCTGTTCATCGCCCCGGCCAAGCTGGACGAGGCGCTGCGGGCGCATCTGGGCAATGCCGTGGCACTGCGCGCGCCGGAGGAATGGCCGCAGGCGCTGAAGGCCCTGGCGGGCAAGCGGGTGCGGGTCGATCCGGACCTGACGCCGGCCTGGTTCGCCATGCGGCTGCGTGAGGCCGGGGCGAGCGTGGTGGCGGGGGAGGACCCGGTGCGCCTGCCCCGTGCGCGCAAGAACATGGTGGAACAGGCAGGTGCGCGGGCGGCCCATGCGCGGGATGCGCTGGCGCTGGCGCGCTTCCTCTGCTGGTTCGCCCGGGAGGCGCCGCGGGGCGGGCAGACCGAGATCACGGCGGCCAGGAAGCTGCTGGAATTCCGCCGGGCGCTGCCGCTGTTCCGGGCGGAATCCTTCCCCGCCATCTCCGGCGCCGGGCCGAACGGGGCGATCGTGCATTACCGGGTGACGCCGGAAACGGACCGGGCGATCGGGCGGGACGAATGCTACCTGATCGACAGCGGGGCGCAGTTCCTCGACGGCACCACGGATGTGACCCGCACCCTGTGGAGCGGGCCGGGCGAGGCGCCCCCGGAGCTGCGGGAACGCTACACGCGGGTGCTGCGCGGCCACATCGCCCTGGCCACGCTGACCTTCCCCAAGGGCGTGGCCGGGCCGCACCTGGATGCCATCGCGCGGCGGCCGCTCTGGGATGCGGGGCTCGACTACGACCACGGCACGGGGCACGGGGTGGGGTCCTTCCTGTCCGTGCATGAGGGGCCGGTGGCCTTTTCCCGGGCGGCGAGGCCGGTGCCGATCGAGGAGGGGATGATCCTGTCCGACGAGCCGGGCTTCTACCTGCCCGGGGCCTATGGCATCCGCATCGAGAACCTGCTGCTGACGCGCTCCGCGGGGCAGGGGCTCTCCGGGCGGCCCTGGCTGGGCTTCGAGACGCTAACCCTGGCGCCCTATGAGCGCCGGCTGATCCTGCCGGCCCTGCTGACGCCGGCGGAGCGGGAGTGGGTGGATGTCTATCATGCCCGCGTGGCGTCGGAGGTGGCGCCGGGCCTGGAGCACGAGGTGGCGGCCTGGCTGCGAAGGGCCTGCGCGCCGCTCTGAGCGGGGAAGGGGGCGCGCGTGCCATCCGCCGCCGGGCGGCTTGCACCCTCCTGCGGCAGGGTCTAACCCTGCCGCACCGCAAAATCGGGCCCCGGCCGGTTCCGGCATGTTTCGTGCCTGCGCCCGCCGCATGAGGCCAGCGGGATCACCACAGGGATCATCACAGGGATCACCACGCCGATGTAGGCTGTGCTCGCAACAACGACATGCTTCGATCCGCCGCACGATGCGGCGGCCCATGATCGCCTGTTGCGAGCGAAGGCCGGGGATCGGCGGGGGGAGGCCGGGCCTGGGGCGCGGATGGTTCCCGGCCGTCCTCCGCATCCCGCGCGTGACACGGCCCAAGGAACCGGGACCGTCATTCCCCCCATGAGCCTCCCATGAGCTTCGACCTCGCACGCTACCGGGCCGAATGGACCGGCGGCAGTCTCCACCGCGAAATCCTGGCCGGCATGGTCGGCACCTTCGCCCTGATCCCCGAGGTGATCGCCTTCTCCTTCGTGGCCGGGGTCGATCCGGAGGTGGGGCTCTTCGCCTCCTTCGTGATCGGCATCGTGATCGCCTTCACCGGCGGCCGGCCGGCCATGATCTCGGGGGCCGCCGGCTCCGTCGCGCTGGTGGCGGCGGCGCTGGTCTCGGCGCACGGGCTGCCATACCTGCTGGCCGCCACGCTGCTCTGCGGGGCGATCCAGGTGGTCTTCGGCCTGCTCAGGCTCGACGTGCTGATGCGCTTCGTCTCGCGCTCGGTGCGGACGGGCTTCGTGAACGCGCTGGCCATCCTGATCTTCTCGGCACAGCTGCCGCAGATGATGGACGTGACCTGGCACACCTATGCGATGATCGCGCTGGGGCTGGCGATCATCTACCTCGTGCCGCGCGTGACCCAGGCGATCCCTTCGCCGCTGATCTGCATCCTGGTGCTCACCGCCCTCTCCATGGGCCTGGACATGCCGCTGCGCACCGTGACGGATCTGGGGCGCCTGCCGGACTCCCTGCCTTCCCTGGTCTGGCCACAGGTGCCGCTGAACCTGGAGACGCTGCGGATCGTCTTCCCCTATGCGCTGGCCATGGCGATGGTCGGGCTGCTGGAATCCATGATGACCGCCGGGGTGGTGGACGACTGGACGGAGACCAACAGCTCCAAGCGCGCCGAATGTACCGGGCTCGGCATCGCCAACATCGCCGTGGGCGCCTTCGGCGGTATCGCCGGCTGCGGCATGATCGGACAGACCGTGGGCAACCTGCGCTATGGCGGGCGGGGGCGGCTCTCCACCCTCGTGGCGGGGGCCTTCCTGCTGGTGCTGATGGTGCTGCTGCGCCCCTGGGTGGCGCAGGTGCCGGTGGCGGCGCTGGTGGCCATCATGATCATGGTCTCGGTCAGCACCTTCTCCTGGTCCTCGCTGCGGGACCTAGCGGCGCATCCGCGCCTGTCCAGCCTGGTGATGCTGGCCACCGTCGCGGTGGTGGTGGTGACGCACAACCTGGCGCTGGGCGTCTTCGTCGGCGTGCTGCTGAGCGGCGTCTTCTTCGCCTTCAAGGTCATGCGGCTGCTGCAGGTGGAGGAGCGGTACGACGAGGCCAGCCGCACCCGGACCTATACGGTGAGGGGGCAGGTCTTCTTCGCCTCCGCCGAGATGTTCGCCGATGCCTTCGACCTGCGCGACGCGGTGGCGCAGCAGGTGGTGATCGATCTGACCGGGGCACATCTGTGGGACATCACCGCCGTCGGCGCGCTGGAAGGCGTGGTCAACAAGATGCGCCGCCACGGGCTGCGCGTGGAGGTGATCGGGCTGAACGAGGCCAGCGCCGGCATGGTGGAACGGCACGGGCGGTTCAGCCCGGCGGAGATGTGAGGCCCCGGGACGGGCAGGGGGGCGGCGTTCCGCCTCCCTCTACCGCCGGTCGAGCAGCAGGCGCAGCCCCAGGCCCAGGAAGATCGTGCCGGCAAGGCCGTTCAGCCAGCGGGTGGCGCGGACGGAGCGGTTCAGGCTGCTGACTGCCCGGCCGGCGCCGGCGATCAGCACGGCGAAGAGTGGCAGGCCCAGGAGGGGCAGGAGCGGGCCCAGCAGCAGCATCTGGAGCCAAGCCGGGGCGAGGCCCGGTGCCACGAACTGCGGCAGGAAGGCCAGGAAGAACAGCGCGACCTTGGGGTTCAGCAGGTTGGTCAGCATGCCCTGGAGCACGATGCGGCCCTGGCCCCCGAGCCGTGTGTCCCGGGGGCGGGAGCCCGGCTCCAGGGGCTGGACGGCGGGGGCGAGGCCCGCCTCGCCGCGCCAAGCGGCCCGCAGCGCCCCGAAGCCCAGCCAGACCAGATAGGCGGCGCCGGCAAGGCGCAGCAGGGTGAAGAGCATGGGCTCCGCCGCCAGGATGGCGGCCACGCCCAGCGCGGCGGCCGTGATGTGGCAGAAGGCGCCGCAGACGATGCCCAGCACCGCCGCCCAGCCCCGCTGCGGTCCGCCGGACAGGGTCTGGCCCAGTACGAACATCATGTCCGGCCCCGGTGTCAGCACCAGGACGAGGCAGGCCAGCAGATAGGCGGCGAGCAGGGCGGGATCGAGTGGCATGGCAGCCGCTTTCTGCGCCGGGTGACGCCGCGGGTCCAACGCATAATTCTGATCCCCGGCATCAACGCCGCTGCTGCCCGCCGGCCCGGCTCGGCCCTGCCAAGCCCCGCCCTGGGGGCAGGGCCGAGTGGAGGGAGTGGCATTGGTAGCGGCTGTGCCGCGATGCAATATTGCGTGCCGCGCCGCACCCGCGAAAGGAAACGTCTTCCCTCCACCGCCGGAGCGCGGGTGCCCGAGCCATGGACGTTTGATGATGACCGAGAACGCGACAGACCGAAGCCTGACACGCCAGGACGCCAAGACCCTCGCCCTCGCCTCGCTCGGCGGCGCTCTCGAATTCTATGACTTCATCATCTACGTCTTCTTCGCCACGGTCATCGGCAAGCTGTTCTTCCCGGCCGACATGCCGGTCTGGCTGGAACAGATCCAGACCTTCGGGATCTTCGCCGCCGGCTATCTGGCGCGGCCCCTGGGCGGCATCATCATGGCGCATTTCGGCGACAAGACCGGCCGCAAGCGCATGTTCTCCCTTTCCATCCTGATGATGGCGGTGCCGACGCTGCTGATCGGGCTGATGCCGACCTATGCCAGCATCGGCTATGCCGCGCCGCTGCTGCTGCTGGTGATGCGCGTCTTCCAGGGCGCCGCGATCGGCGGGGAGGCGCCGGGCGCCTGGGTCTTCGTGGCGGAGCATGTCCCGGCCAACCGCGTGGGCCTGGCCTGCGGCCTGCTGACCGGCGGGCTGACCGGCGGCATCCTGCTGGGCTCGCTGATGGCGACGGCGATCAACCTCGCCTACACGCCGGCCGAGATCATGGGCGGCGCCTGGCGCATCCCCTTCCTGGTGGGCGGCGTGTTCGGGCTGATCGCCATGTACCTGCGCCGCTGGCTGCACGAGACGCCGGTCTTCGAGGCGATGCGCGCCCGCAAGGCGGTGGTGCAGGAGATGCCGCTGAAGCAGGTGCTGCGCGGCCATGGCGCCTCGGTGGTGATCTCCATGGCGGTGACCTGGATGCTGACCGCGGCCATCGTGGTGGTGATCCTGATGACGCCCGCCCTGATGCAGCGCCTGCACGGCATTCCGGCGACCACGACGCTGATCGGCAGCAGCCTCGCGACGCTGACCCTGACGATCTGCGCCGTGCTGGTGGGTGTGCTGCTGGACCGGTTCAACACGGTGGCGGTGGCGCTGGTGGGGACGGTGCTGCTGATCGCCTCGACCTATGCGCTCTATGTCGGCACAGCGGCGAATCCGGGCCATCTGGTGCCGCTCTATGCCCTGGCCGGCGCGGCGGTGGGGATCATCAACGTGGTGCCCTATGTGATGGTGCGGGCCTTCCCGGGAGCGGTGCGCTTCACCGGCGTCTCCTTCTCCTACAACGTGGCCTACGCGATCTTCGGCGGCCTGACGCCGCTGGCGGTGACCATGCTGGTGACGGCCGACAAGATGGGGCCGGCGCATTACGTCGCCCTGGCCGCGGTGATCGGCCTGATCGCGGTGGTGGCCAATGGCATGCGCCGCGCCGCCGCCTATGCCCCGCCCGTCGCGGCGGAGTGATCCCGGGCACCGCGGGCAGTCCTGCGGAAAAGAGGGCGGAGGAAGGGGCGGGACCCGCGGGTTCCGCCCTTCGCATGTCCGCCCCTCCCTCAATGCCGGAGCGGCCGGGATTGCAAGGCCGGGATTCCTGTCGCCTTCTATGCCCCGAATCCCGCCGGGGCCTCCGGCGTGGGGAGATGGAGGAGCTTGGACATGGCGGATCTGGTGATCGTCGCCTACCCGGACGAGCAGACGGCCGAGGCCGCACGGCAGAAGCTGCTGAGCCTGCAGAAGGAATACCTGATCGAGATCGGGGATGCCGTGGTCGCCGTCCGCCAGCCGGACGGGAATGTGAAGCTGAACCAGCTCGTGAACACCACCCTGGCGGGCACGGCCTCCGGCGCGCTCTGGGGTACGCTGATTGGCCTGCTCTTCCTGAACCCGCTGCTGGGCACCGCTGTCGGCGCCGGGGCGGGGGCGCTGAGCGGCTACTTCACCGATGTCGGCATCGACGACAACTTCCTGAAGGATGCCACCCAGGCGCTGCCGCCGGGCGGCGCGGCGCTCTGCGTGCTGGTGCGCAAGGTCACGGCGGACAAGGTCCTGCCGGCCATGGCCGAATTCGGCGGGACGGTGCTGCGGACCAATCTGACGGCGGAGCAGGAGAACAGGTTGCGCGAGGGGCTGAAGACGGCGGGCTGACCCGCCGCATCGCTTCCGGAATGGGGGCCGGGGCCATGTGGCGCCGGCCCTCCGCCTCGGCAAGGACCGCTGGCGGGGGCTTTCCGCTTCGTCGCGGGCCGGTCAGCCTTCGTCCAGGCAGCGGCCCAGATCGAGGGCCGCATCGGGACCATCCACACCCCTGTTACGCCCTGGCGCAGTTGGGACAGGCCTCACGCCGGACAGGAAGACACCCAGGACGCGCCCATCCTCGCTCACCCCGGCCTGCCGGGGGCTGACGGCATCCGGCGTTTCCAGCAGCAGCGTCACCATCGAGCCCGGGGCGGCATCGCGCCAGGGCAGGAAGACCCGCTGGACCTTCGTGAATTCGAGCGCGAGCTGGCAGGTCCGGCCTCCGGCGTCGCGGAGGGTGACGCGCTGCGGCGCGCCGCCGGGCGGAACATAGGCCGAGAGCGTCAGGATCGCGCCCAGCGTGTCCGGCCTGACGGGGACGCGCATCACCGCGGATTCGCCCAGGGACCAGCGTCCCCCGCGCTCACGGAAGGACCAGCCGAGCAGCTCGGCCCGCTGTGGCCGGGGCCGGAAGGCGATGGGCTGGCAGGCGAGGCCGAGCCGGGGCAGCGCGTCCCGGTAGGTCGCCAGATAGGTCGCCCGGCTGGCGCCGCCCGGGTCCGTCGGCCAGAGAACGGCGCGCGACAGCGCCTGCAGCACCAGCGGATCGCGCCCCATCCGGTCCGGCACCCGGCAGGACGTTTCGCGGAGCAGGTCGAAGGCGCCTTCCTTTTCCGCCATGACCCGGGCGGAGGCACGGTTGTGCAGGAAGGTGGCGCTGCCGAGCAGGCCCAGGCAGGCCGCGCAGAGCAGCGTAGCCTGCCGGGTCCGGGCGGGGCCATGCCGCGCCGCGCCACGGAGCAGCAGGGCGAGGCCGATGGCCAGGGCGATGCCCAGGCTCAGCGCCGAGAGGCGGGAGTCGACATAGGTGCAGTCCCCGTGCCGGCACCAGGACTGGTACTTCTGGGTGAAGGCATGGGCGAGCGTATTGAGCCAAGCCCAGGCGAGGCAGGCGAGCAGGACCCGGACGGCCAGCCGGGCGTCCAGGCGCGCGGCGAGTTCCGGCAGCAGCCGCGCGGCCAGCCAGGCCCCCGAGGCCAGCAGGAGGATAGCGGGCGCGATGTCCTCCGGCGACGGGACGGCCAGGGACAGATGCGGGAAGACGGTGCCGTTGACGATGTGCAGGAGTTGCAGGCGGAGGATGTCGGCCAGCGGCACGGCCTCCGCGATCGTGCCCGGATAGTGGCTCGGGAAGATCAGGCGGTAGCCGAAATGGACGGAGGCCGAGGCCAGCAGCGCCGCCCCGTGCAGCCACATCTCCCGGCCACCGCGCGCCCGGGCCGTCATCAGCGCCAGCACGGCCAGCCCCAGCCCCTCCACCAGCGCGTATTCCAGCAACAGGGTCGCGGCGAAAAGGCCCAGGAAGGCGGCCAGGGCGGCCGGCGCGGAGATTCGCCCGGCGCGGGCCAGCTGGAGATGGATCGCCAGCAGGGCCAACAGCGGCAGGGTGAGCATCACCGGATAGGCATTGGGCGGCAGGTGATGCGCCGCCATCGGCAGGATGCAGGCCGTGAGCAGCAGCGCGGCGCGGGTCAGCGGCAGCCGGAAGCGCCGGGCGAAGAGGTGGCAGAAGCCCAGCAGCGTCAGGCCAAAGCAGAAGACCACCAGCAGCCGGCCCCAGGCGTATTCCGGCAGCATGGTTCCCAGCAGCACCAGCGGCATGGCGGGATACATGCCGATGCGTCCCTGGTCCTCCGCGATCCGGGTGAGGCGGGCAACGAGATCCCAGGGCGAATCCAGCTCGGTCAGGGTGACGTACTGCCAGAAATTGTCGTCGGCAGCCTGGTGGAAGGCAGACAGGAAGGGCAGCAGCTGGATCACGACGAAGGCGAGCAGCACGACATCCGGCACATGGCGTGCCAGGCGGTCCGTCAGGAAGCGGCTGCCGCTTCGTGTCCCGGCGGAAGGCTGGGCGTCCGGCAGGCGCGGCAGGGCCTTCCGGCCGGAGGCTGGCGCCAGTTCGCTGGCCGTGCGGGAGCTGGGGGAGCCAGCCCGTTGCCAGCGGCCCGTCGCGGTGAAGCCGGACAAGGGAGGAATGCCTTCTTATTGAGAATGACGATCAATTACATTAAAGCTGGTGGCTGGACAGCAGATTTGTCACGAGCCATGCGCCACCGCGATAGCTGGTCGGCCTGATCACGCTCAAGCACGGTCCGCGCCAGCGGAATCGCCGAAGTGGTGAAGCGTGTTCTCCAGCAGAGGGCCAGGCTGCCCTCAGCCCATTCCGGTCCCCATCCCGGCCAGTTCGCGCCATTCCGCCTCGGTGAGGGTGCGGAGTTCGAGTTCCGCCGCCTTCTTGGCCTTGGAGCCGGCATCGGTGCCGATCACCACGAGATCGGTCTTCTTCGAGACGCTCTTCACCACCTTGGCGCCCAGGGATTCGGCGCGGGCCTCCGCCTCCTGCCGCGTCATGGTTTCCAGCGAGCCGGTGAAGACGATGCTCTTGCCGGAGAGCGCGCCCTCCGCCACCGCCTCGGCGGGCTGCGGGCGGACCTCCCGCAGCAGGTCGTCCAGGGCCTCCAGGTTGCGGGGTTCGGAGAAGAACTCCACCAGCTCCTGCGCGATGGCGGGGCCGATGCCCTGGATGCCGCCCAGGTCCTCCCGCGCCTCCGAGCCCACGACACGGGCGTCGAGCATGGCCTGGCGCCAGTGTTCCACCGTGCCGTAGTGGCGGGCGAGGAGACGGGCATTCTGCGCGCCGATGCGGCGGATGCCGAGGGCGAAGAGGAAGCGTTCCAGCGACGGCTCCCGGCGCGCCTCGATGGCGGCGAGGAGGTTGGTGATCTTCTTCGAATCCTTGCCGGAAGGATTCTTCCCTCCGCGGCCGCCCCAGCCCTCCCAGCCGCGCATCCGCTCCGTATGGGCCTTGAGGCGGAAGATATCGGCAGGGGTGTTCACCAGGCCCTCGCGGTGCAGCAACTCGATGTTCTCGATGCCGAGCCCCTCGATATCGAGCGCGTTGCGGGAGGCGAAGTGGATCAGCCGCTCCACCTGCTGTGCCGGACAGATCAGCCCGCCGGTGCAGCGCTTCACCACCTCGCCCGGCGGCCGCACGGCATGGGAGCCGCAGGCGGGACAGGTGTCGGGGAAGACGAAGGGCTGGCTGTACTTCGGGCGCTTCTCCGGCACGATGCCGGTGATCTGCGGGATCACGTCACCGGCGCGTTGCAGGATCACCGTGTCGCCGATGCGGACATCCTTGCGGGCGATCTCGTCCTCGTTGTGCAGGGTGGCATGCTGCACCATGACGCCGCCCACGTTCACCGGCTGCATCACCGCGCGCGGCGTCAGCGCCCCCGTGCGGCCGACCTGGATCTGGATGTCGAGGAGCGTGGTGGTGGCCTGTTCCGCCGGGAACTTCCAGGCGATGGCCCAGCGCGGAGCGCGGCCGACGAAGCCCAGGCGGCTCTGCCAGTCCAGCCGGTCCAGCTTGTAGACCACGCCGTCGATGTCATAGGCGAGGCCGGCGCGCTTTTCCGCCAGCTCCGCCTGGAAAGCCTCGGCGGCGTGCTCGTCGGGCAGGAGCCGGGACAGCGGGTTCACCCGGAAGCCCCATTCCTCCAGCCGCCTGAGATAGCCGGAATGGGTCTCGGCCACCGGCTCGCTGGATTCGCCCTGGGCATAGGCGAAGAGGCGCAGGGGGCGGCTCGCCGTCACCGTGGGGTCAAGCTGGCGCAGCGAGCCGGCGGCGGCATTGCGCGGATTGACGGGGATGCGGATGGCCGGACCCACCGGCTCGCCCGCGGCGCGGCGGGCCTCGCGCTCCTCGTTCAGCCGGGTCTGCTCGGCATGGAAAGCGAGGAAGTCGGGCTTGGTCATGAAGACCTCGCCCCGGATCTCGATGCGTTTGGGAAAGGGTTCCGGCAGCGCGCGGGGCAGTTCGTCGAGCGTTTCCAGGTTGCGGGTGATGTCCTCGCCCACCGAGCCGTTGCCGCGCGTGGCGCCGCGCACGAAGCGCCCGTCCTCGTAGAGCAGGTTCACCGAGAGGCCGTCGATCTTGGGCTCGCCCACGAAGCGCAGCACCTCCTCCGCCGAGAGGCCCAGGAAGCGGCGGATGCGGGCGGCGAATTCGGCGAACTCCTCCGGGCCGAAGACATTGTCCAGGCTCAGCATCGGCGTGCCGTGCCGGCTCTTGGCGAAGCCCGCCGCCGGGGCCGCGCCGGGCGGGGCCTCGTTCGGGCTGTCCTCCCGCTTCAGGGCGGGGAAGCGTTCCTCGATCGCGGTGTTGCGGCGGCGCAGCGCGTCATAGGCCGCGTCCGACATGATCGGCGCGTCCTGCTGGTGATAGGCGAGGTCGGCCTCGGCGATCTGTCCGGCCAGGCGGGCGAGTTCGGCCCGGGCCTCCTCCTCGGTGAGCGACTCGACAGGCTGCGATTCGATGCGGTCGGACATGGCGGCAGGCCTAGGGCAGATCGAGGGGGAGCGGAATCGGCGGGCGATGGCGGAATAACGCGGCAGGTGGTGTTCGGACGGAGAGGCACATAGCCCCGCCGATCCACCTGTTCCCCGGAATCAGGCTGAAGACCGGCCATGCCATCCGGCGCCAACGAAAGGCGGGGCCTCCGCCCGGGACCGGCCCCGGGCGCGGCGCCGCGACCTCCTATCGCCGGACCGGCCGGGCGCCGAGGGCGAACTTGAAGACCCGGACCGGCTGCACCACGCGCGAGGTGCCGCCCTGGAAGGCGGGGAGGCGGTTGAGCTGGGCCGCCGGCAGCCAGAGGTCGCCGGCATCGTCGATCCACATCGCATCCACCCAGAGCAGGCGCGGGTCCTGCACCAGCGTGGTCACCGTGCGGTCCGGCGCGATGCGCAGGATGGCGAGCTTGTCTGTGTCGCTGGCGTAGATGTTGCCTGCCGCGTCGATGGCGGTGCCGCCGGTGGAGCCGGTCTGCGCCCAGGGCTCCACATGGCGCGCACGCTCGCTGTCGGAGATGTTGCGGTCGTCGATGTAGCGGGTGGCGATGCGCGACATGGGGCCGGAGCAGGACTGGTAGTAGAGCCACTGCCCGTCCTGCGAGACTTCCAGCTGGTCGGCATGGATGAAGACCGGGCGGCCATCGGGGCCGCGCAGCTCCTGCCCCTCGGCCGTCAGGGGGCGGCGGGCGGTGAGGGAGGGATCGCCCTCCAGCACGCGCCAGCCGGCGCCGCGGTCCAGGTCCATCACGATGATCGCGGGCTGCCCGGCATCGGTGACATAGGCGAGGCGCGCGTTGAAGCGGACATCGTCGATGAAGCTGCGCTCGCCGGTCAGCTCGTCCAGCCGGTAGATGCGCTTCGCCTTGTTGGTGGCGAGGTCGATCTGCACCAGCTTCGGCCCGCCGGGCAGGGCGGGCTTGCCGATGCCCGGGCTGCCCGTATCCACCACCCAGAGATCGCCCTCCGGCCCGATGCGCAGCGCATTGGCGCGGACGAAGGCGTTGTTGGGCGCGGCGCCGGGGCGCCAGGCGTTCCAGGCGGCGTCGGGATAGGGGCGGAACTGGCCGTTCACCCATTCGGCGACACGGGCGCCCTCGCCGCCGTCCAGCCGGGCGAAGACCACGAAGACGCGCCCGTCCCGGCTGGTGGTGACGCCCTGGATCGGCGTGTCGGATTCCAGCACCGGGGTCAGCCCGTTCTGGATGGGCATGGCGCAGGCGGCCAGAAAGGGAAGGGTCATGCCGGCGGCGAGCAGGCTGCGTCGGTTCATCGCGTCCTCGATCGGAAAGGGGGCGGGACGGCGCCACACGGCCGCGCGTGGGAGAGCACGGCGAAGTGGCGGCAAGGGGGCCCCGCAGGCTCCGGAGGAGCCGGTGCCCTGCCCCGGGGAAGATCGGCCCCGGGCCTGTTCCCCCCACTGGGGAAGGAGGCCGGGACCGGGTGGTCAGGCGGAACTCCGTATCAGGCGGCCCCCGCCAGCAGGTCGTCGGCCGCGGCGCGGGCGGCCTCGGTGATGGTCTCGCCCGCCAGCATGCGGGCGATCTCCTCGCGCCGCGCGCCGAGGTCGAGCGGCTCCACGCGCGTCTCGGCCCGGTCGCCCCGCACGCCCTTGGCCACGCGGAGATGGGAGGTGCCGCGGGCGGCGACCTGCGGCGAATGGGTCACCACAAGGACCTGGAGCCGGTCCGCGACGCGCGACAGGCGTTCCCCCACCGCGGCGGCGGTGGCACCGCCGATGCCGCTGTCCACCTCGTCGAAGACCAGGGTGGGCACGGGCGAGCCCCGGGCGAGGACGACCTTCAGCGCCAGCATCAGCCGCGACAGCTCGCCGCCCGAGGCGATCCTGGCGAGCTGGCCGGGGGTCTGCCCGGGATTGGTGGAAACGAGGAAGGTGATCCGGTCCACGCCATCGGCGGCCCAGGCGGATTCCTCGCGCGCGACGATCTCGATATGCAGGCGGGCGCGGTCGAGCTTGAGGGGCGCGAGCTCGCGCGCCACGGCCTTTTCCAGCTCGCGCGCCGCCTTGGTGCGGGCAGCGGTGAGGTCGGCGGCGGCGGCGATGAAGGCGGCACGGGCAGCTTCGGCCTCGGCCTCCAGCTTCGCCACGCGGCCGGTTCCGGCATCCAGGGCGCCCAGGCGCTCCTTCAGGCGCAGCAGCAGTCCGGGCAGTTCCACCACCGGCACGGCATGCTTGCGGGCGGCGGCGCGCAGGGCGAAGAGCCGTTCCTCCAACTGTTCCAGCCGGCGCGGGTCGGGGCCGAAATCGGCGCTCAGGCGCTCCAGCAGGGATTCCGCCTCCGCCAGCGCATCCTGGGCCGCGGCCAGGGCGGCCAAGGGGGCGGAGACGGCCGGGGTGGCCTCCTCGTTCGGCGCGGGCAGGCGTTCCAGGGCACGGGCGGCGTTGCGCAGCGCGGCGGCGGGGCCGCTGCCGCCGCGCCGGTCGCGCGGCTGGAGTTCGGCCAGGGCGGAGGCGATGGCCTCGGCGCGGCGCTCGCCCTGCTGCATGTGCTGGCGCTCACTGGCCAGCGCCTCTTCCTCGCCCTCCTCGGGGGCAAGGTCGGAAAGCTCACCCACGGCGTGGCGCAGCCATTCCTCGTCCCGCTGGGCGGCGGCGATGGCCTCCTGCGCCTCGCGCAGGGAGCGGCTGGCGGATTTCCAGGCACGGAAGGCGTCGCCGGCCTTGCGGCGGCGCGGTTCGAGCCCGCCGAAGGCGTCCAGCAGCCCGCCATGGCTGCCCGGATCGGCGAGGCCGACCTGATCGTGCTGGCCCTGGACCTCGACGAGCAGGGAGCCGAGGCGGCGCAGCAGGCCGACGCCCACCGGCTCCCCGTTCACGAAGGCGCGGGAGCGGCCGTCGGTGTTCACCACGCGGCGGACCACGATCTCCTCCTCGCCCTCCATGCCCTGCTCGGCGAGCATCGCGAAG
This sequence comes from Roseomonas gilardii subsp. gilardii, assembly GCF_023078375.1. Taxonomy (NCBI): domain Bacteria; kingdom Pseudomonadati; phylum Pseudomonadota; class Alphaproteobacteria; order Acetobacterales; family Roseomonadaceae; genus Roseomonas; species Roseomonas gilardii. Next base: position 3,855,639 of record NZ_CP095554.1, on the reverse strand, counting down.
GCGGGGTGGTCGGGGGCGGGGGCGAAGACGGCGGTGACGCTCGCCTGGGCCTGTCCGGCGCGGACCATGCCGGATTCGGCCCGCTGGCCCAGGGCGAGGCCCAGGCTGTCCAGCAGGATCGACTTACCGGCCCCGGTCTCGCCGGTCAGCACCGTCAGGCCGGGGCCGAATCGCAGGTCCAGGCGCTCGATGAGCACCACGTCGCGGATCGAAAGGGAGGCGAGCAAGCGGGCTCCGCGGAAGGCACGGGGGTGGCACCTGCGGCGCCATCCCCGGAAGGTTCGTGGGAGGTCAGAAGATGGTGTTGAGGGCCCGCCGGAAGAAGCCCGGGCGCTCATCACCCTGGGCAGGGGGGCGCCTTCCACCAGCATGGCGTAGCTGTCCTGGTACCAGGGGTTGCCCGGATAGTTGTGGCCGAGCACGGAGGCGGTCTTGCGGGCCTCGTCCGTGAGTCCCATCGCCAGGTAGATCTCGGTCAGGCGGTGCAGCGCCTCCGGCACGTGGTTCGTGGTCTGGTAGTTGTCCACCACGTTGCGGAAGCGGCCGATCGCGGCGGCATAGAGGCCGCGCTGCTGGTAGAAGCGGCCGATCGACATCTCATGCCCGGCGAGGTGGTCGCGGGCGAGGTCGATCTTCAGGCGCGCATCGCGGGCATAGGGCGTGTTCGGGAAGCGGTTCACCACGTCCTGCAGCGCGGTGATGGCCGTGTTGCTGGAGGTCTGGTCGCGCTGCGCGTCGTTGATCTGCTCATAGTAGGAGAGGGCGCGCAGATAGTAGGCATAGGCGATGTCGCGATGCGCGGGGTGGAGCTGGATGAAGCGGTCCAGCGCCGTCAGCGCCTCGGTGTAGCGGTTGCGGGAATATTCCGCATAGCCGGTCATCAGCCGGGCATTGGTGGCCCAGGTGGAATAGGGGTGCTCGCGCTCCACCGTCTCGAAGAGCTCCACCGCCTGGGCGGGCTTCTCCTGTTTCAGCGCGTCCATGCCGGCGGCGTAGAGTTCCTCGGGCGTGCCCAGGGAGGAGCCGTCCGGCTTGGTGGTCAGGGAGGAGGACTTGCCGTCCCACTGGTCGATCAGCCCGCAGCCCGGCAGAAGCAGAGGCAGCAGCAGCAGCGCCCAGAAGGGGGCCCGGCGGGGAACCCGGCGCGGCGCGCTGCGGGCCTGGCGCGGGAGGGAGCGGCGGAGCGTGGCGATCATGCGCATGGTGAGCGCCCTATAACACGGCTGCGGGGCGCCGGCAGGGGCCGAAAGCAGCGCGGATGACGAAGGGATGGGGTAGCCTGGCGCCCGGCGCCCCGGATCAGTGGCCGGGCCGGTTGCCATGGGGTGGTGGGGAGGAAGGATTGGACTGCGTGGTGCGCGTGGCGCGGGACGGGGGGGCGGCGCTGCTGCCGGCGGTGGAGCGCGACGCGGCGCGGGCCTTCCGTGCCGTGGGGATGGCGGTGCTGGCGGAGGCCGAGCCGGCCCCGCCGGCCGCCTGGGAGGAAGCGGTGGCGGCGGGGCATGCCTGGGTGGCGGTGGACCCGGAGGGGGAGATCCTGGGTTTCGCGGTGGCCGGGGTGGTCGGGGGACGGGCTCATCTTCGGGAGATTTCGGTGCGCACAGGGGCCGCCCGCCGGGGGATCGGGCGGTCCCTGATGCGCTGCTTCCTGGATTGGGCCAAGGGGAGCGGCTTCCAGGAAGCAAGCCTGACGACGTTCCTGCACCTGCCTTTCAATGCTCCCTTCTACCGGCGGCTGGGGTTCCGGGAGATGCCAGAGAGGGTCATGGGGGAGGAACTGAGGACGCTGCGCCGTTCGGAGGCCAGGCTCGACAGGCTGGGGAAGCGGGTCGCCATGGTTCTCCGGCTGGCCTAGAGGCAGCCCAGGCGTCGTCGCCTCTCCCGCGACGGGAGCGGCGGCGCCACGTCAGGCGGGAGCGGCGGCCAGGGGGAGGCGGGCGTTGGCCGCGGCGCTGGCGTTCTCAGTGGCCTGGGAATCGATGCGCCAGGCGGTCGGGTCGGCAAAGAGGGCGCGCAGCAGGCGGTTGTTCAGGCTGTGGCCCGACTTGTGGCCGCGGAAGCAGGCCCGCAGCGGTGCGCCGGCCAGGAAGAGGTCGCCCACCACATCCATCATCTTGTGCCGCACGAATTCCTGCGGGTGGCGCAGCCCGCCCGGGTTCAGCACCAGCGGGCCGTCCACCACCACGGCATTGGCGAGCGAGCCGCCACGGGCGAGGCCGACGGCGCGCAGCCGGGCCACGTCCTCCGCCATGGTGAAGGTGCGGGCATCGGCCAGGACCTCGCGGAAGGAATCCGGCGTCACGGGCAGGGACAGGTCCTGCCGGCCGACGGCCGTGCCCTCGAAGGCGATGGCGAGGGAGATCTCCATGCCGCGGCGGCTGTTCGGGTGCAGCTCGGCCCAGGCGGAGCCTTCCTCGACGCGGATGGGCTTCAGCACCTCGATCGTATCGCGCGGCGCATAAGGGGCGGCGGCCGTGACGCCGGCGCAGTCGATCAGGAAGACGAAGGGCGCGGCAGAGCCGTCCAGGATCGGGATCTCGGGGGCATCGACCTCGATGATGCAGTCGTCCACGCCGCAGCCGGCCAGGGCGGCCAGCACATGCTCCACCGTGCCGATCCGTGCCTCGCCGGCGGGGGTGAGGCAGGTCAGCGCGGTGCAGAGGCGGGTGTCGGTGACGAGGTCGTAGCGGGCCGGGATGTCCACACCCAGGTCGGTGCGGCGGAACAGGATCCCCGTCCCCGCCTCGGCCGGGCGCAGCGTGAGGCTGACGCGGTCACCGGAGTGCAGGCCAGTCCCGACGCAGCCGATGGAGGCCTTGAGGGTCTTGCGGGCACCGGTCACGGAAAGGAGGGAACCGTCCATTGAAGTGTTGGAACCTGTTTTCTGCCGACGGCCTTGCTGCCGCCACAACTGGAAACTGGCACCGGCCGAGGGGAAGCGCCATTCAAGCCTTGTTTCTCAATATTTCTCGCTAAGTCATTGAATATGCATAGTTATTGCACATGAAAAAACCCGCCCGAAATCTTCGGGCGGGTTCCTGGATCTGCTGGCCGTCCTGCGAGGGTGGCCAATCGGCCTGAGGGGGCCGGATCGGCGGCCCCCTGCGTCGGGCGTCAGTTGTTCTTCTGGCGGCGCAGGAAGGCCGGGATGTCCAGCCCGGTCTCGGCCTGCGGCGGGGCGCGGTGGGCTTCCTCCGCGCGCTGCGGCTGCGGCGCGGGGGCCGTGGCCTCCTCCGGCAGGCTGCGCTTCATCAGCCCGGTCGCCTGGCGGAACAGGCGGTTCAGCCCACCCGGGGTGGCGCCAGGCGCGGGGGAGGCCGGCGGGCGCGGCGGGGCCAGGGGCGCCGACATGGGGCCACGCAGCACGGGCTCAGCGGTCGGCTGCGGGCCCGGCTCGGCCTCATGATGGGCCGGGGCCTCGGCGGACGGCGCCTGCGGCTCCGCCTGACGGTTCACGGCGAGGCGCGGGCCCGGCGCCACGCCCGGGGTCATGCTGGGCGTCACGGCGGTGCGCAGCGAAGGCGGCGTCATCGAGACCGGCGCCGGGGCGACGGTGTGCCCCGAGGGCGCGCCCGCGGTGGTCGCGGGGCGGGAGAGCGCGCCGGGACCACCGGTCCGCGCCATCGGCGTGCCCGGGGCCGGATGCGCGCCGGCGCCGGGCAGGTTCGCCCCGCCCACCGCATGCACCGCGCCGCCGCCGATGGCGACCAGCTTCGGCGCCTCGGCCAGGGCTTCCTCGACCTCGGCGTCGATGCCCGTCGCCACGACGGACACGCGCAGGCGGCCGTTCATCTCCTCGTCCACCGAGGAACCGAAGATGATGTTGGCTTCCTCGTCCACTTCCTTGCGGATGCGGTTCGCGGCCTCGTCCACCTCGAACAGGGTCATGTCCCAGCCGCCGGTGATGTTGATCAGCACGCCGCGGGCGCCGCGCATGGAGGTATCCTCCAGCAGCGGGTTGCTGATCGCGGCCTCGGCCGCCTTCACCGCGCGGTCATCGCCCTCGGCCTCGCCGGTGCCCATCATGGCCTTGCCCATCTCCGCCATCACGGTGCGGATATCGGCGAAGTCCAGGTTCACCAGGCCGGGATTGACCATCAGGTCGGTCACGCCGCGCACGCCCATGTAGAGGACGTCGTCGGCCATCTTGAAGGCCTCGGCGAAGGTGGTGCGCTCGTTGGCCTTCCTGAACAGGTTCTGGTTCGGAATGACGATCAGCGTATCGACATACTGCTGCAACTCGTCGAGGCCCATATCGGCCGCGCGGCGGCGCTTGGGTCCCTCGAAGTCGAAGGGCTTCGTCACCACGCCGACGGTCAGCACGCCGCGCTCACGCGCCATGCGCGCGATCACCGGGGCCGCGCCCGTGCGTGCCACCGCCCATGCCGGCGGTGATGAAGACCATGTGCACGCCTTCGAGATGACGCGCGAGATCCTCGGTCGCCTCTTCCGCCGCGGCACGGCCGATCTCGGGCTTCGCGCCGGCGCCCAGGCCCTGCGTCAGATGCGGGCCGAGCTGCACGCGACGCTCCGCGCGGCTGTTCAGCAGCGCCTGCGCGTCGGTGTTGGTCACCAGGAACTCGACCCCATCGAGTCCCATGGCGATCATGTTGTTGACGGCATTGCAACCCGCACCACCGACGCCGACCACGGTGATCCGCGGCGAGAAATCGGTGTGCTGCTGACGAGGCATCGTCAGGTTGAGAGTCATCGGCGTAGCCCCCTTGGCAACGCATGAATCCGGACGTGAATCCGGAAAAGAACTGTCCCCGCCGGCAGTTTGCCTCAGACACGATCCCTTAGCCAGTTCACGAAGCGCGCAAATTTGCCGCGCGGCGCGATTCCGCCCATGTCGAGGTCGAGTGTCGGGCGTCCCTCGCCCGCACCCCATGAGAGAAGCCCCAGCGTTGTCGCGAAATCGGGCGTTTGCATATTTTCTGGCAGGCCGCGCACCGGATGCGGCTTCGCGAGACGGACCTGGCGGTCGAGGATTCGCGCCGCCAGTTCGCGCACGCCGACGATCTGGCTGGCGCCGCCGGTGAGAACGACGCGCGAACCGACCTCGGGGCCGAGCCCCGCCGCCTCGATCCGGTCGCGCACGAGCTCCAGCGTCTCCTCCAGGCGCGGGCGCACGATGTTCATCACCATGGCACGCGGCACGCGGGCGATGTGGTCCTCGTCCTCGCCCACCTGCGGGATGACCAGCATCTCCTTCTCGTCCTCGGCGGTGGCGACGACGCCGCCATACAGGGCCTTGATGCGCTCCGCCTGCGCGATCGGCGTGGCGAGGCCGCGCGCCAGGTCGTTGGTCACCTGCCAGCCGCCGACCGGGACCTGCGCGGTGTAGAGGAGATGGTGGTCCTGGATCACCGAAAGGCTGGTGCAGCCGCCCCCCATGTCCACCACCGTGGCGCCCAGTTCCTTCTCGTCCTCCACCAGCACAGCGAGCGCCGCGGCGAAGGGGGCGGAGACCAGCTCCTCGATCTCCAGGTCCAGCGCGGCGAGGGTGGCGCCGAGATTGCGCAGCGAGGCGGAGGAGGCGCTGACGAGGTGAAGCTTCGCGCCCAGCGTGTCGCAGATCATCTTGCGCGGATCGTCCACGCCGGGCGTCGCGTCGATGGTGAAGCCGAGCGGGATGGCGTGCACGCTCTCGCGCCCTTCCTCGGCGGCGCGGCGGCGGCCGTCATAGAGCAGGGCGCGCAGGTCGGCCTCGGTGACGGCACGGCCGCCGATGGTCCAGTGCAGGTTCTGCACGCGGCTTTCCGGCTGGCCGCAGGACAGGTTGCAGATGACGCCCGGAAGCTTGTGGTCGGCCATCTCCTCCGCCGCGGCCACGGCATCGCGCACGGCGCGCTCGGCCTCGGCGAGATCGACGACATTGCCGCCCTTCATGCCCCCGGCGCGCTTCCAGCCATGGCCCAGCACGCGCGGCAGGCCGTCGGGATCGACGCGCGCGATCATGCAGGCGGTCTTGGTGCTGCCGATGTCGAGCACGCCGTAGATGCCCGAGCGTGCGCGGGGCCGGCGGCGCGGCCGGGCGACGGGTTCGAGCTGGGGCGGGATGCGCGTCAGTTCGTTCACCCCTTGCCGCTCCCGCGCTTGGCCTCGGTGGGCGGGGCGGGGGCATTCGCCTGGCGCACCACCAGCCGGTCAGGCAGGCGCATGTCCACGGAAACGAGCGGGCGGTCGAGCAGCGCGTTGCGCTTCTGCAGGTCCGCGAGGCGGCGGATCGCGGCCTTCTCCTCACCCTCCGGCAGCAGTACGTCCATCCCGTTGGAGAGATGCAGGTTCCAGCGCCGCTCACCGATACGCACCAGCGCCTGGGTGCGGGCCAGCACGTCGGGGGCCTCGCGCAACTGGTCGTAGAGGGCGGCGGCGTATTTCTCCGCGCCGGCCCCGACGATCAGCGGCAGCGGGCCGAAGGCGTCGAGCCGGTCGGTCGCCACCACCTTGCCGGAGCGGTCCACCACGGAGAAGCGGCCCTGGTTCTGCCAGATGGCGAAGGGGCGGCGCTCGGTGACGCGCACCACCACCGTGCCGGGCAGGCGGCGCTCCACCTCGGCCTGCGCGATCCAGGGCAGGGCCTCCAGCGCCTGGCGGGCGGCATCGGGGGAGAAGGCGAGGGTCGGGTCGCCGGTCTTCACGCCGAGCGCGGCGCGGATACGCGGCTCCGGCATGTTCTCGGCGCCCTCGATCCGGATTTCGGTGATCTTCAGGCCCGCATCGCGCGCGGCGGAGGTGAAGCCCGAGCCGAACTGCAACAGCCCGCCCGCGGGGGCGAAGGCGGAGACGCCCATCACCACCACGCCGAGCAGGGCCACGGCCACCCCGGCGCGCAGGACCGGGCGGAGCAGGCCCCGCCGGCGCCGGAGCCAGAGGCGCAGCCCGGAGGGCCGCTGCGGCTCACGCGGCATGGCGTAACCCGTCGGGGCGCAGCCCGTCATGGCGGGCCTGGGAGATGATCCAGTCGCAGAGCTCGGGGAAGGCGATGCCGTGATGCGCCGCCTGCTCCGGCACCAGCGAAGTGGGCGTCATGCCGGGCTGGGTATTGACCTCCAGCAGCACGAGGCGGCCCTCGCCCTCCCCGGTGTCGTCATAGCGGAAGTCGGAGCGCGAGACGCCGCGGCAGCCGAGCGCCCGGTGGGCGTGCAGCGCCACCTCCAGCGCCCGGGCGCGGATCGCCGGCGGCACGGGGGCGGGGAGGGTGTGGCGGGAGCCGCCATGGGCGTATTTGGAGTCGTAGTCGTAGAACTCGCCCGCCTCGGCGTTGATCTCGGTGACTTCCAGCGCCCGGTCGCCCATCACCGCGACGGTCAGCTCGCGCCCCGGGATATAGGGCTCGGCCATGATGGTGCCGTAGCGCCAGGAGCGGGCGATCTCCGCGCGCCGGTTGTCGCCGCCCTTGATGATGTGCACCCCGACCGAGGAGCCTTCCTCGACCGGCTTGATGACATAGGGCGTGGGGAGGGGATCGGCCTCCTCCAGCTCCGCCGCCTCGATCAGCCGGTGCGGCGCCACGGGCAGGCCGGCGGCGGTGAAGGCGGCCTTGGCGGCGGCCTTGTTCATCGCCATCGCCGAGGCGCGCACCCCCGAATGCGTGTAGGGGATGCCGAGCCAGTCCAGGATGCCCTGGACGCAGCCATCCTCGCCGAAGCGCCCGTGCAGGGCGTTGAACACCACATCGGGCTTCGCGTCCCGCAGCGCCTGGATCAGCACGGCGGGGTCCTGGCCCACCTCGATGCGGGTGACCTCGTGCCCCGCCTGTTCCAGCGCGGCGGCGCATTGCGTGCCGGAGGACAGAGAAACCTCCCGCTCCGCCGAGATTCCCCCAGAAGAACAGCGACGCGCGTCATTGAGCGAACTCCCCCATTCGCTTGATCTCCCATTCCAGCCCCACACCGGAATGGGCCAGGACCCGGGCGCGCACCATCTCGCCCAGCGCCTCGATCTCGGCGGCGGTGGCGCCGCCGAGGTTCAGCAGGAAATTGCAGTGCTTCTCGCTGACCTGCGCCGCCCCATGGCGCAGGCCGCGGCAGCCGGCCGCGTCGATCAGCGCCCAGGCCCTGTGCCCCGGCGGATTCTTGAAAGTGCTGCCCCCGGTGCGGGCGCGCACGGGCTGGCTGGCCTCGCGGCTCTCGCGGATCTCCCCCATGCGGGAGGCAATAGCAGACCAGTCGCCCGGCGTGGCGCGGAATCTCGCGCGCGTGACGATGCCACCGGGCGGCAGGGCGGAGCGACGATAGGCGAAGCCGAGCTCCGCGGCGGAAAGGCGCCGGATGCCCTCCGGCGTGGCGATCTCGGCCCAGTCGAGGACGTCCTTCACCTCCACCCCATAGGCGCCGGCATTCATCGCCACGGCGCCGCCGACGCTGCCCGGAATGCCACAGAGGAATTCCAGCCCGGCCAGGCCGGCGGCGGCGGCGTGTTCCGCCAGGGTGACATCGAGGACGGCGGCCCCGGCGGTGATGCCGTCCGGCTCCACCGCCACCTCCGAGAACCCGCGGGCGAGGCGCAGCACCACGCCGCGCAGCCCGCCGTCGCGGAGGATGAGGTTGGAGGCGGCACCGATGGCGGTGAGCGGCATGGCGGCGGGTTTCGCGCGCAGCAGGGCCAGCAGGTCCTCCGCATCCGCCGGGCGGACCAGGAACTCCGCCGGGCCGCCGACGCGGAACCAGCTCTGCGGCCCCAGCACCGCGCCGGCCTGCACGCGGCCGCGCAGCCCCGCCAGCCAGTCCGGCAGGGCGGCAGGCCGAGGGGCAGGCTCGGAGGCGGCGCTTTCCGGTGTGGCGGGGGCGGCGGCGCTCATCGCGGGTCCGGCGGGCGGCTCAGGGCGCGCTGGCGATGGCGCGGCGGGACGGGGCGCCGAAGGCGTCGCGCGGGCCGGAACGGGCCTGGAGCTCGGCGAGCTGTTCCGGCAGGGCATGGGCCCAGCCGGTGATGTTGCCGGCGCCCAGGCAGACCACATAGTCCCCCGGCCGGGCGATGGCATGCACCATCTCGGCCAGGGAGTCCGGGCCGGGCAGGGGGACGACGCTGCGATGGCCATGGGCGCGCAGCCCTTCCACCAGCGCATCCTTGTCCACGCCCTCGATCGGCGCCTCGCCGGCCGGATAGACATCGGCCACGATCACCGTGCCGGCGTCGTTCATGCACTTGCAGAACTCCTCGAAGAGGGTCTGCAGGCGGGAATAGCGGTGCGGCTGCACCACCGCGACCACGTCGCGGGCGCCGGCCTGGCGGGCGGCCTTCAGCACCGCCGCGATCTCCACCGGATGGTGGCCGTAGTCGTCGATCACCTGGATGCCGCCGGCATCGCCGACGCGGGTGAAGCGGCGCTTGACGCCCTTGAAGCCGACCAGCGCGGTGCGGATCGTCTCCTCCGGCACCTCCATCTCCACGCCGACCGCGATGGCCGCCAGCGCGTTCTGCACGTTGTGCTGGCCCAGCATCGGCAGGCGGAAGGGCTTGAGGTGGCGGGTGCGCTTGTTCAGCCGGTCCTGCACCACGACCTCGAAGGTCGCGCCCATGCGGTCGGTGATCACGCGCTCCGCCCGCACATCGGCCTGGGGGGAGAAGCCGTAGGTGACGATGCGGCGGTCGGACAGGCGGGGGATCATCGCCTGCACCCCCGGGTGGTCGGCGCAGAGGACCGCGAAGCCGTAGAAGGGGATATTGCCCACGAACTGGGCATAGCCTTCCTTCATCGCCTCGGCGGTGCCCCAGTGGTCCAGATGCTCCGGGTCCATGTTGGTGACCACGGCGACCACGGCGGGCAGCTTGAGGAAGGAGCCGTCGCTCTCGTCCGCCTCCACCACCATCCAGTCGCCCTCGCCCAGGCGGGTGTTGTTGCCATAGGCGTTGATGATGCCGCCATTGATCACCGTCGGGTCGAGGCGCGCGGCCTCCAGCACCGTCGCGACCAGCGAGGTGGTGGTGGTCTTGCCATGCGTGCCGCCGATGGCGATGGACCATTTCAGGCGCATCAGCTCGGCCAGCATCTCGGCCCGGCGGACGACCGGGATCATGCGCTCCCGCGCCGCCTGGAGTTCCGGGTTGTCGCGCCTGATGGCGGAGGAGACGACGACCACGGCGGCATCGCCAAGATTGGCGGCGTCGTGGCCGATATGGACCTGCATCCCGGCCTCGCGCAGCCGGGCGATATTGGTGCCCTCCGCCACGTCGGAACCCTGCACCTGGTAGCCGAGATTGTGCAGCACCTGGGCGATGCCCGACATGCCGATGCCGCCGATGCCGACGAAATGGATAGGGCCGATATTGAGCGGCAGGGCGCGCATAGGGCGGGCTCCCTCTCAGCGGGTCGTGTGCGAATGCGCCAGGGCCTGCACGCGGTCGGCGAGCAGGGCGGCGGCATCGGGGCGGGCGAGCCCGGCCGCGGCGGCGGCGGCCGGAATGAGGCGGGTAGGGTCTTCCAGCCGGGCGGTCAACGCCGAAGCGAGCGCCCCGGGCGTGAAACCGTCCGGATTCCCGGCCTGGTTTCCCGCCTGCAACATCACCTCGGCGGCGCCGGAAGCGGCCATCGCGCGGGCATTGGCGCTCTGGTGGTCGTCGATGGCGCCGGGGAGCGGGACCAGGATGGCGGGGCGGCCGGCGCAGGCCAGCTCCGCCACGGAGGAGGCGCCGGCGCGCGAGATCACCAGATGCGCGTTCCGGTACAGGCCCGCGACATCGGGGAAGAAGGGGGCGAGTTCCGCCGCCACCCCGGCCCCGGCATAGGCGCTCCGGGTGCGCTCCAGATCCTCGGCCCGGCACTGCTGGGTGACGCGCAGCCGGGCGCGCTGTTCCGGCGCGAGGCGGGCGATGGCCTCCGGCACCACATCGGCGAAGACCCGGGCGCCCAGGCTGCCACCCAGGACCAGCAGGTGAAAGGGTGCCTCGGCGGCGGGGGAAAGGAAGCCCTGCCCGGCCAGGGCACGGATCGCCGGGCGGACGGGGTTGCCGACCACCTCGGTCGCCACGCCCTCCGGGATGCGGCCCGTATCCTCGAAGACCAGGGCCAGCAGGTCCGCGCCGCGCGACAGGAAGCGGTTGGCCCGGCCCAGCACGGCATTCTGCTCGTGCAGCACCACCACGGGGCGGCGGGTGGCGGGGAGCAGCCGGGCGGCGAGGATGGGCGGCACGGAGGGATAGCCGCCGAAGCCGATCACCGCCGCCGGGTTCAGCCTGGCCAGCAGTTGCCGCGCCTGGATCGTGCCGCGCGCCAGGGCCAGCGCCCCGGCGGCGGCACGGCGGGCGCCGCGCCCGGCCAGCCCGGCGCCGGGCAGGATGAAGCGGTCCATCCCCTCGAAGCGGGTGCCGCCCTTCTCCATCAGGGCGCCGGAGCGGGCATCGGTCATCAGCACCACGCGCTCGCCGCGCGCGGTCAGCTCCGCGGCCAGGGCCTCGGCCGGGAAGACATGGCCGCCAGTGCCCCCGGCGGCGACGACGAAGCTGCGGACGGCCGGGCCCCTCACAGGGCCTCCTCCATCGCCCGGCCGCTGCGGCGGCGGGTGAGCGCCAGCAGGAAGCCCAGCCCCAGCGCGATGGCGAGCGAGGAGGAGCCGCCATAGGAGACGAAGGGCAGGGTCATGCCCTTGGTCGGGATCAGATGCAGGGTGGAGCCCATGTTGATGAAGGCCTGCAGCCCGAACTGGGTCAGCAGCCCGGTGGCGGCCAGGATGACGAAAAGGTCGGTCTCCGCCAGCAGGCGCAGCATGCCGCGCACCACGATGAACATGAAGACCGCGATCAGCAGGGCACAGACGATCATGCCGAACTCCTCTCCCATCACGGCGAAGACGAAGTCGGCATGGGCGTCGGGCAGCACGTTCTTGATGCGGCCCTCGCCGGGGCCGGTGCCCATCAGCCCGCCATTGCCGAAGGCTTCCAGCGCCACGTTCACCTGGTAGTTGTCGCCGGTGGAGGGGTCGAGGAAGCGTTCCACGCGGGAGCGCACATGCGGCAGGGTCAGATAGGCGCCCACGCCGCCCAGCGCGCCGAGCCCGCCCAGCGCGCCGACCAGCAGTACCGGCAGGCCGGCGATGAAGAGCTGGGTGAAGAAGACCGAGGTCACCACCAGGAGCATGCCGATATCCGGCTGGCTCTTGAGCAGGAAGGCGATCACCAGCCAGCAGGCCCCGGCGATCAGCCAGCCGGCCCAGCGGGAGACGGGGCCGGGGCCGAGCACCTCGGCCAGCAGCCAGGCGGCGACGATGGCGAAGCAGGGCTTGAGGAATTCCGAGGGCTGCAGCGACAGGCCGGGGATCGGCAGCCAGCGGCGGCCGCCCTTGATCTCCACGCCCACCACCAGGGTCGCGGCGGTGAGCGCCAGGCCGACCCCGAAGCCCAGGATGGCCAGCCGCCGCACCTGCCGGGGCGAGAGCAGGGAGACCGTGATCATCAGGGCGATGGAGAGGGCGAGATAGCCGACCTGCCGCCAGATGAAGAAATCGCGCGAGGAGGCGCCGATGCGTTCCGCCACCGCCGGGGAGGCGGCCAGCATCATCACATAGCCGAAGCCCACCAGGATGAAGATGGCCGCCAGGGTCCAGCGGTCCACCGTCCACCACCAGCGTCCCAGGACCGAGGAATCCGCGCGCGAGAAGGACATGCGTCAGGCCGCCTTTTCCAGGGATTGCACCAGGGTGCGGAAATGCTCGCCGCGTGCCTCGAAGCCGCTGTACTGGTCGAAGGAGGCGGCGGCGGGGCTCAGCAGGACCACCGGCGCGCCCAGGCGCCGCGCGGCGTCCCGGGCGGCGGGCAGCGCCGCCTCCATCGTCCCGGCGATCTCGTGCGGCACGCCATGGGCGGCGAGGGTGGCGGCGAATTCCTCCGCGCAGCGCCCGATCAGCACGGCATGGGCGACGCGCGGGAAGAAGCGGGCCAGGGGCTCGATCCCGCCCTCCTTGGGCACGCCGCCGGCGATCCAGACCACGCGCGGATAGGTGCCGAGCGCCCAGGCGGTGCTGTCCGCGTTGGTCGCCTTGCTGTCGTTGACATAGAGGAGGCCATCCTGTTCCGCCACGCGCTCCTGCCGGTGCGGCAGGCCGGGATAGCTCCGCAGCCCCTCCGCCACCTGCGCCCGGGTGAGGCCGAGGGCGAGCGCCAGGGCGGCGGCGGCGGCGGCGTTCTGGGCGTTGTGCGTGCCCGGCAGGGCGGCGGCCTCCTCGAGGTCGAGGAGCGGGCCTTCCGCGTCGCGCAGCAGGCGCCCCTCGGCCCAGACGCCGCCGGGCTGCGGCGTGGTGCCGGAAACCGGCACGAGCCGGCCCCGGATGCGCGGGGCCAGGGCGCGGGAGGCCTCGTCATCCATGCCCAGCACCGAGACCCGGTTGCCGGCGAAGATGCGCGCCTTGGCTTCGGTATAGCCCGGCATGCCGCCATGGCGGTCCAGGTGGTCGGGGCTCAGGTTGAGCATCGCCGCCATGTCGAAGTGGAGCGCGTCCAGGCGCTCCAGCATGTAGGACGACATTTCCAGCACATAGGCGCCGCGCGCCAGCAGGGGCAGGGCGGTGGCGGCGGGGCCGAGATTGGCCCCGGCGGCCACCGGCATGCCCGCGCCCTTCAGCATGTGGCGCAGCAGGGCGGTGGTGGTGGACTTGCCGTTGGTGCCGGTGATGCCGACGAAACGCGCCTTGGAGCCGGCCGCGCGGGCGGCGAGGAAAAGGAACTCCGCGTCGCAGAGGATCGGCGCCCCCGCCGCCAGCGCCCGCGCGGCCGCCGGATGGGTGCGCGGCAGGCGGTGCGGGATGCCGGGGGAAAGCAGCAGCGTGTCCTGGGCGAAGGGCACGGCGGTCACATCCGCCACGGTGAAGCCGGCGGCCTCGGCGGCCTCGCGCTGGGCCGGGTTGTCGTCCCAGACCACGATCTCCGCGCCCCAGTCCCGCAACCGGTAGGCGGCGGGCAGGCCGGCCTTGCCCAGCCCGACCACCGCGATGCGGCGGTTGGCGAAGGGCTTGAAGTCGTAGCCCTCCGGCAGCGTGTCGGAGGCGCGCCGCGGCGGTTCCTTGTCGCGGGAGATATCGGGCGAGGTGAGGTCGCGGGCCATGGCTGTCACCGGATCTTCAGGGTGGAGAGGCCGACCAGGGCGAGGACCATGGCGGCGATCCAGAAGCGGATGACGATCGTAGGCTCGGCCCAGCCCTTCTTCTCGAAGTGATGATGCAGGGGGGCCATGAGGAAGACGCGGCGGCCGGTGCGCTTGTACCAGAAGACCTGGATGATGACGCTCACCGTCTCCACCACGAAGACGCCGCCGACGATGGCCAGCACGATCTCGTGCTTGGTGGCCACTGCCGCCGCGCCCAGCGCGCCGCCCAGGGCCAGCGAGCCGGTATCGCCCATGAACACCGCGGCCGGGGGCGCGTTGAACCAGAGGAAGCCGAGTCCGGCGCCGATCAGCCCGGCCAGGAAGATCGCGAGCTCCCCGGTGCCGGGCACGAAGTTGAGTTGCAGGTAGTCGGCGAAGACGCGGTTGCCGACGAGATAGGTGATCAGGGCGAAGACGCCGGCGGCGATCATCACCGGCACGATGGCCAGACCGTCCAGCCCGTCGGTGAGGTTCACCGCGTTGGAGGCGCCCATCATCACCAGCATGCCCACGATGGGGAAGAACAGGCCGAGCTGGATCAGCACGTCCTTCAGGAACGGCACGGCCAGCGCGCCCTGGAGGTTGTAGGGCATCAGCCAGGTGATCCAGATCGCGGCCAGCAGGCCGAGCCCGCCCTGGACCACCAGCTTCATGCGGCCGGACACGCCCTTGGTGTTGCGCTTGGTGACCTTCAGCCAGTCGTCCCAGAAGCCCAGCGCCCCATAGCCCATGGTGACCAGCAGCACCGCCCAGACGATGCCGGAGCGCAGGTCGGCCCAGAGCAGCGTGGCGATTCCCAGGCTCATCAGGATCAGCACGCCGCCCATGGTGGGCGTGCCCTTCTTCTCCACCAGATGGCGCTCCGGCCCATCGGTGCGGATCGGCTGGCCGCCGCGCTGGAAGGTGCGCAGCCAGCGGATCACCGCCGGGCCGAAGATCATGGAGACCAGCAGCGCCGTCAGGCAGGCGGCGCCGGCACGGAAGGTTGTGTATCGCAGGAGGTTGAACAGGATGAACTGCTCGCCGAAGGGAGCGACGAGATTGTAGATCACGCAGGAGAGTCCTTCCGTCTGCCCTTCAGCGCCGCGACCACCGTCGCCATGCGGCTGCCGAGCGAACCTTTCACCATCACCGCATCGCCGCCGCGCACCGCGCTGGCCAGGACCGGAGCCAGGCTCGCGGAATCCGGGGCATGCGCGCCGCGCTTCCCCGGAGGGAGGGCCTCGAAAAGCCCGCGCATCAGCGGGCCGCAGCAATACACGAGGTCGGCCGCCGCCGCCGCCGCCGGGGCAAGGGATCTGTGCAGGTCTGGCCCGTGTTCTCCGAGTTCCAGCATGTCGCCGAGCACGGCGATGCGGCGCCCCGGGGGCGGGGTGGGCTGGGCGGCCAGCACGGCCAGGGCGGCGGCGACCGAGGCGGTGTTGGCGTTGTAGCTTTCGTCCAGGAGGAGGAACTCGCCGCCCCCCTCCAGCGGGATCGCCTGGCGCAGGCCCCGGCCGGCGGTGGGGGAGAAGCCCTCCAGCGCGGCGAGAAAGCGCACCGGGTCGGCCCCCAGCGCCTCGGCGGCGCCCAGCGCGGCCAGGGCATTCAGCGCCATGTGCCGGCCGGGGACCGGCAGCTTCAGCCCCAGCCGCATGCCGTGCAGCGAGAGATGGGAGCTGGAACCGGTGGCCGTGCCCTGCCAGTCGAGCAGGCGGATATCGGCGCCCTCCGCCTCGCCGAAGCGGACCAGCCGGGCGCCGGCCTCCCGCGCGCGCTCCGCCAGCCGCGCGGCATGCGGGCCGTCGGCGGGGAAGACGGCGGTGCCGCCCCCGGGGACGAGGTTGGAGGCGAGGCCGGCCAGGATGTCGGCCTTCTCCTCGGCGATCTCCGCCTCCGAGCCCAGATGGCCGACATGGGCGGCGGCGACGTTGGTGATCACCGCCACGTCCGGCCGGGCGAGGCGGGAAAGGGGGCGATCTCGCCCCGGTTGTTCATGCCGATCTCGATCACCGCATAGGCGGCCTCGCGCGGCTGCCGGGCCAGGGTGAGCGGCACGCCCCAGTGGTTGTTGTAGCTGGCCACCGCCGCATGGGTGGGGGCGAGGGCGGCAAGGCCCTGGCGCAGCATCTCCTTGGTCGTGGTCTTGCCGACGCTGCCGGTCACGGCGGCGAAGCGGGCGGTGGAGCGGGTCCGCGCGGCGGCGCCCAGGGCGGTGAGACCGGCCAGCGTGTCCGCGACGCGCAGCAGCGGGGCCTGTTCCGGCACCTCCGGCGGCTGGCGGTCCACCATCGCGGCGGCGGCGCCGGAATCCAGCGCCCCGGCCACGAAGTCATGCCCGTCGCGCTGGTCGCGGAGCGCGATGAAAAGGTCGCCGGGCTGGAGGCTGCGGGTGTCGATCGACAGGCCGGTGACGGCGATGCCCTCCGGCATCGTGCCGCCGGTGGCCTCGCGCAGCTCCTCACTGGTCCAGAGCGGGGTGCCGGTCATGCCATCTCCCCCGCGAGGCGGCGCACCACCTCGGCATCGTCGAAGGGCGTGGTGACGCCGGCGATGGTCTGGCCGCTCTCATGCCCCTTGCCGGCCACGGCCAGCACGTCGCCCGGGCGCAGATCGGCCAGGGCCGCGGCGATGGCGGAGGCGCGGTCGCCCGCGTCGATCCCGCCGGGACAAACGGCGAGCACGGCGGCACGGATGGCGGCGGGGTCCTCGGAACGGGGGTTGTCGTCCGTCACCCAGCAGCGGTCGGCGAAGCGGGCGCAGGCGGCGCCCATCAGCGGGCGCTTGCCCGGGTCGCGGTCGCCGCCGGCGCCGAAGACGACATGTAGCCGCCCGCCCAGCCCGACATGCGGGCGCAGCGCGGAGAGCAGGCGCTCCAGCGCATCCGGGGTATGGGCGTAGTCCACATAGACGGCGGCGCCGTTGCCGAGGCGAGCGGCGAGTTCCATGCGGCCGGGCACGCCGCGCAGGCGTTCCAGCAGGGGCAGGGCCCGTTCCGCATCGAGGCCGGTGGCCACGGCGAGTGCCAGCGCCATCAGCAGGTTGTCGGCCTGGTAGCGGCCCGGCAGCGGCAGGGTAAGGCCGGCGCGGCGCCCGAAGACCTCCAGCTCCAGCGCCTGGCCCTCGGGCAGCGGAGTATGGTGCAGCAGGCGGATGTCATGGCCCGCCTCGCCCACGGTGAGCAGGCGCAGGCTCCGGTCGCGGGCGATGGCCCGCAGGGCCGCAAGCGTTTCCGGCTCCATGTCGGCATTGGCCACGGCGGGGGCGCCGGGCGGCAGGACGGTCCCGAAGAGGCGCAGCTTGGCGGCGCGGTAGCCCGCCATGCCGCCATGGTAGTCGAGATGGTCGCGCGTCAGGTTGGAAAAGCCCGCCGCGGCGAGGTGCACCCCGTCCAGGCGCCGCTGGTCGAGCCCGTGCGAGGAGGCCTCCATCGCCGCATGGGTGACGCCGGCCCGGGCAAGGTCCGCGAGGGTGGCATGCAGCGTCACCGGGTCCGGCGTGGTGAGGGAAGGGCCGGGTGGGAAGCCCTCGGCCCGCAGGCCCAGCGTGCCGAGCGAGGCGGCGTGGCGGCCGGCCAGGGCCCAGATCTGGCGCAGGAAATCGACCGTGCTGGTCTTGCCGTTGGTGCCGGTGACGGCGACCAGCACCTCCGGCTGCGCGCCGTGGAAGGCGGCGGCGGCCAGCGACAGGGCGCGGCGGGCGTCCGGCGCGGTGAGGAGCGGGTGGGCGGGGACACCTTCCGGCCAGGCGGTGCCCTCGGGCGCCAGCACCGCGGCGGCGCCGCGCGCCACCGCATCGCCGATATGGGCGCGCCCGTCGGTGCGCGAGCCGGGCAGGGCGGCGAAGAGGAATCCCGGCGCCACGGCGCGGCTGTCGGCGGTCAGCCCGGCGATGGCGGGATCGCCTTCCGGCCGGGGAAGGCCCATGGCGCGCGCGAGCTGTCCGAGAGCGATCGCGGCACCCCCAGGCCCTGGGGCGGTCGCGGTCGTCATCGTGGCAGCGCGGCCTCCCGGTTGCGCCATTCGCTGGCATCGGTGACGCGCAACGGACCGCGCGCGGGGTGTTCCGGCGTGCCGGGCGGCGTGGCGGTGGCCGGCGGCGCGGCCCGCATCGGCGTGGAGGCAGGGCGGGTGGTGGCAGGCGCGGCAGCCTGGGCGGGCTTGCCGGCTGGCGGTGCGGAGGGCGCCGGGCCACGGCCGGGCTGCAGCGGGATGTAGAGCGCCTGGTTGATCGCCGGGTCCTTGGGATCGTCCGGCACCATGCCGAGGATCGGGGCAACGCGGGCGATGGCGCGGCCGGCGGCGGGGGCTGCCACCCAGCCGGCGGTGGCGTAGCCGTAGCTCTTCGCGTTCGGCTTCGGCTCGTCGATCATCATGTAGATGGCGTAGCGAGGCGCCTGCATTGGGAAGGCCGCGACGAAGGCGGCGATGCGCTTGCCCTGGACGTAGCCGCCATGCGCGCCGGCCTTCTGCGCCGTGCCGGTCTTGCCGCCGGGGAAGTAGCCGGGAACCTCGGCGGTCTTGCCGAAGCCATCCGTCACCACGATGCGCATCAGCTTGCGCACCAGCGCCGTGGTTGTCTCCGAGATCACGCGCGTGCCGGGACGCTCGACGCCGGGCGGCTGCGCCACCAGCGTGGGCTGCCGCAGCGTGCCGCCATTGGCGATGGTGGAGATGGCGTTGACCACGTGCAGCGGCGTGACGCTGATGCCCTGTCCGAAGGCGATGGTGTAGGTGCTTGCCTCCTTCCAGAGCGAGGCGGGCGGGGCCAGGGGCGTGGCCAGCTCGGGCAGTTCCAGATGCAGCTTCGAGAGCATGTTCATGCGCAGCAGGAAGTCGCGCTGCCGTTGCGGCCCCGCGGCCCAGGCCATGCGCGCGGCGCCGAGATTCGAGGAGTAGGCGATGACCTCCGGCAGGGCGAGGACGCGGTTCTTGCCCTGGAAGTCCCGGATCGTGAAGCGGCCGATGCGGATCGGGTTCCTGGCGTCGAAGGTGCTGTAGAGGTTGCTGGTGCCGCTCTCCAGCGCCATCGAGACGGTGAGCAGCTTGAAGGTCGAGCCGGGTTCGTAGGTGCCCACGGTCGCGCGGTTGAAACGCTGTTCCGGCGTGGCGCCGCCGATATCGCCGGCATCGTAGTCGGGCAGCGAGATCATGGTGATGATCTCGCCGGTGCGCACATCCTCCAGGATGGCGGCGCCGCCGATGCCGTTGAAGTCGTTGATCGCCTGTTGCAGCGAGTCCCGCATCGCCACCTGGGCGCGCACGTCGAGGGAGAGGCGCAGCTCTTCGTCCGGCTTCAGGCGCAGGCGCTCGTTGAAGAAGCGCTCGACGCCCGAGATGCCCTCGTTGTCCACGTCCACATTGCCGAGCACATGCACGGCGGCACGCCCCTGCGGATAGTAGCGGCGCTCGGAGGTGTGGAATTCCAGCCCGGCCACGCCGAGGTCGTTCACCGCCTGGGTCTGCCGCGGCGTCAGGGCGCGGGCGATGTAGACGAACTGGCGGTCGCCGGAGAGGCGCGCGGTCAGCTTGTCGCGGTCCATCTGCGGCAGGATCTTGACCAGCTTGCCGGCGACCTCGGCCGGGTTCTCGATCACCTTCGGGTTGGCGACCAGCTCCGTCACCGGCAGCGAGACGGCCAGGATCTCCCCGTTGCGGTCGGTGATCGGGGCACGCGAGGCGGTGGTGGCCACGGGCGCGCCCGTATTGGGGCGCATGGCGATCCGCCGCGGCTCCCGCGGGTCGATCAGCGTGGCGAGGGTGAGCTTCGCGCCCACCGCCGCGAAGAGCAGGCCGAAGCCCAGCGCGGTGATCACCAGGCGCCCGCGCGAACGTTCCAGCGCGGCGCGGCGGGCGAGGTCGGGCTGCGAGCCACGTCCGCGCCCGCCCGCACCAGGATGCCGGCCCTCCACCCGCGCGCGGGTATGGAGCAGTGGCGGGGCGTCGTCGGCCCTCGGGGCGCGGGGCGAGGTCATCGCGTGGCGGCGGAGGCGACGGGCACGGGCGGCGCCAGCGGCACCGGCGGGGCGAGCATGCTGCGCACGCCACCCAGGGCGGAGGTGGAGGGGACCGGCGGCGCGGCCATGGCCGGGCGGTAGAGCGGACGGCCCTGGCCCGGGATGGGCGCGGCCTCGGCCACCTGCGGCGCTATCTGAGGTGCCACCGGCCGGGGCGGCGGGACCGGCGTGGGCCGGGCGGCCACCGGCACGGCGCGCGGCGCCTGCTCACGCCGCTCCACCGCCTCCAGGACGCGGGGCGCGGGTTCGGCATGGCGCGCCAGTTCGCGGCGGGCGGGCTCCGCCTCGCGGCGCGCGGGGCGCTCGGCCGTCTCGGTCTTGCGCGGGCTGGCGGCGCGGGCCGGGCTCTCGGCCGTCTTGACCGGCGAGGCGGCTTCGCTGCTCCGCATGGCCGGCGCTGCCTCGGCGGCGCGCACCGCCGGGGCGGCCGCGACCGCGGCGGCGGCCAGCGCGGCCGGGGCTTCCGGCGCATGGGCCGCCGTCTCGTCCTGCGCGGGCGTCTCGGCCGCGGCCACCGCGGTCTCGGCCGGCACGGCGAAGAGGTTGCGCGGCCCGGCGAAGGCCACGGCCTGCGGCAGGCGCTTGTCGATATCGGCGGCGCGGATGAACTGGTTCGGCTGCATGGTGTCGAGCGGCAGGTACTGCTCGACGTTCCGGCGCAGCCGCTCGGGTTCGTTCAGGAGCTGCCACTCGGCCTTCAGGATGCCGGTGCGGGCCTTGGCGGCCTCGGCCTGCGCCTGGATCTGGGCCAGCTCCCGGTCCAGCAGGGCGACCTCGTGCTTCACCTTGTACAGATGCAGCCCGGCCCCGCTGGCGGCGAGAAGAGTGAGCAGCGTCAGCGGGCGTATCATGGGGCAAGCCTCTCCATGGCGCGCAGCCTCGCGGAGCGGGCGCGCGGGTTGGAACGGGTCTCCTCCGCCTCCGGGCGGAGGGCGGAATGGGTCAGCAGCCGGAAGCGCTGGGTCTCCGCCCGGGGGCGGAGCGCGGCCGGATCGTGCCGGGAGGCGGCGGGCGTGCGGCCGCTGGCGTCGCGCAGGAAGCGCTTCACGATCCGGTCCTCCAGCGAATGGAAGGCGACGACGACGAGGCGGCCGCCCGGGGCCAGGGCCTCGGCCCCGGCGGCGAGTCCGCGCTCCACCTCGCCCAGCTCGTCATTCACCTTGAGGCGCAGCGCCTGGAAGGAGCGGGTGGCGCCGTCGATGCCGGACGGATCGCGCGGCACGGCGCCGCGCACGATCTCGGCCAGCCGCAGCGTGGTGGTGATCGGCGCCTCGGCCCGGGCGGCGAGGATGGCGCGGGCGACGCGGCGGGAATGCCGCTCCTCGCCCAGTTGCCAGAGGATGTCGGCCAGCTCGCGCTCGGGCAGGCTGTTCACCAGATCGGCCGCCGAGGGTCCTTCGCGCTCCATCCGCATGTCGAGCGGCCCATCGGCGCGGAAGGAAAAGCCGCGCTCGGCCTGGTCGAGCTGGAAGGAGGAGACGCCGAGATCGAAGACCACGCCGTCCAGCGGCGGGATGCCGTGTTCGGCGGCCAGCCCGGCGAGGTCGCCGAAGCGGCCGGGGATCAGGCGCAGGCGGCCGGCGAAGCGTTCCGCCAGGGCGGCGCCGCGGGCGATCGCGTCCGGGTCGCGGTCCACCGCCCAGACGGTGCAGTCCGCGGCCTCCAGGATCGCGGCGGTATAGCCGCCACCGCCGAACGTGCCGTCGAGGTAGTGGCCGCCGTCGCGCGGGGCGAGGCTGGCCAGCACCTCCCGCAGCATCACCGGGGCATGGCCCTGGCGCCGGGCGAAATCGAGTCCGTCGCTCATGTCCCCGCTCATGCCCCCGTTCATGCTTCGTCCCTGCCGCCCCGGCGGCCGTCGATGCCCAGGGCGGTCTGCAGGGCCTCGCGGGCGCGCTGCTTCTCCTGCCGTGCCTTCATGGCGGCGGCCTGTCGTTCCTTCAGCGTGCTGGGTTCCCAGATCTGGAATTTCTTGCCCAGCCCGGCGAAGGCCACGCTCTCGGTGAGGTTGGCATGGGCGATCAAAGCCTCGCTGAGCACCACGCGGCCCTCGGAATCCGGGCGGATGCTCTCGGCCTGGGAAAAGAGGGTCAGCAACAGGTCGTCCTGCGGGTCCTCGAAAGGATCGGCGGGCTGGGCATCGGCGGAATACTGCTCGAAGGCGCTCTGCGGCCAGCCCTCGACACAGGGGTCCAGGTGATAAGGGCGCAGGATCAGTTCCTCGACGCCCAGGCGGGCCATCAGGGAGCGGTACGGGGCGGGAATGGAGACTCGCCCCTTCTTGTCCAGCTTGTTGGTGATGGTGCCCAGGAAGAGGGACATGCGCGTCGATCATCCCCCTCCCCCAAGGGTTCCAGGGGCGGCGCAGGCGCGGTCCGGCCAGCCCCCTGATCCGGTCGGGACAGCGGCCGGCGGGACCCCCGATCCCACCGGCTCGCCCGACCACCCGCAGGCCCCTCAGCCCCCCTCAGGATCTGAGCCTCACGGGATGACACGGGATATCATGGGCAATGGAGCCCCGCCAAGGACGAAGACGAGCCCTGCACGAGATGGTGCGTGGTTACGGGGCAGTGTTGCCGGCGTGACACATGAAAAAACAGGGGTTTGCGGCGCTTGCTTCAAGCGGCGACCCAGCGAAACAACAACTTATACGGGTGGTTGGGAGGGGGTGGGCGCCAGATGGTCTGTAAGCCGGGTTCTGTCACCGCCCTCTCGGACGGTGGACGACCATTCCTCTGGGACGCGCCTCGCGGCGCGCCTCACGCGACCAACCCGGGCGGCGAGGCGGAAAAACCCCTGCGCCGGCGCGGAACGGACGAATCCGCCGCGCTCGCCGGCCGCCCCTATTCGGTCTTGCTCCCGGTGGGGTTTACCGTGCCGCCCCCGTTGCCGGGGGCGCGGTGCGCTCTTGCCGCACCTTTTCACCCTTACCCGGCAGGGTTGCGGCGCCACGAGGGCACCGGTCCGGCCGGGCGGTCTGTTTTCTGTGGCACTTTCCCTGGGGTTTGACCCCCGCCGGCCGTTAGCCGGCACCGCTTTTCCGTGGAGCCCGGACTTTCCTCGATTCGGGCTGAGCCCGGACCGCGGCCGTCCGACCATCTGGCGAGGCGGGGTATGGGGCTTCCGGCGAATCGGCGCAAGCCGCCCAACCAGACTGGGCCGGCGGAGCGGAAGCCGCCTGTCAGTCGCCGGGCGCGATGCCGCAGAGCGCGGCGACGGCCTCGATCCGGGCGAGCGTGCCCGAGTCGGCCTCCCCCGAAACGGTTTCCTGCCGCCAGTGGCGCTGGAAGGCGGACAGGACGACATCCGGCCGCGCCGGATCGACCGGGTAGCCGATGGCCCGGAGGAGCGGCAGGGCACGGGCCGTGCCGTCCTGGCGCGGCCGCGTGGAATGGCCGGACACGCCGGCGGGCCAGAGGCCGACGCCGTTGGCGGCCAGGCCCTGCCAGTCGAACAGCTCGCCCGGGTCGATCTTGCGGTCCGGCGCCACGTCGGAATGGCCGACCACGTTGCGGGCCGGGATGGGCCAGCGGGACAGGATCTCCAGGCAGAGGTCGCAGAGGGCGGCCATCTGCAGGGCGGGGAAGGGGCGGTAGCCGCAGGAATGGCCGGGATTGACCACCTCGATGCCGATCGAGCGGCCGTTCAGCGTGTCGTGCCCGCGCCAGTGGGAGATGCCGGCATGGAAGGCGCGGCGGTGCTCCGGCACCAGCCGGAAGATTCTCCCGTCCTCCTCCACGACATAATGGGAGGAGACCTTGGCCACCGGGTCGCGCAGCCGCTCGATGGCCGCCGCGCCGCTTTCCATGTCCGTGTAGTGGAGGATCAGCATGTCCACCGGCATGTC